>QJYK01000160.1 GCA_003248075.1 Gemmatimonadota bacterium | reverse complement strand
CCGGAGCCAGCACGGTCGTTCCGGTCTGGCCCAGGGGAATCGATTTCAAAGCAGGATCGTTGTCGAAGAGGATCTGGTAGCTGGCCTTGAGGGCCAGCCCCCGCGCGATGGCGACCGAGATCGAATTCGTGAAATCCGCACGCAGGTCCTCGGTGTTCTCCTGGTTCTCGTCCAGGATCAGCGCGCTGCCCAGCTCGGTGGTCTCGGTCAGCCGGCGCGACAGTTCGTAGGAGAGTCTCACTCCGGCGAAGGAGTCCCGCTCGGACGAGTCCACGTCCTTCTGGAGCGTATACGTCGCGCCGAGGTCGACCCTCATCTTGAAGCCATCCCGGTCGGCGAAGCTGCGGCCGACCCCGGCGGCCGTCGTCACCCGGCTGCCGACCCCCGCGAACGTGTTCCGCTCCCAGCCCGTGCCGAGATAGACGAACGTCTTTCCGTTGACGTCATGGTCGTAACGTCCCCGCGCGTAGTAGGCCTCCGCGGTCACCGCGCTGGTCGACGTCTTCACGACCGTGAAGTTGTCCGCGGTACCCTGGGCGACGCGCGAGAACGTCTTCGATTCGGTCCGGATTCCGCCGAACGAGAACCGGAGTGCCGCCCTGGGCCAGACGTAGTCGAGCGCGTTCTTCAACCCGAACGTGTTCAGGGACGCGTTCCCGCTCGTCATCACCGCCGTCAACTCGGCCTTATCCGCCCACCCGAGCTCCTTCTCGTCCTGGGCGGACGCCGGCGTCCCTGTGCCCGCGACGACGGCGGCGAGAAGCAATGCTGGAGCCGAGCGGGCCCACGGTCGTCTCGCGCCGGCCACGGGCGCCCTCCCTTCACGCCTCGCGGGCACAGGCACATCCGGGCCCACAACCTTGGGCGGGCGAGCTCGAAGGGGATGCGGGCAGGGGCAGGCTCATGAGGCGCTGGATGGGCGCATCCGCCCGCGTGGCGCCGAGCGGCACCTCCGCTCGAGCACTGAGCTCCCCCCAGGTCGTCAGCGTCTCGTCCATGGCGTGGCGGACCTCCACGGTCATTCCGTTCTCCACGCACCGGTATTCGTAGTATGGCATTCCGATACCTCCCGGCACGGAATGTAGGGAAGACAGCCCGGCCGTGGCAGCCGGCGGCGCACGACCCCGACACTTGACCGGGCCGGAGATCGGGAGAATGATGACGGCGTTTTGCTCACGCCCTTCGAGACATCGAGAGGCGCCACGCCAAAGGGTAGAGGCGGCATGACCGAACAAAAGGAGCAATGGGGATCGCGGCTCGGCGTCATCCTCGCCGTGTCGGGGTCCGCGGTCGGGCTCGGCAACTTCCTCAGGTTTCCGGGCCAGGCGGCGGCGAACGGTGGAGGGGCGTTCCTGATCCCCTACTTCTGCGCGCTGGTCTTCCTCGGCATTCCGATCTGCTGGGCCGAGTGGGCCATGGGTCGCTACGGTGGCGCAAAGGGATTCCACTCGGCGCCGGCGATCATGGGGGTGTTGGGGCGCGGCAGCTTCTGGCGCTACTCGGGCGTGATCGGGGTAATGATCCCGCTGGCGGTCTCGTTCTACTACACATTCATCGCGTCGTGGTGTCTGGGGTACTTCTGGGCCTATATCACGGGCGCCCCTCCCGTGGATCCCACGCTCGCGATCGCAGACCAGACGGCCGCTTCGACCACCTACTACAACGCGTTCACCGGCACGGACAGCAACGGACTGTTCTTCGGAACGGGCATTCCGACGGTGGTGTTCTGGGGGCTCACTTTCGCCCTGAACATCTTCCTCATCGTGCGCGGGATCTCGAAGGGCATTGAGAAGTTCGTGTCGTTCGCGATGCCGCTCATGGCGGTGTGCGCGCTCGTCGTGCTGATCCGCGTGCTCACGCTGGGTACGCCCGATCCGAACCTGCCGGATCAGAGCGTCATGGGCGGGCTCGCCTACATGTGGAATCCGGACTTCTCGGCGCTCGGCAACCCGCAGACCTGGCTGGCGGCGGCGGGTCAGATCTTCTTCTCGATCTCGGTCGGCTTCGGGATCATCATCAACTACGCCTCCTACCTCAACAAGAAGTCCGACGTCGCGCTGTCCGGCCTCACGGCAGCCGCCACCAACGAGTTCTTCGAGGTGGGCTTCGGCGGCCTGATCACGCTGACCGCGTCGTTCGTCTTCCTGGGCCTGTCCGGAACCATCGCCGCAGTGAGCACCGGCACCTTCGGCCTCGGCTTCCAGACGCTGCCCGTGGTGTTCGCGCAGATGGGCGCGATCGGGCCGCTCGTGGGCGCGGTCTGGTTCTTCATGCTCTTCCTCGCCGCGGTCACGAGCTCGATCTCGATGTATCAGCCGGCCGTAGCATTCCTGCAGGAAGCCCTCGGCGTGGACCGCCGCAAGGGCACGCTCTGGGTGGTCGCGCTGTGCATCGTGAGCTCGTTCTTCGTGATCTACTACACGGAGGGCGGCGTGTTCTGGAATACGATCGATTTCTGGGCCGGAACGTTCATGATCCTGATCATGGCGATGCTCGAAATCATTTGCTTCAGCTGGGTGATGGGCATCGACGTCGGCTGGCGGGAGATCCATAACGGGGCACAGATCCAGCTTCCCAGGATCTTCTACTTCATCATGAAATGGGTCGCGCCGACCTATCTCCTGGTCGTGCTCGTCGCGTTCTGCATCGCGAATCTGCCGGCCTCCGCCGCGGCGATCGCGCAACAGCCGCTGGCAAAGGGTGCGCTCGCGCTCATGGCTGCGGTGATGATCTTCCTCATGTTCTGCGTGCGCATCGGCGAGAAGCGTTGGCGCGCCGCTGGCATGGACCTGGACGGCACGGAACCCTTCGACACGGCGGGAGCGGACTGATGACCACCGGCGGCTGGATTCTCCTGGTTTGCTCGCTGTCCTTCGTGTACGGCCTCACCTTCTGGTGCTACTGGAAGATCCTGTCGGGACCGGAGCGGAAGTAGTCGACCGCGGAGGCGGATACGCCACAACGGCGACGTCGCGGGGCGGCACCCTCCGGGTTCCGCCCCGTTCGACGTTGCCACCCCGAATCAGCCATTCGAGATTGAACGATCTTTCGCCCGCCCGCTCCGGAGCCTCCATGCGCCGCCCGACCCTTCCAATCGCCGCGCCGATCATGCTGTCCATGGCGCTCATCGCTTGCCCCTCGAGCGCCCAGACCCGCCAGCCGTCAATTCCCCCGCCTTCCATCGTGGCATACAGGCCCCACTCGACCCTGGTCGTACCGGAGCATCCCGTCCCGCGGGCCAAGTTTCCCGCCGTCGACTTCCATGGTCACCCGCCGGACCTGTCGACCCCGGAGAACATCGAACGCGTCGTGGCCGCGATGGACGAGCTCAACCTCCAGGTGATGGTTCAGGCGCGGCCCAGCTCCGGTGACCGACTGACGCGCCAGATCGACGCCGTTCGCGCCGCGGGGTACGCCGACCGTTTCGTCTTCTTCGCCTCCCTCGACCTCCGGAACGTCGGACCGGGCTCCGGCGCCCGGATCGCGAAGCAGCTCGAGGAGGACGTCGCAGCGGGCGCCGTGGGCATCGGGGAGATCATGAAGGGTTTCGGGCTGAGCATCCAGAAGGCTGACGGCACACGGCTTCACCTGGATGACCCGGAGCTGGACGTGGTGTGGGAGACCGCGGGTCGGCTCGGTGTCCCCGTATTCGTGCACACGGCCGACCCAGCGGAGTTCTTCGAGCCGATGGACTACGAGAACGAGCGCTGGCTCGAGATGGCGCTCTTCGAGAGCCGGAGGTATTTCGACCGCTCGCGCTTTCCGTCCTTCGAGGAGTTGATGGCCGAGCGCGACCGCATGATCGCCAAGCATCCGAACACGACGTGGGTGGTGGCCCACATGAGCTGGTACGCGAATGATCTGGGCAAGCTCGGACAGTTGTTCGACCGCTATCCGAACGTTCTGGGCGAGCTCGGTGCGGTCCTCTACGATCTGGGCCGCCAACCCCGCTTCGCCCGCCAGTTCTTCATCGAGTACCAGGACCGGATCCTGTTCGGGAAGGATTCATTTGCGCCCGACGAGTATCCCTACTACTGGCGAGTGTTCGAGACCGCGGACGAATACTTCGACTATTACCGCGACTACCATGCGTTCTGGAAGCTGTACGGTCTGGACCTGCCCGACGAAGTCCTGAAGAAGGTCTACTACGCGAACGCAGCGCGAATCGTCCCCCACATGCCGACCACTGGCTTCCCGGGCAGCTGAGCGCCCCGAGGGATCGTGACGTCCGTGGAGCGTGCTCCCGCGACGGGTCGCATCGCGGAGATCCGACTTCATCCCTTCAAGTCGGCGGGCGGCTTCGTAGTACCCTCGGCCGAGGTGGACCAGGTGGGGCTGCGCTACGACCGACGCTGGATGGCCGTGGATGCGGAGGGCCGGTTCGTCAGCCAGCGGACGCACCCACGCATGGCGTTGGTCCGCACCGCCCTGGAGGACTCCAACCTGAGGATGAGCGCGCCGGCGTGCTCGTCGCTGCTGCTGCCGCTCGCCGAGCCGGACGCCGAGGACTTCACGCTACATCGCGTCTGGTACAGCGACCGGTACGCCCAGGACTGCGGGGACGCGGCCTCGGACTGGCTCAGCGCATTCCTCGACGAGCGCGTCCGCATCGTGCGCGCGGTCCGTCCCCCTGGACGCCCGCTCCTTTCGGAGGGGGAGGGGCGCGTGTGCGCCGGCTTCGCGGATTCCTCTCCGGCTCTGGCGATCTCCCGCGCTTCGCTCGACGACCTGAACGCGCGACTGGACCATCCGCTGACCATGGATCGCTTTCGGCCGAACCTCGTAGTGGAGGGCTTCGCGGCTTTCGAGGAGGACCAGTGGGGTCGTCGACGAGTCGGCGGGGTCCCGACGCACGGTGGCCGCCCGTGTCCACGATGCGTGGCTACGCTGGTCGACCAGGCGACGGGAGTGCGTGGCGTCGAGCCATTGCGTACGCTGGCGACGTTCCGGCGCAACGCCGCCGGTCTCGTCGAATTCGGCGTCAACGTCTTCTTCGACGCTCCAGGCGTGTTCCATGCGGGGGATGCGGTCGTCACAGAGGAGGCTTGCGCCCCCATGCGGTCGGCGACGTAGGTTGGGGGTCGTCGTCGCTGTCCCACCGGAGCCGTGGTGATGGATGCGTTCTTCGAGCTCTTTTCGTTGCAGGGGCGCGCCAACCGCGCATGGTACCTCTGGCACATCGTCCTGGACGACCTCGCGATCGCGACGCTCGCGATCGTGCTCGTGATGATCGGCGTCCTCACCGGAAGTCCCCTGGTGGTCCTTCCCATCCTGGGGGTGCTGGCCGGAGGGATCTGGGCGGCGATCGCCGTCACTGTGAAGCGGCTGCACGACCTCGATCGACCCGGCTGGCATTGGTTCCTGCTGGGCGTGCCCCTCTACAACGTCTACCTGGGCCTGGTCCTGCTGTTCGCGAAAGGCACGCCCGGTCCGAACCGCTTCGGGCTGGACCCGCTCCAGGCAGCCAAGGTGCGCGGCCACATCCCGTGACCCGCGCCGGGTCACCCGGATCCATCTTGACCCCAGAGGACTCCCGAGCCCCAACGAGAGGAGACGGAGTATCATGAAGACCCTGAAGTCCGTCCCAGCCCTTGTGCTGGTCGCCACGGTGGTCGGGCTCACGGGTGAGTCCGCGCCCGCCCAGGAGACGCCGTCCGATACGCTCCTCACGGTCGGGCACTTCCTGGACATGGAGTCCGTCGGCGACCCGCAGATCTCCCCGGACGGGTCCCAGGTGGTCTACGCCCGTCGGTGGGTGGACAAGATGAAGGACCGGTTCAGCTCCTCGATCTGGATCGTGGCCTCGAACGGCACGCGCAATCGATTTCTCATCGATGGCTCGAGCCCGCGCTGGTCTCCCGACGGGACGCGCATCGCGTTCCTGGCGGAGGGTGAACCCGGCGGAGCGCAGATCTTCGTCCGCTGGATGGACGCGGAGGGAGCCGTCAGCCAGGTGACCCGCGAGACCCGGGCTCCCTCCAACATCGCCTGGTCCCCGGACGGCAACACGATTCTCTTCCAGCAGCTGGTCCCCCACCAGGATGCCTATGCGGTGGATCTTCCCGAGCGTCCCGAGGGTGCCGATTGGACGCCCGCTCCACGCGTCGTGGATCGCGTCCACTACCGCTTCGATCGGATCGGCTTCCTGGAGTCGGGATACACGCATCTGTTCAGCGTACCGGCGGAGGGCGGGACCGCGCGACAGCTGACCGCGGGCGAGTGGAGCGCCGGCGCGACGTTCGTCTCCGGGGTCGGCTCAGTGGGTTACGACCTGACTCCGGACGGGCGGACGTTGGTGTTCGACGGGCTCATGGAGGACGCCGATCAGAAGTACCTCGAGTACAACATCTACGCGATGGATCTCGAGAGTGGCCTCATCACGCAGCTCACACGCCAGCGCGGACCGTGGGCGAGCCCCATCGTCTCACCCGACGGTCGCTTGATCGCCTACACCGGCTATCCCTGGACATCCCAGACGTACAAGACCACGGAACTGTATGTCATGGGCGTCGACGGCTCGAACCCGCGTCTGCTCACGGGCACGCTCGATCGGGACGTCCAGAACCTCACCTGGTCCGACGACTCGCGAGGGATCTACTTCACGGCAGGCGACCGGGGCACGCAGAACGTTCACCTGGCTTCCCTGGACGGAGCCGTGCGGCAGGTGACGCGTGGCGAGCACATGCTGTCGTTGTCTTCGGTGTCGCACGGGGGACGAGCGGTCGGAGTGAAGACCGCGCCGCACGAGCCCGGCGACGTCGTGACCTGGGACCTCCGCCGAGGCGGCGACGTCGACACGTGGTTGACCCGCGTCAACGACGACGTGCTCGCGAACAAACGCCTAGGGGATGTCGAGGAGATCTGGTACGAGTCCACGGAGGGCACACGGGTGCAGGGGTGGATCGTGAAGCCGCCGGACTTCGACGGCTCGCGCAAGTACCCGCTGATTCTCCACATCCACGGCGGTCCCCACGGGATGTACAGCGTGGCGTTCAGCTACCCGTACCAGAACTTCGCCGCGAACGGATACGTGACCCTGTACACGAACCCGCGCGGGAGCACCGGCTACGGTACCGACTTCGGGAACGCGATCGACAACGGATACCCCAGCGTGGATTACGACGATCTCATGGCCGGGGTGGACGCCGTGATCCAGCAGGGCTACGTGGACGAAAGCAAGATGTTCGTCACGGGATGCAGCGGTGGTGGGGTGCTGTCCAGCTGGGTGATCGGCCACACGACGCGATTCGCAGCGGCTGGAGTGCGGTGCCCAGTCATCAACTGGATGAGCTTCGCCGGCAATGCGGACGTCACGATGTGGGGCTACTACCGCTACGAGGGATACCCTTGGACGAACCCGGACAAGTACCTCGAGCACTCTCCGCTCATGTACGTGCAGAACGTCCGTACGCCCACGATCCTGATGACGGGAGAGCTGGACCTGCGCACGCCGATGGGCCAGACCGAGGAATACTATCAGGCGCTCAAGCAGGTCGGCGTACCGACCAAGATGCTCCGGTTCGTGGGTGAGTATCACGGGACCGGCAGCATCCCATCCAACTTCATGCGGACGCAGCTCTACCTCATGAAGTGGTTCCAGGAGTGGGGCGGAAAGCCGAGGCCCGCAGCGGACGGACGCCCATGACGAATTGGAGGGCCCTGCCGGGTTCCCTGTGCCCGAGGCTCCGCCTCATCCCCCTCGTGGCAGTCGCCCTGGCGGGCGCCTGCAGGGTCGAAGAGCGCACGGATCTCGCGGCGCCCCCGGCGCTCGAGCGACATACCGTCGACTCGGACGGCCATCCCCTGGCCGTGTGGGAGAAGTCGCCGGCCGCCCCCGGCGCGACGGTGCTGCTGCTGCACGGCAGGACCTGGAGCACTCTGCCGGACTACGACCTCCAGGTCCCCGGGGAAGACCTGTCGCTCATGGACGGGCTCAACGCACGATCGATTCGCGCATTTGGGCTCGACGCTCGCGGGTACGGTGCCACGCCCCGGGACGCGACCGGCTGGCTGACGCCGGACCGGGCGGCGCGCGACGTGATCCAAGTGCTCGAGTGGATTCGGGAGCGCCAACCCGACCGCCCGCCACCGGTGTTGTTCGGGTGGTCGTATGGGTCGATGGTCGCGCAACTCACCGTTCAACGGCGGCCGGACCTCGTGTCCGGTGTCGTGCTCTATGGATACCCCTACGACCCATCCCGGCCGCCGTCCGCGCAGCCCGACCCGGGCGAGCCGCCGCGCGCGCCCACGACGGCGGAGGCCGCGGCCTCCGACTTCATCGTCGACGGCGCCATCAGCACGCGAGCCGTGCGAGCCTACGTCGACGCTGCGCTGGCCGCGGATCCGGTGCGCGCCGATTGGAAGGAGACCCACCAGTGGAGCGAGTTGGACGCGGAGCGCGTCACCGTCCCCACGCTCCTGGTCGAGGGCGAGGCCGACCCGCTCACGTCCACCGACGCACACGTGGCGGTGTTCACTCGCCTCAGTACCCCAGACAGGAGCTGGATCGTGATCGCCGGCGGCGACCACGCAGTCATGCTGGAGACCCCGTATCGAGCCTTCGCGGACGTCGTCGCCTCCTTCGTCCGCCGCGTCGCAGGGGGGACTTGACCTCTCAAACGCGTCCCGCCGTTGCCGGCGCACGGAGCAGCCAGGAACGACTTCGCGCACGGGGGCGTATATCCAGGGTCGAGCGGCCACCTCCGCCGGATGCGTCATGAAGGTTGCAGGCCTCGTCTCGCTGCTGGGCGTCCTGACCGCCACCGCCGCGGTGCGCGGAGGCGGCGAGCCGGCGAGCGTGTCTCCTGGATCGGACGACGTTCCCTTGGCCGCGGTTCCCCGACCGCTCCCCTTCTTCTACGACCTGTACACCTTCCGGGGAGACGCGGGGACCACGACCGTGGTCGCCTCCTTCGCGGTCCCCGCCGGTCGACTCGAGCGGGAGTTCCACGAGGGGCTGATCCGTTATCGCTTCGACGTCACGCTGGTGCTCTCCGACACCTTACGGCGGTCGGTCTCCCGCACGGACGACTCGGTCTACGTCGGGCTACCGCGGCCGCTCTCGGGTGAGCACCTGCTCTACACGCACATAGAGGTTCGCGCACCCCCGTCCGTCACGACCCTCCAGCGGGTGATCATGACCGACGCCAGCCAGCCGGGCATTGGTCAGCTCTACGCCTCCGCGTTCCCGATCCCCGACTACCGCGGCCGGCAGCTCATGCTCAGCGACGTCGCGCTCGCACAGCCAGGCTCGCAAGGTGGGTGGCGCAGGGGCGACGTCACGCTGGCCCTTCTCCCGACGAGCCTTCTACCCGGAAGCTCGTTCGACATCTACTACGAGATCTACAACCTGCCCTCGGGCAGCCGCTACGAAACGGAGATCTCCGTCGAAAGGGTCGACGAGCCCGGTGCCCGTCGCGACGAGGACGATGACTCGAGCCCGGTTCGGACCCGGTTCTCCGGGGAGGTTGCCGTCGGGGGGGACTCGACCGTGCGCGAGCTTCGTCACGTCCGCACTTCCCTCGACCGTGGTCGCTATCGGCTCACGGTGGTCGTGACCGACCAGGACACGGGCCGAACGGCGCGCCGCTCACGCCACTTCCGCGTCCAGGGGTCGACCGGCGGCGCCACCCTGGTGCCGGCGCTCCCGTGGAAGCCGGACGCGGGCCCAACGGACTGAGCCACCGGCACCCTTCTTGCTACCTCCGTCGATTGCGACCTTCACGTCAGTGAAGCCCTATCCGGCACGCGTGCCGGGAGGGGAGGAGGAACAGTGATTCTATACTTGCTGGGGGTGTTCCTGGCCTTCAGCCTCGGGTTCGTGCTGGCAGCCGTGTTGACCGGCGGATCCCAGAGGACGGGTGCTCAGGAAGCGTACGCGACCGGTAGGCTCGGAACCGAGAGGCCGGGCGAAGGGGTGGTGCCTCGACGCACCTCCTGGACGCCCGGCGAGGGGACCAAGGTCTCGTAGACAGACGCGTCGGGATCATCCACCGTGTGCCGAGGGGGGGTGTTGACCGCCCCTCCGGGGTCGGCGTGCGGACGGGTGCGGACGTGACGGGTCCTCGCGATCGGTAGTGGGCGGGGGGCGGGCGGCGGCTGCGTGCGCCGCCGCCCCACGCCCGCGCTTCGTCACCCGAGGGCCCAGCGCAGGGGGCGGTCCATCCGCTTGACGGGCCGAGCCAGCGTCTTGACCTTGATCCAATGAAGGTACGCGCCGGCTTCCCCTCCCAATGCTCGCAGGACCTCATTCCCCGAGCCGTGGCGACGTGCGTCGCCTCGGCGGCCAGGGTCGGTGGTCGTCGTTACGGAACATGATGGGCGCCGTGGCCCGCGCGCTCTCGAGCCTGATCCGACGCCTCGGGCTGCGGTTCGGGGACCCGCCGCCGGTCTCACCCTTCTCCGGGGACCTGGAGGCATCGAAGGAACCGGCTCCGAAACCCACGAAAACGGCCCGGCTCGGTGTCGCGCTCCGGCGCATCTTCGGCGCGATACTCACCCTCGCTCCTCCGCTCGTCGCCGGAATCAGGAAACGCCTTCCGCGGTTCTGGGACCTGCTGCTCCTTGGAGGCGTCTTCCTGGTGGTCCTCGCGGTGAGCAGGATCGCGTCGTGGCAGCTCGTCCCCGAGATCGAACCACCCGGAGCGAACACCGATCGGCCCACGCTCGGCCAGCCGCTCCCCCAGGCGCCCCCCCAAGCCGGTGCGCTTTCGGGCCAGGCGGCACCACCCGGCGACGAGGGCCCCGCGGACACTACGCGAACCGCCGCAGCGGATACGACCGGGACGCCGGAGTCCGGACCGCCCCCGGTGCCCACCGGACGCCCGACGTCCCTTCCAGGCGGCTCGCCCGCGCCGAGGATTTCGCCGCCGGCCCGCGTCGCGCAGGCCGCCGTGGCGGTCACCCCGGAAGGAGTGCAGGCGCCGGCCGGCTCGGACGTGGGTGTGGCGATACGGGTGTCCGGAAGCTGGGGGAGGCCGGTCGTGGACAAGGTCGTGGAGTGGAGCCTCGAGAGCGGAACCGGTGGGATGCTCCGCTCCGAGTCCGTGCGCACCGACTCTCAGGGCGTGGCCCGGAACGTCTTCCGACTCCCGCCGCAGACCGGGCAAGTGGTCCTCCTGGCGCGTGTCAGGGATTCGGACTTGCCCGAGGTGCGCTTCGAGATCACGGTGCTTCCCCCACGGAGCTGACGCCCGCAGCTCCCGCTCCGTCCGTCGGCCTCAAGTCGAAAGGCCGGACACAGGGCTGCAATACATGAGCGATGCGCGAGCCGATCGGATGGCATAGTATCTATTAGGTGCCCGGTTCTCGCGACCTCGCAGTGACCGGACACTCACCGCCTCGAGCTTCGACTCGTAGCCGGGATCTTCAGCGTACGAAGGCTTCTTCAGCGGTTGTGTCTTCGTGCCTGATTTTTGTTCTGCATTCTACCTCCGAAGGTGTGATTGAACGAGGAATTCATGGGTAGTACCGGACGACGCTACAGCGACGAGTTCAAGATCAAAGCCGTTCGGATGACTACCGAGAGCGATCGCTCGCTCGTCGACGTCGCAAACGAGTTGGGCGTGAGTGAACGCTCCCTACGCCGGTGGCGTCTGGGGCTCGATTCCATTCTCGGCGAGTCCGAGTCCGAGTCGGACGAGGAGCTGGAGGCCCGGAGCTCCGGAAGTGGTACGGGGCAGCGCTACAGCACCGAGTTCAAGCGAAACGCGGTTCGTATGGCCCGAGAGGGAGACCGCTCCGTGGCCGACGCCGCTCGAGAGCTCGGCGTCAGCGCCAGCACCCTCTGGCGCTGGCGACTGGAGTTCGAGGTCGAGCCGGGGAGACCCACCCGCGCCCTGAACGGGACGCTGGGTGACCACGGAACCGACGAAGACTCCGCCGGACCCGCCACGGAGGTCGCCGCGGCGGAGCGGCCGGAGCCGGCAGCCGAGGTCACGGCTTCGGAGACCGAGCCGGAGCCCGCAGCGGCAGTCGAGCCGGCAGCCGAGGTCACGGCTTCGGAGACCGAGCCGGAGCCCGTGGCGGCAGCCGAGCCGGGGGCCGAGGTCACGCCCGAGGAAACCGAGCCTGAGCCCGTGGCGGCAGCCGAGCCGGGGGCCGAGGTCACGCCTGAGGAAACCGAGCCTGAGCCCGTGGCGGCAGCCGAGGCGGGGGCCGAGGTCACGCCCGAGGAAACCGAGCCTGAGCCCGTAGCGGCAGCCGAGGCGGTGGCCGAGGTCACGCCCGTGGAAACCGGGTCCGCAGCGGTAGAGGAGGTCGCCGAGCCGGCCCAGCAGTCCGACCCGGTCGTGGCGGTGGTCGATCCCTCCGTGCCTGCCGAGGTCGAGTCCCCGCGGGTCATCGAAACGCGCGGAGACGGCGTTGCTGCCCACGATGAACCGGAAGCCGTCTCCCAGGAGCCGGCGACCTCCGCCGAGAAGCCTCCACGCCCGGCCCCCGAGGAGGCTGAGGAGCTGGTCGGACGGGCGCCCGATACGCCGGTCCAGCCCGTGTCGTCGACGCCGCTGACCGAGGCGCCCGGATGGGACCACGCGTCGGAGTGGGTTCTGGACGCGCCGGTGGCCCGCCCGCAGCCGTCCGACACCGCCGATCATGCGCGTCCGCGAGAGGGTGCCCACCCCACGGCGACGAACGGCGCGCTGACCCCGGCTGTCGCCCGTTCGGAGAGCGGGAGACGCAGGGTACCCGCAACTCCGCCAGCGCTTCGAAACCCGTTCACTGACCCCTCGCCGACACTGGAACCACCGGCGAAGACGCACGACGCGATCGAGCTTTCCGAGGTGGTCTCCATGTTGAGGCGTCGGGCGTGGGTCGTGGTCGGCGCGGCGGCGGCTTCGGTGGCGATCGCCGCAGTGATCGCCCTCCAGGAGATCCCCCGATATCGAGCCACGGCCGTGCTGCGTGTCGCGGCAGAAGGAAGAGAGGCTGTCACGCAGGGCTTCGAGGCCCCGACGCGGGAATCCGATCGTTTCGTGAACACGCTGCTGTCCCAGACGCAGCTGCTGCGGAGCCGCTCATTGGTGGGTGACGTGGTGGATTCGGTCGGACTCCGTCTCCGCCCCGACTATTCGAGCTTCGAGCCGCGCCTTCTCCAGGCCGCCAGGGTGGATCGTGAGACCACTGCGGACACCCTTTGGCTCGAGTTCGATCCGGCGGGCTTCACGGCACGCACCCGAAGGGGTGAGGCCCGCTCACAATACGGCCAACTGGCGCGCGTCGACGGAATCGATCTCGTGATCGGGGGACAGCCCGAGGCGAACCAGACCGCGTGGCCGATCGCTTCCCAGCAGGAGGCGGTGGATCGGCTCCTGGCCGACCTCAGGACCTCGCCCCGCTCCGAGACCAACATCGTCGACGTGGCCTTCACCCACCCCAACCCGGCCATGGCGCAGCGGGTGACCAATACGTTGGTCACGCGGTACCAGGAGTTCGAGGCCCAGTTCGCCCAGGAACGCTCGCGCCGGCGTCGGATCTTCCTGGAGGAACAGGTCGCCCAGACCGACTCGAGCCTGGCGCGCGCACGCGCAGCTCTGCGGGTCTTTCAGACGAGAGCGCAGTCGTACGACGCGCGTCAGGAGCTGAGCTCGCAGCAGCAGAACCGGATGGCTCTCGACATCCGGCGCAGTGAGCTGGACGCCGAACGCCGCATGTATCAGGATCTTCTGGACCAGCTCGAGTCGACTTCCGAATCCGAGCGCTCGGAGTTGCTGCGCACGCTCGTGTCCGCTCCGGGAATCGCCGAAAACGCAGCGGTTTCCAGGATCCACGGGCAGCTGTTGAGACAGCGGGAGGTCCTCGACTCGCTGACCACGGGAGACTTCGGCAACGCTTTGACGCACCCCGACGTGGTGCGGCAACGTCAGCTGATCGCGAACTCCGAGGCAGAGCTCGCGGGGGCGATCCGCAGCCACGTGGCGTCGCTCGACGCCCGGGCGGACGCGCTCACCCAGCTCTCGGCCCGCACCACGCAGGAGTTGGCGGCGCTGCCGTCCCAGCTCGCAGAGGAGACGCGCCTCGCCCAGATCGTCCAGACCTATCAGAAGGTCAGCGATCAGGTTCGTGAAGAGCTGCAGCGCGCCAGGGTGGCGGAGGCCGCAACCGTGGGGCAGGCCGACATCATCGACCTGGCTGGGCTGCCCTACGAGCCGGAGCCCGGAACGTACCCGGTCAAGATCGGGCTGGGGTTGTTCCTCGGGCTGATCCTGGGCGTCGGCGCGGCCTTCCTCCTGGAGCGACGCAACCGCTCCGTACAGAGCCGTGCAGAGGTCGAGGATGCCTTCAGGATGCCGGTGCTCGCGCTGATCCCGAGGGCGACCATGCCCGACCTCGAGGATTTGAAGCGCAGGCTCTCCTTGAACGGGAAGGCGGTCGAGGTCGGTGTGAACGGATCCATGCGACGGAGCAGCCACGCGATGGAAGCGTATCGGCTCCTGCGGACGAACATCCTGTTCGCCGGGTGGACCGGGCACGTGCGCAACATCGTGATCACGAGCACGTCTCCGAGGGAGGGAAAGACCCTCACCGCCGCGAGCCTCGCGGCGTCCATCGCCGAAGAAGGGGTCCGCGTGCTCCTGGTCGACGCCGACCTCTGGCGAGGCAGGATTCACGAGATCCCGAACGTGCCGGAATCTCCGGGCCTGTCCGACCTGCTGGCCGGAAGGGCGTCCGCAGAAATGGCCGTGCGCAGGACGGGGATGTCGAGCCTCGACATGCTTCCCCGAGGCACCTGGCAGGCGGATCCGTCCTCGCTGACGAGCGCCGGGGTTATGGAGAAGGTCTTCGACGACCTGGGGCAGAGCTACGACGTGGTGGTCATCGATGGCCCGCCGGTGTTGGCTGCCGGTAGCGCCCCGGTCCTACCGGCGATCGCCGACGGAGTGTTGTTCCTGGTGCGCGCCGGTCAGACGGACCGAGGGGCGCTGCGCGAGGCCCTGAGACAGCTGAGCGCCGTCGGCGCCCGCGTCCTGGGTGTGGTCCTCAACGACCCCGACAATGTCAGCGCCTCGGTCGAGGGCCACTACTACTATCAGTACGAGTACGCCGGTCGGAGGGGTTGACGCCGACCGGCGCCCACTTCGGGCGGAGCTATTCGCAGAACACCGGCTCGCCCTGAGCGATCGAGCTGCGGAGCGCCTCCTGAACGACCTCGTGCATGTACCACTGCGGCAGCTCCTCTTGCCGTCGGAGCGCCTCCCGAGCCTCTGACCCGCTGATCGACACCAGGTCGGCGGTGTCGGCGGCCCGGTAGCTTCCTGACTCCGGGTGGTAGCCCAGCATGTCGAAGAAGACGGGCTCCACCCCCAGGTCGTCTAGCTCCTCGAACAACGCGCGGGTCTCCCGATCGTTGTAGAAGCCCCCGACGCCCGCATGGTCCCGCCCCACGATGAAGTGTGAGCAGCCCATGTTGCGGCGGCAGGTGGCTGTGAACACCGCCTCCCTCGGTCCACAGTAGCGGGGATAGGTGGCGAACGAGCCGAGCACCACCTTACCCCTCGGGTAGTGCCCGAAATCCAGCAGAAGCTGGTAGCTGTGAAGGATGGGCCCCGGCAGGAAGTCGCCCGGCTTTTGGGGTCCGATCACGGGGCTGATGAAGAGGCCGTCCGCGTGGGTCCGCTCGAGGGCCTGAAGCTGAATCAGCTCGTGCACGCGGTGTGGGACGTTCCTGCTGTGGAAGCCCACGACCTTGCTCCATCCCTTCTTGGTGAAGATGAAGCGCGACATGGCCGGCGTCAGCTTGTACTGGTCGAACGGGGAAGGAGCGGTCCGGACCAGCTCCACCTCGCCCGCGAGGAACGTCGTTCCCCGCCTCGCCACGCGTGCCACGCCGGGATGAGAGCCGTCCGTGGTGCCGAACCAGGGGCCGGTCAGCGCGTCCAGCGGGAAGGAATACGCGTCCTCGACGGTCAGCTTGGCGAGGCCACGGCCGCCGGGCCCCCGCAGCGCAACGACAGCGCCCGGCCCCAGCCCACGCGCGGTCGACGGGTCGACCGCAAGCAGGACGGGCATCGTCCAGGGGAGTCCGTTCGGGAGCCTCTTCGTGTGCAGCACGCTCTCGAGCGTCTCGCGGTTCATGAAGCCCGTGAGGGGAGAGTACGTGCCGTTGGCGATCAGCTCGCAGTCCATGAAATCGGTCTCGGCGATCGCCAGGCTCAGCACCCCGGACAGAGCGTCGGGATCGCCGTCCGGCGACGGCTGGCGAGCGAGCCTGCCGCCCAGCGGGTCGATCAGCAGGGAGATCGGCGAGGTCGTCAGTGTGGGCTCGGGCTCCGGCTGCGCGCTCTCGAACTCACGCGTGATGCGCACGACCATGCTCGCGCATCCGATGGGAAACGCTCCCACCGCCGTCTCCGCAGCCAGCACCAGACCGTCGGCGCCGTCCACGAGCGTGTTGTACACGTCGTTCACTTCGGCCCGTGTCGGGTACGGCTGCGCGACCATCGACTCCAACAGGTTGGTGGCGACGTAGACCTTCACCCCCGTCGCTTTCGCGCTGCGGATGATGCTCTTCTGCACCCTCGGGATCTGCTCGATCGGAACCTGGCGAGACAGGTCGCCGCGATCGATGAGGAGGGCGTCGGATCTGGCTGCGATCTCGTCGAGGTTCCGGAGTCCGGCGTTGCACTCGATCTTCGAGATCACGAACGCGTCCTCCCCGAACTCGCTGCGGATCTCGTCCACGTCTTCCGCGCGATGCGCGAAGGACAGGGCCAGGTGACGGATGCCCAGATCACGGGCGACAGCGATCGCCTTTCGGTCCTTGGAGGTCAGCGCGGGGAGCGGGATGTCCCGCTGGACCGTGACCGCCTTGTTCTGTCCAAGATCCCCTCCGCACAGCACGCGGGCGGTCGCGAAGGCGTCCTCGACGGCGATGACCTGCACCAGCACGGCCTCGTCCATACTGAGGACGTCCCCCACCTCGAGCAGGTCGAGGATGAAGGAGGGGTAGAGGTTGAACTCGTGGGAATCGCCCGGGACCCGCCGACGGCAGATTCGGACCAGGCTGTTCTCACGCAAGGTCACCCTTCGGTCCACCAGGGCCCCACTCCGGACCTGAGCTCCCTCGGTGTCTACGCAGACCGGCACCCGGGTTCGACTCTTGATGTATTCGAGCGTGGGGGCGATGTCCGTGTGCTTGGTGTGCGACAGGTTCAGCCGGAAGAGGCTCACGCCGAGCTCCTCCAGACGGTGGATCACACCGTCGTTGAGGGAGGAGGGGCCCAGGGTGCACAGAAGGTCTCTCTTCACAGCGTACTCTCCGGTCTGTTCTATGGTCGGTGCGAATCCATGATCGGCCCCGGTGTCGCGCCCGGACGAACCGGGCCCGGCGTCTAGTCGTGGCAGGGCGTAGCGCCCGAGTCGGAATACCCGCCCGCCCTCGTCGACACGAACTCCCACGTATAACCATCTGGGTACAGGGTGAGCTTGAGCACCCCGAAATCCCCGCTGTTCCGGGCCTCGCTGTTGGCCAACGGGGTGTCGAACCCGTAGGGGGACGCGCCACCGGTACCCACGATGAACTCCCTGATGCCACGAGCCTCGTCCAGCGAGCCGTCCGGCGATTGGGGCGCGAAGCGTTCGTAGACGTGCTCGTGCCCGTTCAGGACGACTTCGACGCCACGCTCGTACAACGCCTCCCAGAGCGGGGCGGGTCCCCTCGAGCTGCCGTGCCGCGACCCTGAGCCGAAGCGCGGCGTGTGCCAGTACGCCAGCGTGCAAGCGCTCGGATGGGCCGCGAGGTCCGCGCGAAGCCATTGCTCCTGTGGCGAGCCCGCATCCATGTCGACTTCGCTGTTGAGCGAGATGACGTGCCACCCTCCGAGGTCATAGCTGTAGTAGCCGGTCCTCGCGCTCCCTGCGAAATCCCCGAAATAGTCGAAGTACCCTCCTGCATCCGCCGTGTGATAGTCGTGATTCCCGGGAGAGGGTCGGGTTCGGCTCCGGTGCCTTCCCCACGTCGGGTGGTAACAGGCGGAAAAATTGGTGGCGGTGCCGTCCGGGTAGGCGTTGTCGCCTGTCGTGAAAACCGTGCCGGGAATCATGTCGAGAAGCTGGGCGGTCAGCTCCGCGTCCTCGTCGCCACACGCGGCGATGTCGCCGGCGCCGACGAAGACGACCCCGCTTCCCGTCGGCTCGTAGGGGGAATCCTCGCCAGGCCCCGTGCTGGCCGGCTCACCACATGCGGCGAGGCCGACCAGGACCAGGGCGCAGACGACTCGCCGTGTCGGGCTGATGTGGGGGAGCGAGGCGCGTACCTCCACCGGGGAAACATCTGGAGCCGAACGAGGGAAGACCGGCATAACCCCACAATATGTCGTGGTAGGGGGCGCTTGACCATACGACCGGGCGCGCCGCGGACCCGCCACACCGGACACTTGTGGCGTCATGTTGCGAATCCGGTACAAAACCGCTGCGCCCCTGCAACAACGTACAACCCTCTCCGGCACCGGCGCCTCCGGCAAGGTCGCACTCAAGTCGTTATACGACAACGCTTTACGACTCTCTTTCTTTCCTCGTTTTCCGGGCTTCCGGAGGGCACGGATGGTGCAGAACGCACGTCAGAGCCCACGGCGGGGTTCACCATGGGAAGAGGAATAATCACTTGCGGTCTCCCGAGGAAGGATTGACGTCGGCCTGGATGGAGGCCCAGCGCCGGGCGTACGACCTTGGCTCCGGCCTTCGGAGCGCCCCGATGCGGGGACCGAAGTCGCGGGTCCAGGTCGCTGACCGTCGTCGGCACCCACGCGTCGCGTCGCCCGATTCCCGTACGGGGCTGGTTCACGCCGCCCGGGCCATGTTGAGCAGCGTCCCCATGATCGTATCGGATCTGGTGGCGCTGATGCTGGCGCTGACCCTGGCCCACCAGGGGCTCGTGCGGCTGGTGGCGGGCTCGCCCGTGGACATCCTGCCGGCGTTCGGCCTGCTGGCTCTGGGACTCCTTGGGGCGAATCTGGTGCTCGGCTTGTACCCGGGTATCGGTCTCCATGGTGTGGTGGAGTTGCGACAGTCGGCGACAGCGGTCTTCCTGATCTTCGGCGCCGTGGCTCTCGCAGAGTGGTTCCGCGGCCAGGGTCCGGCCCTGGTCTCGATCCTCCTCCTGGCCGGCGTGACCACCGCGATCGCGGTGCCCCTGCTCCGTGCCGCGACCCGCGCGCTGGTCGCCCGCTTTTCCTGGTGGTCGCACCCGATGCTGGTGATCGGCGCCGAGCCCGCCACCAGACAGATCGTGAACTACTTCGATGGGCACCCGGGCCTCGGCCTGAGGGCCATTCCCGTGCATCTCCACGGGAACGGCCAGCGGGAGCTCTCCGCGATTCAACAGATGGCCCGCGATCACGGCGCCACCTCGGCCGCACTCGCGCTCCACGGTGACGACGTGGCCCAGGACGCGTTCCTGGTCCGGTACTGCGCAAGCCTCTTCCCCAGCCTGGTCGTGGTTCCCGAACCCGGCATCGTCCCGAACCTCTGGACCCAGACCACCGTCGTCGCCGGGATGGTCGGGGTCCAGACCGGTACGAGCCTGTACCGGCCGATCCCGAGACTGCTCAAGCGCACCTTCGATTGTGCGTCCGCCCTCCTCATGGCCGCTTTGGCACTCCCCCTCCTTCTTCTGATCGCGCTCGCGGTGTGGGTCTCTTCCCCGGGCCCGATCTTCTACTCGCAGCAGCGCATCGGACGGGGACGGCAGCCCTTCAAGGCCTGGAAGTTCCGCACCATGTACCAGAACGCCGACGAGGTGCTGAAGGAGTACCTCGCGTCGGACCTCGACCTGCGCAGGGAGTGGGCGAAGGATCACAAATTGCGCAACGATCCTCGCATCACCCCCGTGGGGCGGATCCTGCGTCGCGCGAGCCTGGACGAGCTGCCTCAGCTCTGGAACATCATCCGCGGGGACATGAGCCTGGTCGGGCCTCGTCCCATCGTGCTCCAGGAGATTCCCAAGTACGGGCAGGAGTTCGGCTACTACGTCAGCGTGCCGCCGGGCCTCACCGGCCTCTGGCAGGTGTCGGGCCGGAACAAGACCACCTACGAGGAGCGGGTGGCGTTCGACAGCTACTATGTCCAAAATTGGTCAGTGTGGCTGGACATCCACATCCTGGCCCGGACCGTGCGGGCGGTGCTGACGGCTGATGGTGCATGCTAGTGCGCGGGGTCGATAGCCCGCCCCCTTCGGCAGCCGTCGTCTCGAACCCCCCCGGCAACGCCGTTTCGCTCCAGGCGGACACGGTCATCCCATCCGCCTCTTCCACCGCGCGGGCGCCGATGCATATCGCATTGATCGGGCCTTCGAGCGCGGGAAAGACGACCCTGGCACGCGCCATCGTCCAGGAGTGTCGGGAACGTGGGAACGCGGCTTGGCTGAGCGAGGACTTCGCGAGCCGCCACCTCGGAGTGGGGTGGCTGCCCAGCGCGTTCCTGCGCCGGCGTGTGATCGAGCTCGCGTCACTGCTCTACTCCGTGGCGAGTTGGCGTCGCTACCGCGACTTCCACGGCACCACGTTCCGCATCATTCGTGAGGCCCCGGGGTCGTGGCTCTACAAGGCCGGGCTCGTCCGGCTGACCTTGAGGAAGACCGGGATCCACGAAATGATCCGTCGCGGGCTGCAAGACGGACAGGTCGTGATCTCCGACAACGAGGCCACGCTTCAAGGGGCGCACCACCTCTTCGTCCATCCGCGCGGCAACAACGATACCGCGCGGGTCGGGGCGTTCGCCGCGTTGGCACCGATGCCAGATGTGGTGGTCTGCCTCCGCGTGCCCGACCCCGTGGTCGTGGAGCGGACGCTGCGGCGCAGCCACCCGCGACTGGGCTCTCCCTCGGGTCGCGCCGTGCAGGAAGCGGTGCGAAGAACCTCGGAGGTATTCGAGCTCGTCTGCGGCTCCCCTGCGCTTGACGGGCGGCTGCTGTTCGTCTACCGATCCCAGGTTCTCGATATCGGGGACGATGGCGCGCGCACGGAGCTTCGGAGCACCGCCGCCGAGTTGGTGTCGGCAGGGATCGCGACCGTCCGTCGGACTCGTGAGCCTGACGCACCACCGGAGAGGGAGCTCGCCCTGTCGACCGAACTCGCGACCCAGCTGCTGGCACGACTCGACGCCAGCGTCGCCTACACACATTGGAAGAGCAACTACTCGCTGGTCGAGGGCGGCGCGGAGGACGGCGACCTCGACCTGCTCGTCGACCCCTCGGACCTCGCACGCACGCTGGCGGTCCTGGCCGAGCTGGGGTTCCGGGAGGCCATGGTCGGGTCGGGCCCCCGCACGCCGTCCGTGTGGCACTACTACGGGTGCGACCCGTCGACCGGCGCGATCGTGCACGTCCATCTGTTCAGCCGGGTGATCACGGGGGAGAGCTTCGTAAAAAGCCATCGTCTCCCGCTCGCGTCCATGCTCCTCGAGAACACCGAGCTCCACGGACCTGTGCGGATCCCGACGAAGGCGGCCGAGCTGGTCCTCTTCATGCAGCGCACGTTCATCAAGTACGGATCCCTGCTGGACGTGGCGCGACTCACCAAGGATCGCGAGGCACTGCGCGCGGAGTTCCGCTGGCTCGAGTCGCAGTGCTCGGTGCAGGATGCGCTGGCCCTGTTGGAGCGGCACTGCCCGCGGATGGGAGAGGCCCTCTTTCTGGAGTGCCTGTCGGCCCTTCACAACGACGCCTCCCTTCTCCGCCGGGTCCTGCTCGCCTGGCGCGTGCGCGATCGGCTCCGTGTGTATGCGGTCCGAAGCCGCTTGGGGCGTCTCGGAGCCTACGCCGGCTTCCTGTCGGCTTGGGCCTGGAGGAGGTTGACCGGCCGCGGCAAGGGCAAGGTCTGGCACTCCGGCGGCGCCGTGATCGCATTCGTCGGGCCGGACGCCACGGGCAAGTCCACGCTGGTCGGGGAAACCGCGCGCTGGCTGAAGTCGGCCTGCGCCGTGGAGGTCGCCCACCTGGGCAAGCCCGGATCGTCGTGGTGGACCCTCCCCATCAACATCGTGCTGCGGGCGGCCCGGGTATTCCGGGGTGGCAAGGGGCGATGGAAGCCGGATTCAGGGCCCTCGTCCAGAGGTGAGCGGACGGCCCGGATCGGTTGGGCATCCTTGATCTACGCAGTGCGGGCCGTGGTGCTCGGTTTCGAGCGGAGGCGCGCTGTCCGGAAGGTATGGGTGGCGGCGACGGGCGGAGGACTCGTCGTCTGCGATCGCTATCCCACCTCCGTGGTGGACGCGATGGACGGGCCCAGGCTCCGTCCGGACGTGGAGGTGCGCGACACCCGGTCCAAGCTGTACGCGTGGCTTGCGCGGCTCGAGCACGGCCTCTATCGCGACCTGCCTCAGCCCGACGTGCTCATCCGCCTCACCGTCTCGCTGGAAACGGCACAGCGGCGTAACCGCGACCGCACGAAGGCGGACAAGCACACCGAAGAAGAGTTGGAGGGCCGGCATCAGTCGCTCGGCTCGTGGTCGACCAGGAGCGACCGCTGCAGGGACGTGAGCACGGAAGGATCGCTCGAAGAGACGCTTTCCAGGCTGAGGCCTGTGCTATGGGAGTTGCTGTAATGCCTGTCGCCGGCGAAGGAAACCGTGTAAAGGTCCTCCATCTGATCACGCATCTCGGCGTGGGAGGGGCCACCGACAACACCCTCATGACGGTCGCCGGTCACCGGCGCGACCGCTACGAGGTTCACGTCGCCTTCGGCGTACTGGCGCCCGGCGAAAACTACACCGAGTGGAGGGACCGCGCCGAAGAGGGAGCCGACGCGACGTTCTGTGTCCCGGAGCTGCGCCGGAACCTCAATCCTCTCGGGGAGCTGAGGGCGATCCGCGCGCTCGCCGACCTGATCAAGGCCGAGCAGTACGACATCGTACACACCCACTGCTCCAAGGCGGGCTTCCTCGGCAGGATCGCCGCTCGGCGTGCAGGCTGCCCCATCGTGGTACACACGTGCCACGCCTTCGCCTGGCAGGTAGCCGACACGCAATCGGTCTCCGTGCGAGGACTCGTGACCGGGGCCGCTCGCCGGGCGTTCTTCGAAATGGATCGCTATGCCGCGACCCTCAGCGACGCCCTCATCACGGTGTCGGATCTCAACAAGGACATGGCGATAGACGCCGGGCTCGCGCCCCCCGAGAAGTTCACGACCATCCACAGCGGCATCATTTTGACCCCCCCACAGGACGCCCCGAGCCGGGAAGAGCTGTGCCGCAGGCTCGACCTGGAGCCGACCCGGCCGATCTTCGGAACCGTCGGCCGCCTCGCCAAGCAGAAGGACCCCTTGATGTTCGTGAGCGCCGCGAAGCGTGTGCTCGAGGAGAGGCCCGAAGCGCAGTTCCTCATGATCGGCAACGGCCCTCTGGAGGAGGAGGTCCGGCGGGCGATCGGGGACGAGCCCTGCATCCGGATGCTGGGACACCGTGAGGACGTACCCGAGCTCCTGACCCTCCTCGACGGCTTCGTTCTGTCATCGCGATGGGAGGGATTGGGCCGCGCGTTGACCGAGGCCGTGTCGAGGGGGATCCCCGTCGCCGCCACCGCGGTCGACGGCATCCCCGAGCTGATCGTGGACGGGGTGACCGGGCGTCTGTCACGGCCGGGCGATCCCGAGGGCCTCGCCGCCAACATCGTCTGGATCCTCGATCACCGGGAAGAAGCGCTGAGCATGGCCCGGCAGGCACGGGTCAAGGTCGTGGCCGAGTGGGGCGTGGACCAGATGGTGCGGCAGATCGAGTCGCTGTACGAGCGGCTCCTCCAGGAGCGCCGCGAGCCCGAGCTGTCGCTGGTGGGAAGCCCTACCGCGGTCGGCGACCTGCGGCGAGCGATCTGAGCCCCACCCGTCGACCGGAAGGCCGGGCCTGACCCCGGCCCCCGAGGCCGCGGAAGGTCAGCCTCCTCCCGTCGTCTTGTCGCTGATGCGGATGATCGCTACGACCAGAGAGGCCAGCGTGCCGACCGGGGCCACGACGTCACGCCAGACGCTGAAGTCCGAGCGGCGATACACGAGCACCTGGTCCCCCGACAGCACCGGAATGTCCCCGAACGTCGTGATCTGATCGCCCAGGTTCAGGGGGTATTCCGAGCCCCCTCTGAGGAGCAGCGCCTGGTCGAGCCGAGCTTGCGTCGTGGGCCCCCCCGAGAGCGCGATCGCCTCCGCGATGGTCGTTCCCCGAGGGACGTGGTACACACTGGGTTGGCGAACCTCTCCGGCCACAGACACGCTGTAGAGCGGCTCGACCACGAGCCGGGCGCCCTGCAGGTATCCGCTGAGGAACTGGCTGATCCGCTGACGGGCCTCCGACACGGCCACGCCCTCCAGCTCGACTTCCTGGTAGAGCGGATGCACGAGTGATCCCCCGCCGCCGATCGTGAACTCCCCGCTGTATTCCGGCTGACGCCAGACGTCGATGCGGAGGATGTCTCCGACCTGGAGTGTCCGCTCGCGCTCGGGGACCGGAGGAGGCAGCACCGTGGGCCTGGTGGCGCAGCCCATGAGGAGCTGGCTGCACAGCATCACGAAAGCCAGCCCGCGCGTGGCGGGCCTCCGGTTCACCGGCCGCATCGGTGGACCTCCGAATCGATCCATGGGTGAGCTCTCGAGGGACGTCGAGGGTGACGGGGCTCGCTCGCTCCGATCGCCCCGCCGGGCGACGATCGCAGCAGGCGCGGGGATAGTTGGGGCGCATCCCTCCGAGGGCAAGGGCTCACGCTTCCCTACGCGCCAATCAGGCATCTCCCGACTGGTGGCCGAGCCGGGGCTCGACGCACGATGCGCGAACCCACGATTTCCCGGAGCATCAGATGAGTACCGGGTCCGGACCCCACGCCCTCCCACTGGCGCTGGTCGCGCTCGTGTCCTGCACGGCGCCCCCCGAAGCCGTCCCAACCCGACCCGGTGGGCCGCTCCCCGGCCTGACCGCAGCGCAGCTCTCCCGTTTCCAGACCGGCCGGGAGCTGTTCATGAGAGTCTGGGGCGTCGAGGACGGCCTGGGCCCCGTGTACAACGAAAACACGTGCAACGCGTGCCACTCGTCCCCGGGGCCCGGTGGCGGCGGCGTCGAGACCGACGAGAAGGTCACGACCTTCACGCCCGCAGGCGGGTGCGACCTTCTGACGGATCGGGGCGGCGCCAATGTCCGCCAGCAGGCCACACCCCCGGCCGCGGCGCTCGGTGTGTCCCGTGAGTCGGGTCCGGCGGGTACGCGGGGATATTTCACGCCCCCCGTGCTCTACGGGAGAGGCCTCATCGAGGCGATCCCCGACGACGTGCTGCTGTCGCTGGAGGATCCGGAGGACCAGGACGCGGACGGCGTCTCGGGACGGGTCGGGCGCGACGCCTCCGGTCGCGTCGGCCGTTTCCTCCGCAAGGCCAGCGTCGCCACGCTCCGGGATGCGGCCGCCGGGAGCCTGACCGTGGAGCTGGGGCTCACCACCCCGCTCTCGCCGCGGGAGCAGGTGTACGTCGAGGGCGGCTATCCGCCCGGTGCGGATCCGGTCCCGGAGCCGGAGATCGGCGCCGAGGTCGCCGACGCGATCGCCGACTACATGCGCCTGCTGGCGCCGCCGGCGCCCGATCCTCCGGACGATCCCCAGGAGCTCGCCCAGGCGGCCGCGGGGAGGGAGGCGTTCGCCGAGATCGGCTGCGGGACCTGTCACGTTCCGGTCCTGGTGACCGGCTCGCACGAGGTGCAAGCCCTGAGCCGCAAGCCCGTGGCGCTGTACTCCGACCTCCTGCTCCACGACATGGGACCCGAGCTCGCCGACATCTGCGGCCCCGCGGCGACGCCCTCCGAGCTGCGTACGGAGGTCCTGATGGGCCTGTCCACCCGAACCCGGTTCATGCACGACGGCCGGAGCCCGACGCTCTGGGACGCCATCGAGCGCCACGCTGGAGAGGCGGCGACCTCGCGGGACGCGTTTCGGGCCCTCCCCGAGCTCCGCCGGCATGCGCTGATACGGTTCCTGGAGACGCTCTGACCCTTCGCTCGAGCTGGGTCGATGGAATGGCCGGGCACGCTCGATCCCCGTGGGAGCCCGGCGACCGCCTCGCTCCGTGGCGACGTCCCCGCCCCCCCGGATCCGGCCCGGCCGCGAAAATCTGAGGACACTCGGTTTCTTGATGCCTTTCGAGGGGCTGGGCAGGAACACCAAATGATTGTCCTTTAACGACTTAACCCGTATCGTCCGGTGGCACTCTTCTTGCGGACGACCTGTCGGTTTCTTGTGCCCACTCGCGGCACACCTTTACAACCCATCACTGGGATCAGGTGACATGAAGCGATTCAGGTACTTGACCCTCGCGGTGCTTGCTGCATTCGCCGCCTGCGACGAGGGGGGCACCGGCACCCCCGACGTAGGCGGGATCGGCGGCACGGTAACCATCGAGGGTACGGGCGTCAGCGGCGTTACGGTCTCGCTGTCGTCGGGCGCTACGACGACGACGAACGCGCAGGGCCAATACGGGTTCGCTGAGGTCGAGACCGGCTCCTACACGGTGTCGATCAGCGGCTATCCGGCAGACGCGACGTTCTCCTCGACCTCGCAGGCCGCGGCGATCACGAGCGCCGGCCAGCAGGTCCAGGTGAACTTCTCCGGGACCTACGTGCGGACGTCGGCCATCTTCGGCAACGTCTCCGCCGGCGGCACCCCGCTCGCGAACGTGAACGTGTCCATCGGCAGCCAGAGCACGACGACCGACGCGAACGGTCAGTACTCGTTCAGCGGGCTTCGGGCCGGCAGCTACACGGTCACGATCTCGGCGTTCGACGCGAGCAAGTACGTGTTCGCCCAGACGTCTCAGAGCGTTTCGGTCGCCGCGGGTGAGTCCAAGGTCGTGAGCTTCTCCGGCCAGTTCACCACGACGGCCAGCATCAGGGGCTCGCTGTTCATCGACGAGAACGTGAAGAACGACGTGTTCGACTCGACCGAGCCGGCCCTCGCGGCCGCTGGCGTGACGATCTCGCTGACGACCGGCACGACGACCAGCTCGGTGCAGACGGCGGCGGACGGATCGTTCTCGTTCTCCAATCTCGCGGCCGGGACGTACGCGGTCTCGATCAGCGCCAGCGACCCGAACATCCCGGGGAACATGGCCTTCGGTGGCGCGACCAACCAGGTGATCGCGAGCGTGACGGCCGGCGCCGTGAGCACGGTCAACTGGCCCTTCGACATCCTGCAGCAGGCCATCTCGGTGTACGCGTTCCTGGGTCGTGACGCCGTGGACCCGGGTCAGGCGCCTATCAAGGGCTGGGGGATCAGGTTGTATGACACCGACCAGCACGCGAACGCCGCCGGCACCACGGGCCTTTTGGGCACGGTCACGACCGACGCGGCGGGTGAGGCGATCTTCCGCTTCAAGCGCTCGGACGACCTGGCGCCCAGCGGCGCCTCGGACAACATCGTCTACGCAAGGTACCTGTTCCCGCTCCCGGCGAACCACGCGCCGAACGGCGAGCAGATCATCGAGATCAAGTACAACTCGACCGATTCCCTGGGCACGGCTCCAGATACCTTCGACGCCCTCAACAGTCAGGTGGTCGTGGGCGTTACGGGTCTGGAGATCGACGACGACGCGCTCGAAAACTGGATCGCGACCCTGCGTCAGAACGACACGTTGGCGGCGGCCCTGGCCGTCGGGAACATGAACAACAAGGGCGTCACGTACTTCACGGTCAACGGCCTCGTCGGCGCCCTTCCGAATCATCTCTATGCCCGGCTCGGCACCGCGCAGGCCGCGGCCAACGGACACGGCTTCAAGGTGACGCTCACGGGTGAGGAGGCCGGGGTTGCCGGTCAGTTCCTCGATTACGAGTGGAGCGGCACGGTGGCCACGGGCGACACCGTCATGCTCGGTACCGCCACGGTGAAGTACACGGATTCCGACATCGCCGTGCGGATCCACCGCGAAAAGGACGACTCGACGGACGCGCCGACCTACACGAAGGGTGACGACTTCGTCGGCGCGGGCGGGTTCACCGGCGAGCTCTTCAAGGTGCACGACGACGGGACCGTCGACCCATTCAGTCCATCAAACAAGACTTCTTTCCCGGCCCCGCCCGCTACCGGTGAGCTGATTTTCCTCAACCAGCTCGTCGATTCGACGTACCAGGTCGAGGCGCTGGTGGCCCCCGGGCGCCCGGAACTCGAGCTCATCACGGACTCCATCGCCGAGTTCACGCTGGACGGCTCCGACCAGGTCTACCAGGTCGCGCCGTTGGGTACCACCAAGACGGGCTACGCGACGTTCGCGCTCAAGTTCCACAACAACAAGCTCAGCGGGCAGATCAAGGCCACGGACGGCACCGCGGTCAGCTCGTTGAGGGTCGCCGTCGCACCGACGTCGGACATGATCGGCACCGCGTGGTCCGGGACGGTCAAGACCGACGGCACCGGCATGTGGGCCACCCCGGACTCGTTGCTGGATGGTCCGTACATGGTGACGGTCGCGGACTCGACCACGAGCTCCTCGACGGTGTGGGCGTTCGAGAAGACGCTGAAAACAACCTCGGCACCGCTGAACTCTGGCGCCGTGGACAACACGGACGCGCATTCCGGCGTTCGTGACGTGGCCGCCACCGGCGTGCCGGGAGACAACAAGGTCACAAACTTCCAGGCCGTCCGGATGAACACGCAGGTCCGGGGCCTGGTCGTGAACGACCGTGACATCGACCTGAACACGATCGACGCGGGTGAGGGCCTTGGCGGCGTGGTAGTCAAGCTGTACAAGGACAACTCCG
>QJYK01000262.1 GCA_003248075.1 Gemmatimonadota bacterium | reverse complement strand
TGCCCAACCAGCGCCAAGGTGCCCAACAGGAGGACCGTCGAGATTCCGGCACCGACCGCGGCCTCGGTGAACGCCACGTCCACGGCGTCGAGCATCGTGTACAGCGCGGCGCACAGCAGGGAGTAGATGCCGGAGAGCATCACCACGGCGAAAAGGCTCCGCAGCCGCAGGAGCGCGATCGCCGTGATCGCGAGGAAGGCGAGGACCGCGATGTCGATGGCGGCGTCCACGTCAGCCATCCCCCCTGGGCTTGCGATAGGGCTCGACGTCACCGGCGAGGGCCGCCCGGGCGAGCGCGTGGGTCGAGATCGGGCTCGTGAACAGCAGGAACGCGTATACCAAGACCAGCCGCGCGGCCAGAAGGGACAGTCCGGCCTGCAAGCACATTCCGAGGATGAGGAAGCCGGCGCCCATGGTGTCGGTCATGCCCGCGGCGTGCATGCGCGTGAACACGTCGGGCATGCGCAGGACGCCGATGGTGCCCACCACCATGAAGAACAGGCCGAGCACGATCGACGCCCACGAGAGGATCTCGATCACCAGGGTCATCGTTCGGTGCCCCCCTCGGGGTGACGCTGGCGCCCGAGGTCCCCGTACTCGAAGAACTTGAGCACGGCGATGGTGCCGATGAAGTTGATCAGGGCGTACACCAGGCTCAGGTCGACCCAGTCCGGTCGCCCGGTCAGGAAGCCGATGACCAGGAGCAGAAGCACGGTCTTCGTGCCGAACGTGTTCACGGCCAGCACGCGGTCGTATACGGTCGGCCCCAGGAGCGCACGCACCAGCGCGAGCGCCATGGACACGAGGATGCCGGCCGCGGCGGCCGTCCACATCAACCGACGACTCCCTGCTCCACCCAGCTGACCCGGCGGTCCATCTCGTCCTCCTCGCGCCCGTCCACGTCGATCCAGGTCAGCGAGTGCACATCCAGCGAATCCTCGTCCACCCAGGTCGTGATCGTACCGGGAGTGAGCGTGATGGAGTTCGCGTAGATCGCCCGTCCCAGGTCCGTCTTCTGGCTGGCGTGGTACTTCACCAGGATCGGATCGATGGGCAGGCCGGGCGTGAGGATGATTCGCGCGACCCGGACGTTGCTGACGAAGACCTCCTTCATCAGCCAGGGCAGGTACAGCCAGAAGCGGACGCCGAGATCCACGGGAAGTCCCTCGTGGTCCACCACGTCCATGCGCAGGGCGAGGTATACGACGAGCGCCGACGAGCCGATTCCGAAACCCATGAGCAGGGGCTCGAAGTGGCCCGACAGTACCAACCAGAATCCGTAGAGAACCGCACCCAGTCCGAGCGCTCGGAGCAACGCGTACTCCAGGCTGGATTCGAAGATTCGGGAGGGGCCGTCGGGCCTCCTCCCGGGGGGAATGGAGGGCGAATCTACCAGTTGGACTGGGCGCCGTCCACTATCTTCTGGACCAGCAGCTGGATGGCCTCTTCGCGGCCGACGACCTCGTTCTCCGACGCCTCCAGGAACTCTCCCTGGGCCATGACGTTCTGGTCCTCCCACAGGATCACGTTCTCGACCAGATCGACGATCTCCACGCGTACGCGGATCGAGACCTGGCGCTGGAGCACCTCCGCCGCCTGGCCGGCCGCGCCGGCCCTGTAGTTGGGGGCGTTCACGTCGTAGCCGACGATCGTGCCGCGCACGATGGCGTCCGCGACGTCGGCCCCCGCCGGCCGGATCCCCAGGGCGCTCGGCAGCTCGCGGAGCAGCCTGTCGTACACTTCGTTGCTGAGCTCGAAGAGGTCCGTCTCGTTCTCGAACGGCTCCACCGCAATCGTGCGGATGTGCGCGGGGGGGAAGCTTCCCGCGCGGAACGAATAGCACCCCGTCGTGACCAGGATCCCCGCCATCGCCAGCGCCTGCCGAACGGACCGGACGGGCTTCATCGGACCTCTCTCCCGACGGGATCCCAGATGTCGGGGGGGTAGGCTTCCACGGACTCCACCGTCGAGCGGGTGAGCTTGAGCTCGCGGAAGGCAGCCAGGTTCCGGTAGGTGGCTTCCGCGGGATACCGCGACCCGTCGTCGCCGTCGAGCTCTACCCGCTGAACCACGTGGCCGTCGTCTACGAGCTCGAGGCTGCGAACCGAGCCGTCCATCACGTTGTAGCGCAGCTCGTGCGCATCCGGGTAGCGGTAGCGAAGGCGCAGACCACCGCCCTCCATGCGCTCCGCGCCGAGGAGCTCGGTCCCCATCCTCGGGCGGAAGACGCCCAGGACCCCCCACATCAGGTCCGCGGGCGGCAGCACGTTCTCCGGCGTGCCGGGCGGGAGCCGCAGGTCTCCGTCCACCAGCGCCGCACGGGCGAGGGTCTCGTTGTTGCCCATGAACAGATCGAGACGGGCCTTGTAGGGAGGCTCGATGCGGGCGACACCGCGGCCACGTACCCGGACGCCTGCCTCGTTGAGCTGCCAGTCGAAGACGACGCGGATCGGCTCGGTGAGCGCGGTGCGGCCTTCCAGCGCCAGGGCTATCTGCTCGGCATCGGGAGCCGGCTCGACCACCGCCGGAGGCGGTGGGGCACAGCCCGCGATCACGGACAGGGCGGCCGCGAGGGCCCGCATCTTTGCACGTTGTGTGGAGTTCTGCATCGCGGTCGGCTGTCGGGACGTGTTCGGGGGCTGATACCCAGGCAGGGCTCCGGGGTTACGCCCCTTGTTGCCGACCCGGTGCGGGGCGAGCTT
>QJYK01000074.1 GCA_003248075.1 Gemmatimonadota bacterium | reverse complement strand
GCCGACGCCGAGGGCGAGCCCCAGCGTGAGGAGGCCGGCCAGGAGCGCGCCTCGGCGGACCCCGGGGAGCGCAGCGAGCTCATCCGCGACCGAACGGCTGAAGATCACCGAGGCGACGTGGCCCATGGCTCCGGTCGCGACCCAGACCGGCACCCCGAGCACGTCGGCCTCGACGACCTTGTCGGTCCGCGCTCGGACCCTACCGGCCAGTACCTCGTCCGCCACCGCGGCCGCCGAGTCCGCCGGTAGCGTCGACGCCACCAACGAGCCGTCGGGTCCCACCAGCGTGACGTCCGCGCGCGCGAGCGCGGCCAAGGTCGTCGCGAGTGCCTCGTCCAGGCGGCTTTCGGAGCCGGCGGCACCGAGCCAGCCCTCCGCCCCCTCGAGCGCCACCAGTCCGACCGCCCTGGGCACTCCGTCCTGGAACAGGTACTCCACCCGGCTCTCGCCTCTGCGAAGGGCCTCGACGGTGCCTCGGTCGAGGCCCGGCCCCACGACGACACGCCCGTCTCGCGCGACCAGCACCGGCTCCTCTCCGTACATCGAAGCCGCTTCCCGGGCGAGGCGGGTGGCTTCCTCGAAGCGTCCGTCGCGGATGGCGTCCTCGAGTCCCTGGACGCCGGCCACGGTGACCGCGTGCATCGACAGCGCCTCTTCCCGGGCCGCGTTGCGGTCCTCCAGGATCATGGGGGCGCGGCCCAGATCGTCCATGGCAGCCCTGCGCAGCTCCGCCTCCACGCGACGATCGAGCGCCAGCCCCGCGGGCAGCAACGAGGCGACGAGCGCCGCCGCGACGGCGAGGAGCAGGGCTCCGAGAAGCGGAAGTCGGGAAGCGGGTGTCACGGGGCTTCGGACAGCGTGGGAACGGACCAGAAAGGTGATCGGAAAGGGGAGCGTCCTACGTTGGGAGCGCCAAGGCTCGCCCGCCACCGGCCACCGGCCGGCCGCGCGCGAGAGGATGCCCTTACAACGTACGTGCCAGGTCGTCGACCCGCCCCCCCGGGGGCGGAGGCGTTGCGGCACAGAGGTCCGTTCCCCGTCCGTCGTATGCGGGGCCGAAGCACCCCGTGTTTCAGGAAACATCCTCGCGTGGCCTGAGACGCCGGGCTGCAACCGCCCGACTCACCAGGCCGGTGGGGTTCAGCGCAGGGGCGGTCCCGCTCCCTCGCCGCCACCCCGCCTCCGCTTTGCCCGCATGATTCCATAGGCGGCTTCGCGCCCGATCTTGGCGCCGATCCACACCGCGGCCACCACCGTGGCGATCCAACCACCGATCACCAGATCCGTGGGACGGATGACGAGCCACACGTACCCGGCCACGGCGGCGCCGAAGCCCAGCCCGATCGCCCAACCCCACCACCCGGCCTCGTTGCGTGCGCGCAGCCGACATCGCTGGCACCACAGAAGCCGGTCGACCTCCATGGCGTCCCGGACCTCGCCGCACCGGGCGCACACCACCTCGTCCGGAGTACGATCCCCCCAGCGGGGATGACGAACCTCTTCCACGGAGCCGCCTCCCCTACCCCAGCGCGCGAACCAGGGCATCGGTGAACTCCCGGGTGCTCGTGTGTCCCCCCATGTCGACCGTGCGCGCCGCACCGGTGCGGACCACATGGTCCACGGCAACCCGGATCCGGTCTCCCGCCTCCTGCTGCCCGACGTGGTCAAGCAACATACACGCCGAGAGCAGCAGGCCCGTCGGATTGGCCACTCCCTTGCCGGCGATGTCGGGCGCAGATCCGTGCACGGCCTCGAACATGGCGGCCTCGTCACCGATGTTGCCGGCTGGCGCGAATCCCAACCCGCCCACCAGCCCTGCCATCAGATCCGAGAGGATGTCTCCGAACATGTTCTCCATGACCAGCACGTCGAAGCGGTAGGGATCGAGGACGAGTTGCATCGCGGTCGCGTCGATGATCCGATCCTCCCACTCGATCGACGGATACTCCTGAGCCACCCGGTGTGCGACTTCGAGGAAAAGGCCCTGCGTGTACTTCAGGATGTTCGCCTTGTGGGCGAGCGTCACCTTGCGCCGCCCCAGCCGCTGCGCGTACTCGAAGGCGTAGCGGCTGATGCGCTCTGCCCCGAAGCGCGTGATGATCATCACCGATTCGGCGGCGGCGCGCGGGTCACCCTCCATGCCGATATAGTGCTCGACGCCGACGTAGAGCCCCTCGGTATTCTCGCGGATGAGGACCAGGTCGATGTCCTCATAGCGACCGCCCGGCAGGATCGTCCGCACGGGCCGTACGTTGGCAAACAGATCGAACTCCTTCCTGATCGCCACGTTTACGGAGCGGAAGCCGGTCCCCGACGGGGTCGTGAGCGGGCCCTTGAGCACGACCCGGTTCGCACGGATCGAGTCGAGGGTTTCGTGGGGGAGCGGATCGTTGAGCTTGTCCAGCGCAGCGACCCCCGCCAGGCGTTCATCGTAGTCCAGTTCCGCCCCGGCGGCCTTGAGAACCGCGACGGTCGCCCGGGTGACCTCCGGCCCGATGCCGTCGCCCGGAATGATGGTGATGGTCCTGCCCATGCTCGGTCGATCCCCTCGCCCGGAAATGGCTCGGCTCCGCCGCGTCGTCAGCGCGGTCGGGCGTAGCGTGGATTGTACTCGAAATCGGTATGGTCCTCGCCCCAGCGCACGAGGCTCTCGAGCAACACCGGCCGCTCGGTTCCTTCCCTGCGGGCATGCCCCGCGATGTTCAGTGCCCTGAGCCAGAGGACGTCGCCGAGCTCGTTGCGAGCGAGCGTCGCGCGAGCGATCTCGGGTCCACCGGCCACGCGGGTGACGACACGCACGCCCGCGAGCCCCGGGTACTCCTCGAGGAGACCGCGGGTCTCCTCCGAGAAGAGGATCACGTACGGGCCGACCTTGGCCCAGAGGCTGCCCCCCCTGCGAAGCTGGTTCGCCGGCTGGGAGACCGTGATCTCCGCGACATTGCCCTGGAGCTCGACCTCCAGGTCGCCCTGGTAGCTGTACCGCGACGAGACGTCCTCCGGCGTCGGGAGGGTCTGGTCCACTGGCGGACGGCACCCCGGCCAGAGAAGGGTGCAACCGAGCGCGACGGCGAGCCGGGGCGCCATCATCGCGCGAACCACAGCAGCGTGCGGGCGAGAACGTCCACCGCGGAGGCCAGCCCACGGGGGTCGTCCGGAGGATGATGCCCGCCCTCGACGACCCCGAACCAGAGGACCGTCCCGGTCCGTATGTCCACCACCGCCGCGGAGAACCGCACCGCGGTTCCGATCCCGCCCAGCGAGACCGCTTCGGCGGTCACCGGAAGCAGCGCCGCCTCTGCGTCGACGAGGACGGCGAGGCGGCGCAGCTCGCCGTACAGGGGATCGCCGACCCGGCGCACCTCCGCCACCGAGAATGTTCCGACGGCCAGGCCGCGCACGCGGGTATCCAGGCCCGGCGCGCGTTCGAGGACTTCCTCGAGGCGGGGAGGTAGGATCCACGTCACGGAGGAGCCCCGGTCGCGGAGGCCGAAGGCGAGCTCGGCATCGACATCCCCGACGACGCCGCGCACGTCCTGGACGGGCAGGACCATGACGCGTCGTCCGCGCAGGTCCGGCGGCGTCCCCTGGGCGGTCCCGGGCTCCGGCGGCGCGGTGCGGCCGGCGCAGCCCGCCCCCACCAGCGCCAACACGACGAGACCGGCGCGCCCGAGGTCCTTTCGCACGGTCATGAGGTCGCTGCGCTCGAGGATCGGAGGGGGACCTGCTTCCAACCCTGAAAGGTAGGTCCGGGCCGGACGCCGGTGAACCTCCGCAGCGGCTCGTCAGCCCGAGATGCCGGCGAGCGCCTCCGCGACGAGCCGTCCGATGCGCTCCTCCAGCACGCCCCGCGACTGGCAGTGCACCGGGCCCCCGCTGGTGGCCTGGGCCCTTGCCGTCGCGTCCAGCACCGTCGTCACGGACGTGGCGCCGCCCTCCTGGGCGGTGAGTCTCGTGATCACGGATAGCGTGATGTCGTGGGAATTGGCGATCGCCCCCCCCAGCATCGTGCCACAGTCGAGGTAGCTGTTCATACGCTTCCCCTCGACGCGTCGGGCGAGGAAACCGGGGTTCCCCAGCTCACGCGCCGCGGGATCGATGGTCGTCACCGGGATCTCCAGGCGCTCGAACACTCCGGGGAGCAACGCCCATACCTCCTCGGCGGGAACCTGGAAGGTGCGTTGGGCGACGCTCGCCTCGGTGTGCATCTCCACCGGGGCCGAGCCCGCAACCCGAACGACGGACCGAACCGGGGCCGCCCTCGGCGCATCCTGGGAAGGCGAGGAGCCGCAGCCGGCGCCCAGGGAACAAAGCAGCATCAAGGCAGGCGTGGCGAGCGCTCGGGCCCGCGCCGCGGTCGGGTCAGCCATGCGGCCTCCTGGTCGGGAGCGACGTTCCGGAGCGGCTCATGATAGCCCGCCGGGGCTGGTTGCGCACCGGGCGTTGTCGACTATCTTACACTTCTATAAAGACCTGAACGCACCTCGATCCGACGGGGGATCCCATGCCCCGGCCCCTGGGCCTCACGACGCTGACACTTCTGGCCGCGATCCGCGACGGCACCGCGTACGGACTGGAGCTGGTCGCCCGCACCGGGCTTCCTTCCGGGACCGTGTATCCGACCCTGTCCCGCCTCGAGCGTGGCGGACTGGTTCGGGGGAGCTGGGAGGAACGGGAGGCCGCCGATCGTGAGGGGCGGCCCCGTCGTCGCTACTACGAGCTCACGGACGACGGCGCCGCCGCGCTGCGCGAGGGCGGCGCCAGGGTCGCGGGACTCGCCGCGGTTTTGGACCCGGGTCGAGCCGGGAGCGCCGGATGACCCGAGCGAGCCGGTCGGCGGCCGACGCCTGCCTGCGATTGACGTCGTGGCTGGTGCCCCGGGATCGACGTCCCGGGTGGGTGGCGGAGTGGCGCGCCGAGCTGGCCGCCCTGCGGGTGGCCCGGGCAGGTGGCACCTCGTCGAGGTACCCATCCCCGATGCGGTTCGTTGCCGGGGCCCTGCCCCACGCCCTGTGGATGAGGAAGGAGGAGTGGACGATGGACGGTGTGGCTCAGGATCTCAGGTTCGCCGCCCGGGTGCTCCGGCGGAGCCCGGCCTTCACGCTGGTGGCGACGCTGACCCTCGCGCTCGGGATCGGAGCCAACGCTTCGATCTTCTCGCTCGTGAACGGCATGCTCTTGCGCGCGCCCGGTGGCATCGACGCGCCCCGGCGGCTGGTGCAGATCGCCCGGAGCTACGACGACGACCCTCGATGGGACAACTTCGCGTGGCCGGCGTATGAGCTGATCCGCGATCAATCCCGTGTCTTCTCGGGCGTGGCCGGCTATCAGGACCAACCCTTCGTGCTCGGCCGTGGCGCCGAGGCCGAGCAGATCGTCGGACAGCTCGCGTCGGGTAACTACTTCGACGTGCTGGGCGCGAAGCCCCTGGTGGGACGCTTTTTGCGGGCCACCGACGACCTGACCCCTGGCGCGCACGCCGTCGTCGTGCTGAGCCACGGTCTGTGGACCCGCCGCTTCGGGGCCGACCCCGGTGTCGTGGGGAGCACGATACTCCTGGGTGGCGCTCCGTACGAGATCGTCGGCGTGGCCCCACCGGAGCTCACCGGCGTCGAGGCGGTGGGGACGCCGCCCGCGCTCTGGGTGCCGGCGATGCAGCATCCGCCCCGCTATGGACAGCTCCCCTTCACCGAGTGGGGCTGGAGCTGGTTCAACGTCTTCGGCCGCCTCGGGGAGGGCGTGACCTTCGAGGAGGCCCGAGCCGCCATGGATGTGGTCACGGCGCGCCTGCGCGAAGCGTCGGGCAACGAGACGATCCGTGTCCTGGTCGCGGACGGGATCGGCCTGGATCCCGAAGGACGCCGACAGGCTTCACAGCTCAGCGCGCTTCTCGCCCTCATCGTGGGCCTGGTGTTGGTCCTCACGTGCACGAACGTCGCCAACCTGTTCCTCGCCCGGGCGGCGGGCCGCGCCGAGGAGCTGAGCGTGCGCGTCGCCATCGGGGCGGGGCGCGGCCGGCTGGCACGCCAGGTCGTCACCGAGAGCATGCTGCTCGCAGGCCTGGCGACGCTGGTCGCCGTGCCCGTCGTGCGCTCCGCGGATCGTTTCCTCCCCGTGCTCTTCCCGTACACGCTCGCCGTTCCGGTCGGCGCCGACCTGCGCGTGTATGGATTCCTCGCCTCGATCGGCATCGTGGCCGGGCTCCTCTTCGGCGCGGTGCCCGCCTGGGTGACGAGCCGGCGCGCCATGTCCGACGTGATCCGCGAAGGCTCGTCGACGAATGCGCGCCGCCGTACCCGGGTTCGGGACGCCCTCGTGGTGGGCCAGCTCGGGCTGTCCCTCGGGCTCGTCAGCGGAGCGGCGCTCCTGGGCCGGAGCGTGCTCAACGTCCGCGCGGCCGACCCGGGCTTCGACGCCCGTGGCCTGGTCGTGGCCTGGATCGACCTCGCCGCCGCCGGCCGCGAGGACGAGTCCGAGGGTCGGGCGCTCTACCGACGGCTCGTGGACCGCGCGGCGGAGCTGCCCGCCGTCCAGGGAGTGACCATCGCGAACCAGGCCCCAATCGTCGGCGGCCACTCGCGCTCGACCGTGCACCCGACGGGTCGCGACGACGTGAGGTTCGAGGCCGAGCGGATCGTGGTGGGGCCGGGCTACTTCGAGACCCTGGGCATCCCGATCGTGCGGGGCCGGGCGCTGGGCGGCTTCGACGACGAGCCCGAGCCGGTCGTGGTCGTGAACCAGGCGCTCGCCGACATGTTCTGGCCCGACGAGGACCCCGTCGGGAAGGAGCTCGACGGCTCCGCACACTGGCGCGTCGTCGGCGTCGTCGAGGACGTCCAGATGCGCTCGCTACGCCGCGCAGGAAACCCGGCGGTCTACTACCCCGTCGCGCATCTCTACCAGGCGACGATGGTCCTGCACCTGCGGGTGGAGGGCGCCCCGCTGGGTCCCGCCGTCCTGCGGGCTGCCATGGCGGAGGTCGATCCCGATCTGCCTCTGGCGGCGGTGGCCGACCTCCGCTCGGCGCTCGGTGCTTCCGTGGGGGAGATGCGCACGCTCGGGTACCTGGTGGGCGCGTTCGCCGGACTCGCGCTCCTGCTCGCCGCGGTCGGCCTCTACGGGCTCGTGTCGTTCGGCGCGTCGCAGCGGGTCAGGGAGATGGGGATCCGCATCGCGCTCGGCGCGAGGCCCGAGGCGCTGGTCGGGCTGGTGCTACGACGCGGGCTGGCTCTCGCCGCCGTCGGTGTGCTCTCGGGGCTCGCGGTGGCGTGGGCGCTGGGGCGAGCACTCTCGGGGGTCCTGTTCGGGATCGCCCCCGCGGACCCGGTCACGATCGCGGGCGCCTCCGGCCTGCTGCTGACCACGGCGGCGCTCGCCGCCTGGATCCCGGCGCGCAGGGCGGCACTCGTGGATCCGGCCCAGTCCCTCCGTGAGTAGGGGCGTGCGCGCCCTGGCCGTCGTCGCGCTCGCGGCGGCCGCGCTCCCGGCGTGGACGGCGCGGGCGAGCGCGCAGGAGCCGGCCGGGCGCTGGGACGTCACCTGGGCGCAGGCCGTGCGCCGCGACCGGGACGGCTCCGTGGAGATCCAGCGCTGGGGGGAGGCGCGCCTGGTGCTCGAGCGCGACGCCAACGCCCTCTCCGGGACCTGGTTCTCCGACCCCGGCGGGGTGACATGGCAGATCACCGGCACGGTGGACGGCAACCGGATCCGCCTGCAGGCGACCGAGCACGACTCGGACGATCCCCAGCTCGCGGTCGCCGAGAGCATGAACTGGGAGGGGACCCTCGACGGCGACCGGATGGAGGGCACGACCTGGATCGTGCTCCTGCGGCCGACGGGCGAGACCGCCCGGCGTCCCTGGCGGGCGGAGCGCGCGCCCGGATAGGGAGGAGGGCGCCCGCGCCGGAACCCGCGGTGCGCGGTTGACACGGGGCGTCGGGAGCCGCCGATTGGCGAGCCCCACCCCCGAATCGCCTGGAGCCGCCATGAGCGCACCGTCTGTCCGGCACGCCCGCTGGGACGAGATCCCCCTCGAGACGGTCACCGACGACATCACCCGACGCCTCTTCACGGGCACGCGCATGATGATCGCGCACGTCTACCTGAAGAAGGGCGCCATCGTGCCGACGCACCAGCACGAGAACGAGCAGCTCACCTACATCCTGGAAGGCGCCCTGCGCTTCTGGATCGGGGCGGCGGACGCTCCCGACCGTCACGAGCTCGACGTCGGGGCGGGAGAGGTGCTGTACATCCCGTCCAACGTTCCGCACGAGGCGCTCGCGCTCGAAGACACGTTCGACGTCGACGTGTTCAACCCGCCGCGCCAGGACTGGCTCGACGGAACGGACTCGTACTTTCACAGGAAGTAGGCGTGGACCTCGGGCTGGAGGGGCGCAGCGCGCTGGTGTGCGGCGCCAGCGCCGGACTCGGTCGCGCCATCGCGGAGGCCCTCTCCGCCGAGGGCGCGCGCGTCGCCATCAACTCACGCTCGCGAGAGCGCCTGGAGCTGGCGGCCGCGACGGTCGAGTCGAAAACGGGCGCGCGGCCGGTGATCGCCCCGGGCGACCTGGCCGAGCCGGACGCCGTCGCCGCGGTGTTCGCGACGGCCCGGGGAGCGCTGGGCCCGATCGACATCCTGGTGACCAACGCCGGCGGTCCGCCCGCGGGCCCCTTCGAGGAGCACACGCCCGACGCGTGGCGCCACTGGACGCGGCAGACCCTGGAGAGCGTGATCAACCTCGTACGCGCGGCCCTCCCGGACATGAAGGAACGACGTTGGGGACGGATCGTGAACGTCACCTCGATCACGGTGAAGCAGCCCGTCGGCGGACTCATCCTCTCGAACACGCTCCGCGCCGGAGTGACCGGCTTCGCCAAGACGATCTCGAACGAGGCGGCGCCCTTCGGCATCACGGTGAACAACGTGGTCCCGGGCTTCACGCGCACCGAACGCCTCGTGTCTCTCGCGGACGCGAGTGCCGCGCGCACCGGCGGGACGCCGGAGGAAGCTTACGCGGCCTGGATCGAGGAGGTGCCCGCCGCGCGGCTGGGTGAGCCCGAGGAGCTCGCGGCTCTGACAGCGTTCCTCTGCTCGGAGAAGGCAGGTTATGTGACGGGCCAGTCGATCGCGGTGGACGGCGGCTGGATCAAGGGACTCTTGTGAGACGGATGACAGCATGGGAACGTCGGCGCTGAAGAAAGCGGACTGGATCTGGAAGGAAGGCGAGTTCGTCGCCTGGGACGATGCCAGAGTCCACCTCCTGTCGCTCGCGGTGCAGTTCGGTACCTCGATGTTCGAGGGGATCCGGTGCTACGACACTCCGGACGGTCCCGCCATCTTCAGGCTCAGGGAGCACCTCCGCAGGCTCCAAGACTCGTGCCGCATCTACCGGATGCCCGTGAAGTATTCGGCCGACGAGCTGGCAGACGCCTGCCGTGACACGGTGCGACGGAACGGTCTCGCCGACTGCTACGTTCGTCCGATGGTGCTGTGGGGGTATGGATCGGCCGGGATGCACCCCGCGGACAGCCCGCTGGAGACGTGGGTCGCGGCCTGGCCGTGGGGCGCGTACCTCGGGGAGGAAGCGCTCGCGAACGGCGTGGACGTCTGCGTGTCGTCGTGGCTACGCGCGCATCCCAACACCTTCCCGGTCCTGGCCAAGGCGGCCGGAAACTACGTCAACGCCCAACTCATCAAGATGGAGGCGGTCGCGAACGGATATGCCGAGGGCATCGCGCTCGGCCCGGGCGGGCTGGTCAGCGAAGGCAGCGGCCAGAATCTCTTCCTGGTCAGGAACGGTGTGGTGATCACGCCGTTCCTGGACGGCACCTCGCTGGCGGGCATCACGCGCGATGCCGTGCTCACCATCGCACGTGACCTCGGGTATCCGATCCGCGAGCAGGACGTCCCGCGGGAGAGCCTCTACACCGCGGACGAGATGTTCTTCACCGGGACGGCGTCCGAGGTCACACCGATCCGAAGCGTGGACCGGATCCCCGTGGGCGAGGGACGCACGGGCCCGGTGACCCGGGCCATCCAGGAGCGCTTCATGGATACCGTGAAGGGACGGGTGGAGGACGCCCGCGGCTGGCTCACCCCCGTGGACTGACGGGGAGGTCTACCAGTCCGGGCTCTCCGCCTCCTCGAGCTTCTTCAGCTCGGCGGTGAGGCGCGCCTGGTCCTCCGGGGAAACCGAGTCCACGGGCTCGAGGATCTGGTGCCGCGCGGCCCCTCCACGGATGACGAGGCCGACCAGCATGCCCGCCGACAGGATGGCGAAGGCGGGCAGGAGGTAGCCCACGAGGTTGAAGCCCTCCGCGGGCGGAGCCATCAGCACCGTCGCCCCGAACTCCGCGACGAAGCCCGCTTTGATGGTCTCCTCGTCCAGTCCCTGCTCGAGCTGTTGACGGATGCGCGCCGACCATACCGGAGACGTGCCGCACTGCATCTGGTACTGGCAGGAGTGGACGTCCAGGCCACAGCCGCAGCTGCACTTGAGCGCCTGCTCGATGAGCAGGTACTTGGCGCCCAGCTCACCCTCGTGATAGTGCCCCTCGCTCTGTTGGACCTGAGCGTAGAGCGAGGCATTCGCAGCGACGGGCGGGGGCGCGGCCAGAGTGGCAGCGACCGCGATGGGTGCAAGGATGGACAGCGGGCTCACGTGGACTCCAAGGGCTCCGTTGGCTGGTTTTCGTTCAGTACCCGACGGGACGCGGTCGGTGCCCGGGGTCGTCAGTATCCCCTCGCCCCGGCGTTCGGGTTGCGGGGGTCCGCCGCCCCCAACCGCTCACCGGTGGCGGGGTCGATCATGATCGAGTGCGCGAGCCCCTGGCGGCCTCCCATGTCGACATGGTGACCCATGGCGCGCAGTCCCTCGAGGGTGAAGTCGCTGGTGCCCTCCTCCTCGATGCGGATCCGATCCGGCAGCCACTGGTGGTGGAGCCTCGGGGCATCCACCGCTTCCTGGATGTCCATCCCGAAGTCGATGACGTTGAGCGTCACCTGGAGCACCGTGTTGATGATCGTGCGTCCTCCGGGGCTGCCGATCACCGCCACCAACTCCCCGTCGCGCGCCAGGATGCTCGGAGTCATCGACGACAGCATGCGCTGCTCCGGGCGCGCCAGGTTGGGCTCGGTTCCGATGAGCCCGCGTTCGTCGGTGAGACCGGGTCCGGCGTTGAAGTCACCCATCTCGTTGTTGAGCAGGAAACCCGCTCCAGGAACCGTGATTCCGGAGCCGTACCCGGCCTCCAGGGTGTAGGTCACCGACACGGCCATTCCGTCGGCGTCCACGACCGAGAAGTGGGTGGTCTCGGGGCTCTCGTACGACTCCGTGACATCCTCCGGAGTCGAGAAGGACGCACGCGATTCGTCGAAGTCGCGCATCAGCTCCGCAGCGTGGCTCTTGCTGGTGAGCATGTGGAGCGGAACGTCGACGAAATCGGCGTCGGCGAGCCAGCGCGCCCGGTCCCGGAACGCTCTGCGCATGGCCTCCGCCACATGGTGGATGTAGGGCGTCGTGTTGTGACCCATCGATGCGAGGTCGAAAGGCTCGAGCATGTTGAGCATCGTCACCAGGGCGATGCCGCCCGAGCTCGGGGGCGGCATGCTGATGATCTCGTAGCCCCGGTACGTGCCCCGGACCGGCGTCCGCTCCTTCGCCTGGTACAGTTCGAGATCGGCCTCCGTGATCAGGCCGCCGCCCCGTCGCATCTCCTCCACGATCAGGCGGGCGGTCTCCCCCCGGTAGAAGCCGTCCGATCGCTGGAGCATGATTCGCTCGAGCGTGCGCGCGAGATCCCGCTGTCGGAACGTCTCGCCGACCTCGTAGGGCGTGCCGGACTTCGAGAACGCCTCGACCGTCGCCGCGTATTGGCTCCGGCGCTCGACGAGGGACGCCAGCCCCTCTGCGAGGCCCTCGCTGAGCTCGAAGCCGCCTTCAGCCAGTCGGACCGACGGGTAGACCAGGCGCTCCCAGTTCAGGCTCCCGAACATGCGGTGTGCCTTGTCGAAGCCTGCCACCGTGCCGGGCACCCCGACGGCCTTGTGCGAATAGTGGTGCATCTCGGAGGAGTACACGCCGTTGTCGAGCCACATGCGGGGGTTCGCGGCGAGCGGAGCCTTTTCGCGGAAGTCGAGCGCGGTGGCGTTCCCGTTCGGGAAACGGACCACCATGAATCCACCCCCACCGATGTTCCCGGCGGACGGGTGGGTCACGGCGAGCGCGAAGCCGGTCGCGATCGCAGCGTCCACGGCATTCCCCCCGGCCTCCAGCACATCGCGCCCGACCTCGCTCGCAAGCCAGTGCTCGGAAACCACCATCCCCGAAGCTGCCCGCACCGGTCCGACGGACTGGGGAGCCAGCGCAGTGACTTCCGGCGCGGGCGTGAGCGCGGCGAGGAGGGCGAAGAGCGGGAGCAGGGCGAGCGCTCGACGTGACGGCTGACGGTACGATTTCATGGTCATGCGGTAGCCGGCGTTACGGGTCATCGTGGACACAAGATCCCCGGATCGGGCGGTACGCGCCAGCAGGCGATTGCCCCGCGACGCCAGCCCCCTACCTTTTCCGCCCGAGCTCCGACTGACCGAGAGGACTGCGAGGCGCGAGAGCATGACCCTCCATCGACGTGCGTTTCTGAAGAAGGCGACGGCAGCCGGCGGCGCCGTGGCCGTCGGCGCCTGCGGCGCGGCGGAGACCGGCGGCGCTGCCACCCAGGAGAATGCGGCGACGGGCCCACGCGTCGCCTGGAGGCTCGCCACCAGCTTTCCCCGCAGTCTCGATCTGATCCACGGGGCCGGCGAGCAGGTCGCCGCGCGGGTATCCGCGCTCACCGGGGGGAGCTTCACGATCCGCGTCTACGCGGCCGGGGAGATCGTTCCCGCGCTCCAGGTGATGGACGCCGTCCAGCAGGGGACCGTACAGTGTGGTGTGTCGCCCGGCTACTACTACATCGGTAAGAGCCCGGCGCTCGCGTTCGACTCTTCCGTGCCCTTCGGACTCAGCACCCGCCAACAGCTGGCGTGGTTCTATCACGGCGGCGGGCTGGACCTGCTCAACTCGGTCTACGCCGACTTCGGCATCGTCACGTTCCCCTGCGTGTCCACCGGGGGGCAGATGGGCGGCTGGTTCCGGAGACCCGTGAGCACCCTGGCCGACCTGGGCGGCCTGCGCATGCGCATCCCCGGGATCGGCGGCGAGATCATGGCGCGCCTGGGCGTCACCGTGCAGGTGCTCGGGGGTGGAGACATCTACCCGGCCCTGGAGCGCGGGGCCATCGACGCCACCGAGTGGGTCGGCCCCTACGACGACGAGAAGCTCGGCTTCCACCAGATCGCCAAGAACTACTACTACCCGGGTTGGTGGGAGCCGGGGCTGACCGGGTCGCTACTCGTCAGCCGCGCGGCCTACGACGAGCTTCCCGTCACGTATCAGGAAGCGCTCAAGAGCGCGGCCGCCGAGACCATGTCGGAGCGGCTCGCGGCATACGATGCCGCCAATCCGGCCGCCCTGCGGCGACTCGTGCGCGACCACGGCGTCACCCTGCGCGAGTACTCGAACCAGATCATGGACGCGGCCTGGCGCGAGTCCAACGCGTACCTGGAGGAGCAGGCCGCGGCGGACGCGACCTTCCGGCGGGTCTACGAAAGCTGGAGCGCGTTCCGCGCGTCGGCCTTCCCCTACTTCGCTGGAAACGAGCTGGCGTACGCCAACAACGCGTTCCCACGGATCGGCCGCGCGGACATGACGGGCTGACGTCCCGGGCATCCGGGGCATCGTGGTCAGAGCGGCCCGCCGGGTCAGGCCGGCCCGCCGCCCAGGATCAGCGCGAGCATGAGTCCGTCACCCACCGGGAGCAGGGTGGGGAGGACCCTGGGGTCGGCGTGGATCTTGGCGTTGAGCGCTCGGATCGCCTCGGTGCCCACATCGGTGACTGTCGGATCCGCGACGCGGCCCGACCAGAGCGCGTTGTCGACGGCGACGAGACCTCCGGGGCGCAGCAAGCGGAGCGCGGCCTCGTAATAGGCGTCCAGGTTCTCCTTGTCCGCGTCCAGGAACGCGAAGTCGAAGGTCCCCGCCCCGCCCTCCTCCTCCAGCCGCGCCAGCGTCTCGAGCGCGGGCCCGAGCCGCAGGTCGATGCGGTCCTCGACGCCGGCCCGTTTCCAGTATCGTCGGGCGACGGACGTCCACTCCTGGCTGACGTCGCATGCCACGATCCGACCGTCCCGCGGAAGGGCGAGCGCCATCACCAGTGCGCTGTACCCGGTGAAGGTGCCCACCTCCAGCACGCGCCTTGCTCCCATCAGCCGCACCAGCAACGCCATGAGCTGACCCTGCTCGGGGCTGATCTGCATCTCGGCGCGCGCCATCCCACCCGTCTCCTCGCGGAGCTGGCGCAGGACCGGGTGCTCCCGGAGCGACGCGCCCAGGAGGTATCCGTGCAGGTCCTCGGTGAGTGTGAGGGTGCGACGGGTCATCGCCTCCGCCTCATTGCGGCGGGAGCTGCCACACGTCCACCCGGTTCAGCCCGACGTAGGGCACGGCCACGCGCCGGCGGCTCGTGTCGATCCCGATGTCGGCGGGCGCGCCCGAGGTCCGAACCACGACGCGCGTCCCCCCCGCGTCCAAGAGATGGAGAGAGGAGTCGGACTGGCTCGCGAACAGGATCCTGCGATCGATCGCCTCCACGCCGTCGAGCCGGCCGGGGGTCGTCGAGGGCCCGAAGGCCCGCGGGGCGGTGCCCGGCTCCCAGAGATGGATACGGTGGTCGGGCTGCCAGGGCACCAGCACGAGCTGTCGTCGGGCCGGGTCCCAGGTGATCCCGTTGGGTCCGCCGAGTCGCTCGTCCACGACGGCCTCGGTCACCGACCGGCCCGCGATGCGATACACCGCCGAGCGGCCGGTGTCGGTCACGTACAGGGCTCCGTCGGCGCCCTGGGCGATGTCGTTCAGGAAGCCGGGCTCGAAGGCGGATACGTCCACGAAGGTGTGGTGCGCGCCCGTGACCCGATCGAAGCCGTGCACTCCGTCGATGTCCGCGACCCAGAGCGTGTCCCCCGTGATGAAGGTTCCACGCGCCGCATGGAGTGGCGTGGCCTCCGTGCCCACGGCGAAGCGCAGGGCCTCGATCGAGCCCGTGGCCGCCGATACCCGGCTCACGAAGCCGTTGCCATCGCGCTCGTCGCCGTCCCCGTCGAAGTTGCCGACGAACCAGACGTCCTGGACGGGATCGTAGCGGACCGATTCAGGACCGGCGAAGCCCTCGATGCGCATGACCGAGGCATCCGCCCCCTGCACGCGGAGCCAGGTCAGCGTCTCCGGCGCGGTGTCGGTCCACCCCTGCTCACCGCCGTTGCAGGCGGTGAGGCCAATGAACAACATCGCACCGACACGGTTAGCGCCCATTACGCCCGTTCCGTTGGAGCGTCCATCTCCAGCGCCCGCCAGAAGTACCAGGAGGCGGCGCTACGCCATGGTCTGTACGCATCTCCCATGGAGCGCATGTCCTTTTCGGCAGGCGTGGCCTGGAGTCCGTGGACCCTCGCATACCCCGAACGGACCCCGAGGTCTCCCACGGGCCAAACGTCGGGCCGGCGGAGGAAGAACATGAGATACATGTGCGCGGTCCAGGGCCCGACCCCCCGTACGGTGGTCAGCCGCGCGAGGACATCGTCGTCGGCGAGCCTGTCGAGGCGGTTCAGCGCCAGGCGGGACGCGCGCTCCGCCAGGTCGCGGATCGACGCGAGCTTCCCCTTGGACAGGCCCGCCCCCCGCAGCGCCTCGTCGGACGCCCGCGACACCGACGCCGCGGTCACACGGCCGCCCACCGCCGCGACGAAGCGACCGTGGATGGTCGCGGCGGCCGCTCCGGCGAGCTGCTGGTAGATGATCGACCGGGCCAGGTACGCGAACGGCGTACCATGGACCCGCCCGATACGCGGCCACCCGATGGCGCGGACCCACGGGCCCAGCACCGCGTCGCGGCTGAGGGCCTCGAAGGCGGCCTTGGGCCGGAGCCGGACGGGTGGTGCGCCCTTTCCCGGTGACATCACTGCACCCCCAGACGCAGCGTGAGCCAGCGTCCGCTGAAGCGGAGTGGGTCGACCCCGGACACCGTCGCGGTACGACGCTCGCCGCGCTCGAACCAGGTCACGGTCACGCTCACGGTGGACACGTTGGACGGGACACCGAAGTGGACGGGAGCGGCGTCCTGCGAGGAGTACCCCCCACCCGGGGTCACCACCCGCGCCGAGCGGAACGGCACCGCCCCGTCCGGCGGTGCAGCCTCGGCCGCGACCGCGACCGTGGCCCCGGCCCTGAGCCAGCGACCCTCGCCGTCGAGCACCGCAATCTCGAGGCCGCGCGCCGCCCGATCGGGTGGGAGGAGGTTCCGGTACAGGGGGTGCGTGCCCTGCGCGTCGTTGTTCGCGAGCGCCAGATCCAGGTCCCCGTCCAGGTCGTAGTCCGCCCAGCTCACCCCGTGACTCGCTCCTTCCCCGAGCATCGGCACCGGTGTGACGTCCTCGAAGCGTCCGCTCCCGAGGTTGCGGAACAGCTGGTCGGGGACCTGAGGCTGCCCGGACAGGAACGTCCCCACGTACAGGTCGGGAAGGCCATCGTTGTCCAGGTCGCCCCAAGCCGCGGCGACCGAATGGTGGTCCCCCGCGAGCGCCCCTCCCCGCGCGGCGTTCTCCCAGGTGCCGTCCCCTCGATTCAGCCACAGGACGTCGGGACCATACGATGCGACGAAGACGTCGAGGTCCCCGTCCCCGTCGGCATCGGCGACGGCGACGCCCACGCTGCCCTGCTCCTCCGATCTTCCGGGCTGGTTCATCCCGAGCTCCGGCGCGACATCGCGGAAGCGCCCACCGTCGTTGCGGTAGAAGGCGTCCTCATCCCCGTTCTGGTTGGCGACGAACAGATCCGGATCCCCGTCGTCGTCCATGTCGAACCAGGCAGCGCCGACGGTGCGGCGCGGGTCGCCGAGGCCGGACTCCTCCGTGACGTCCAGGAAGCGTCCGCCATCGTTCCGGTACAAGCGATTGGCCTGATCCCGCAGGCCCACGAAAAGGTCCAGGTCCCCGTCCCCGTCGTAGTCCACGAACGCCGGCTGCCGGGACTCGCCCACGATCCGCACGCCCAGCTCGGCCGCGACATCGACGAACGAGCCCCCATCGTTGCGGTAGATCCGGTTCGGCAGAGACGCGCTTGCGGCGAAGCCGACGTACAGATCGGGATCGCCGTCGGCGTCCCAGTCACCCCACGCCGCCGCTCGTGTGTCGGCGTCGTCGGCGAGGCCGGCGGCGCCGGCCACGTCCACGAAGGTCCCGCGGTCGTTGCGGTACAGCCGGTTCGGCCGCCCGCGGAAGCCGACGAAGAGGTCCAGATCGCCGTCGGCGTCGTAGTCGGCCCACGCGTTGGGCTGTGCCCCGTCCGCGGAGAAGAGCTCGCTCTGGACCGGCTCGAACGCGGGCGACTGCGGCCCGCGGGCCGATGAATCGTCGTCACCACCACCCGCGCAGGCAGTCACCACCATCAGGCCGAGCATCGCAGTGGCGCACCTCCGCCCCGTCGTCATCGGTTCGTCCATCGGTCCGCTCCGTTCCCCCGGATTCGTCCGCGGCTCAGAAGAGCCTCGGCAGGCCAGGAGTGTCCGGGTGCGCGAAGAAGATCATGGCGCCCAGAACCAGGAGCTGGACCACGATGAACGGAATCACGCCCCGGTAGATGGCCGTGGTCGGAATGTGCTCGGGCGTCACCCCCCTCAGATAGAAGAGACTGAACCCGAAGGGCGGCGTGAGGAACGATGTCTGGAGGTTCATGGCCAAGACGATCCCGAGCCAGGTCCGGTCGATGCCGAGGATGTCGGCCGGGACCAGGATGAGTGGCACGATGATGAACGCGATCTCGAAGAAGTCGATGAAGAACCCGAGGACGAACACGACCACGTTCACGACCAGCAGGAACCCCAGCGCACCTCCAGGAACACCCGTTAGGGCGTCGGCGATCCAGACGTCGCCGTCCAACCCACGGAACACCAACGCGAAGGCCGTGGATCCGATCAGGAGAAAGATCACCATGATCGTGAGGCGGCTGGTCTCCTCCATCGCGGCACGAAGCGTGTTCAGCGACAGCTGTCGGTTGACCGCCGCGAGGATCATCGCGCCCACCGCGCCCAGCGCACCGGCTTCGGTCGGCGTCGCGACTCCCGCGAAGATGCTCCCGAGCACCACCACGATCAGGAACAGGGGCGGAAACAGGGACACGATGACGCGACGGACCAGGTCCATGCCGTGGGACCGGGCCTCCTCGGGAAGAGCCGGCGCTACCTCCCGTTTGACCATCGCCAACACCGCCACGTACACCGCATAGAGCCCGGTGAGCACGAGCCCGGGGATGAGCGCGGCCCCGAACAGATCGCCCACCGACACGCCCATCTGGTCGCCGAGCACGATAAGGACGATGGACGGCGGAATGATCTGCCCGAGGGTGCCCGACGCCGCGATCACGCCAAGGCTGAACGAGCCCTTGTACCCGTTGCGCAGCATGACGGGCAGGGAGATGAGGCCCATCGCGGTCACGCTCGCCCCCACCACGCCCGTCGCGGCAGCGAGGAGCGCGCCCACGAAGATGACGCCCAGCGCCAGCCCGCCCCGGAAGCGCCCGAAGAGCGCACCGATGGTCTCGAGCAGCTGTTCGGCAAGGCGGCTCTTTTCCAGCACCGTCCCCATGAAGATGAAGAAGGGCACCGCCAGCAGCGTGTAGTTCGACATCGTGCCGAACGTGCGCTCCGGAAGCGCATAGAGCAGGACGAGATCGAAGTGACCCGCCATCGCGCCGAGAGTCGCGAACAGCAGCGCGGTGCCGCCCAGGGCGAAGGCGACCGGGTATCCGCTGAAGATGAGGATGAGAGCCCCGAAGAACATCGATGGGCCCCATAGCGCGCTCACGCGTGCCCCCCATGCCCGTGATCACCGGCCGCCGTCGCGGGCGCGCCTCCGGCCGATCCGTTCTCCTGCCCCCTCAGCACTTCGATCTGTTTGACGATCTGGCTCAAAGCCTGGAGCACGAGGAGGACGAAGGACACCAGGATCACGGCCTTGATGGGATACCGCGGCAGCCCCCCGGGGTCCGGAGACGCTTCGTGCACCGACCAGGAGTTGCGCACGGCGGGCCATGAGACCCAGAGCATCAGGAGCGAGAACGGAAGCAGGAAGAGGACCGTCCCGGCCAGATCGATCCAGGCGCGCGTCTTCCGGCTCATGCGTGCGTAGAGCACGTCCACACGTACGTGCACGTCCCGGTTCAGCCCGTACGCGGCGCCGAGCAGGAAGATCAGCGAGAAGAAGTACCACTGAAGGTCGAGGTACGCGTTGGAGCTCAGGGACACGCCGGTGTAGCGGGTCGTGTAGCGCGCGATGGCATTGAACGCGCCTACCAGGACCATGATCAGGGCGAGCCAGCGTATGGCCGTCCCGATACGGTCGTTCAGGCCGTCGACCGCCGCCGAGAACCGTCGGAGCAAAGGCATCCGCGCAGAATGAGGGGAGGGAGGGACCCGGGCAATGGGCCTGGCGCCCGCTTCACGGCGGACCGACCCCGACCTCACCGAGGTGAGGGATCAGAGCAGGTATCCGCCGTCCACGGGGAGCACGGCACCCGTGATGTGCCGCGCGGCTTCCGAGACCAGGAACAGCACCGCACCCGCCACGTCCTGCGGATCGCCCAGTCGTCCGAGGGCCGACTCCTCGCGGGCCTGGTCCAGGATCTCCGGTGGCACGCCGGCCGTGAGGCGGGTCGTGCGAATGTAGCCCGGCGCCACCGCATTCACGTTGATGTTCTTCGACCCGAGCTCGACCGCGGCGCTGCGCGTGAGGCCGATCAGTCCCGCCTTGGAGGCGGCGTAGTTGGCGAGGCCGAACTCCACGCGGATCCCGTGCACCGACGTGATGTTTACGATCTTCCCGTACTCCTGCGCCCGCATGAACGGAGCCACGGCGCGAGTGAAGAAGAACGCCCCGTCGAGATTCGTGCGCACCACGGCTTCCCACTCGTGGTCCTCCATCCGCCAAAGCGCCCTGTCGCGTCCGATCCCGGCGTTGTTGACGAGGATGTGGATGCCACCCAGCTCGGAATGAACCTCGGCGACGAACGCGCGTACGTCCCGCGATTCGCGCACGTCGCAGGCGCGGAAATAGGTTCGTACCTCGGCTTGCCGAAGCTCACCCGCGACGGTCTGCGCGGCGCGACGGGAGGGGCCTCCGTCGTCGAGGAAGCAGAAGCCGATGTGCGCACCGCACCGTGCCAGCTCGAGCGCGATCGCCCGCCCGATGCCCGACGATCCACCGGTGACGATGGCGACGCGCCCCCGCAGGCCCGAGGGGTCCGGAAACGCCTGGGGCTGCGTTTCGGTCACCTCGTCGATCAACGCCTCGACCGCGCGTTCCATGCCGTCGTCGAGCGACGTCATGATCTCACGGCCGTTCGGGCCCTCCTGCCGCGACGTCGGCGGGCTCTCGTGTTGGTCCCCCATCCGCGAAGACTAGGCGCCGGCGTGGCCCCTTGGCAACGAGGCCCGGCGGCTCAGTCCAGCGCGTCGTCCTCGTCGGAGTCGAGGACCTGATGTCCATCCATCCCGTGCTTGATGGTGCGGCCTTCCACGAGGAAGACCACGTCCTCCGCGATGTTCGTGGACAGGTCGGCGATCCGCTCGAGGTTCTGGGAGACCAGCAGCAGCTCGAGGGCCGCGCCGATCCGCTTCGGGTCCTCGAGCATGTGGGTGACGAGTATGCGAAAGAGGGAGCGGCGGAGGTTGTCGACCTTGTCGTCGGTCACACAGACCATGCGGGCCGTGCCCGCATTCCGTGAGACGTAGGCCGCGAGCGCGTCGGAGACCATCTCGCGGGTGATCTCGGTCATCTCCGTGAGCTCGCGCAGCTTCGGCAGCGGGTTGGTGTCCGCGAGCCTGCGCGCGGCCTTGGCGATGTTCACCGCGTGGTCACCGATCCGTTCCAGATCGTTGGCGACTTTGTTCGAGGCGATGATCTGGCGAAGGTCGGTCGCCATCGGCTGGTGGAGCGCGAGAAGCTCCATGACCCGTTCGTCGATCTCGACCTCCAGCTCGTCCACGCGATCGTCGTCGCTCATGATCGTCGCGGCCACCGTCGGATCCCTCGAGTCCACCGCATCGGTGGCCACACCGAGCGAGCGCTCCACGATCCCGGCCATCTGCATGAGACGCTTCTGCAGCGTGTCCAACTCGTCGTGGAAGTGACGGCGCGGCTTCTGCTCGATCGTCATCCGAACCTCCCCGTCACGTAGGCCTCCGTGCGCTCCTCACGAGGGTTCGTGAAAATGCTCTCGGTCGGACCGTACTCGATGAGCTCTCCCATGTACAGGAACGCGGTGTAGTCGGAGATGCGCGCCGCCTGTTGCATGTTGTGGGTCACGATGATGATCGTGTACTCCTTCTTGAGCTCGTAGATCAGCTCCTCGATTCGCTGGGTGGCGATCGGGTCGAGCGCCGAGGCGGGCTCGTCCATGAGCACGATCTCCGGCTTCACGGCGAGCGTGCGCGCGATGCACAGGCGCTGCTGCTGGCCCCCCGACAGCGCATACGCGGAGTCGCTCAGCCGGTCGTGCACCTCGTCCCATAGCGCGGCCTGGCGCAGCGACTGTTCCACCAGCGAGTCCAGATCGCCCCGGAACCCGTTGATGCGGGGACCGAACGCGGTGTTCTCGTAGATCGACTTCGGGAAGGGATTGGGCTTCTGGAAGACCATACCGATCCGGCGGCGAACTTCCACCGGGTCCACGTCGGTGTCGTAGAGGTTCTTGCCACGGAAGGCCACCTCGCCCTCGACCCGCGCTCCGGACACGAGGTCGTTCATCCGGTTGAGACAACGGAGCAGCGTGCTCTTGCCACAGCCCGAAGGTCCGATCAGCGCGACGACGCGGTTGGCCGGAATCGTCAGGGATATCTCCTTCACGGCCACTTTGGACCCGTAGAAGACCGATAGGTCCCGCGCCTCCAGCGCAGGCGCCTTTCCCCCGGTGTCAATGTCGTAGATAGTGGGCATGGTCTCGAAGCGTCGTCGTGCTCAGCGACGCGACTGGTATCGATTGCGCAAGAGGATGGCGGCGGCGTTCATGGTGAGCAGCACCGCCAGGAGCACCAGGATTCCAGCCGCAGCGAGCTGGTGGAACTCCTCCTGCGGTCGCGAGATCCAGTTGTAGATCTGGAGTGGCAGCACCGTAAACGAGTCGAAGACGCCGGTCGGCGCGAAGGCGATGAAGCCCACCGCACCGACCATGATGAGCGGCGCCGTCTCCCCGACCGCCCGAGACAGCGCCAGGATCGCGCCCGTCATGATCCCCGGCATGGCCATGGGAAGGACCTGGGTGCGCACCACCTGCCAGCGCGTGGCGCCCAGGCCGTAGGCGGCCTCGCGGATCGACGAAGGCACCGCGCGGATCGCCTCCTGGGAGGCGATGATGATGACCGGCATGATCAGAAGCGAGAGCGTCAGGGCGCCGGAGATGATGCTCCGATCCAGGCCGAGCGTGCGGACGAACAGGGCAAGGCCCAGGATGCCGTACACGATGGACGGAACCCCGGCGAGGTTGGCGATGTTGAGCCGGATGAGCCGCGTGACCCAGGTCTGCGGGGCGTACTCTTCCAGGTAGATCGCCGCCGCCACCGAGACGGGAAAAGCGATGAGCGCGGTCAGCGCGAGGATCCACACGGAGCCGAGAAGCGCGGCCTTCACCCCGGCGCGCTCGGGAAAGCGGGATGCGAAGCTGTTGAGGAAGCTCCAGGACAGTCGTGGCGCGCCGTCCAGAGCGAGGTCCGCGAGCAGGACCACCAGCGCGACGACCCCCACCAGCGTAGCCGCCCCGCACAACACCATGAACGCCGTGCCCATGGTGCGCCTGCGCCGGCCCCCTGGCGCGGATCCGCCCGTCAGCCGCTGTCCGCTCACTGATAGGCCTCACGGAAGCGGGACAGGATCAACTGGCTTACGATGTTCATGGCCAGCGTGATGAGGAAGAGCGTCATGCCCACGGCGAAAAGGGTCTGATAGCCGATCGAGCCGTGCGGCGTGTCGCCCAGGCTGGCCTGGACGATGTAGGCGGTCATCGTCTCGATGGACTCCAGCGGGTTCAACGTCAGGTTCGGCATCTGACCAGCCGCGATCGTGACCGCCATGGTCTCGCCGATCGCGCGGGAGATTCCGAGGATAAACGCGGCGATGACTCCGGAGAGCGCGGCCGGCAGGACCACGCGCGTGGACACCTCGAGCTTCGTGGCACCCAGCCCGTAGGCTCCCTCACGTAGTGAGCTCGGTACCGCGCGCAGGGCGTCCTCGGACAGGGACGAGATCGTCGGAATGATCATGATCCCGACGACGATGCTGGCCGCGGCCGCGTTGTAGACCTCCGTCGAGGGAAAGAGGGCCCGCAGAACGGGGGTCACGAAGGTGAGGGCGAAATAGCCGTAGACCACCGTCGGGATCCCCGCCAGGATCTCCAGGGTGGGCTTCAGGAAGGCCCGAAGTCGCTCCGAAGCGTACTCGCTCAGGAACAGCGCGGTGAGGAGCCCCGTGGGAACGGCCACGACGGCGGCGCCGGCGGCCACCATGAACGAACCGGCCGCGAGCGGCAGGATGCCGAAGTGCTTTTCCTGGAAGAGGGGCGTCCACTGGGGATCGGTCAGGAAGTCGATCAGGGAAACGCTGCTGAAGAAGGAGATCGTCTCGCGCAGGAGGACCAGGACGATTCCGACCGTGATCAGCGTCGATGCGGCCGCACACAGGAAGAGCAGGAGGCCGATCACGTGCTCGGCCAGATTCCGCGTGCGCTTGTGCGCGAGGGCCGCGGGATCGAAGACCTCGGACCCCGCGGCCCCCGTTGGCTGGCTCACCGGCGACCGCTCCGTCGGATGCTAGTGCGACGCGCCCGCGGCGCCCTGCAGGGCGGCCAGCTGCTGCTCGTACTCGGCACCCGACAGCGCATGATACCCGGTGGACGGAACCACCTCGCTCAGGCTCGAGAGCATGAAGTCGACGTATGCCTCGACCTCGGGGCGCGACAGTGCGGCGTGCTTCGCGTACACGAACAGGGGGCGCGACAGAGGGGCATAGGTCCCGTCGGCGATCGTATGGTCGGAAGGGCTCACGCAGCCGTTGCCTCCGTCGACAGCGAGCAGCTTGAGCCGGCTCGTATTCTCCGCATAATAGGCGTATCCGAAATAGCCCAGCGCGTACGGATCACCGGCGATCCCCTGGACGAGCACGTTGTCGTCCTCGCTCGCCTGGTAGTCCGCGCGGCTCGCCCCCGATTCACCGTTCACGGTCTCGGTGAAGTAGTCGAAAGTACCGGAGTCCGTGCCCGGGCCGTACAGCTTGATCTCCTCGGCCGGCCATGCGGGGCGAACGTCGCGCCACGTGGTCACCGTGCTCCCCGGCTGCCAGATCCGGGAGAGCTCCTCCAGGGTCATGCACTGGGCGAAGTCGTTGGCCGGATTGGTGACCACCGAAAGGCCGTCCCAGGCCACGCGGAGCTCGGTGAACTCGATTCCCGCGGCCGCGCAGGTCTCTCGCTCGCGGTCGTTGATCGGCCTGGAGGCGTCGGAGAGGTCGGTCTCTCCCGCGCAGAACCGCTTGAAGCCTCCACCCGAGCCGGAGAAGCCGACGGAGACCCGGACGTTCGGGTTCGCGATCTGGAACTCCTCGGCGACGGCCTCCTGGATCGGGAATACCGTGCTCGAGCCGTCGATCTCGACCTCACCGGCCAGGCCCGGGCTTTCACCGCCGCCGCCGCACGCGGCGGCCACGAGGGCAGAGGTCAGCGCCGCGTTGAGCGCCCGAAAGGTGTTGCGCATCGTTGGGGAAGCCTCGTCTCGAGAGATGTGGAGTATGCGGGGGATCTACTGAAAAGCTGGGCTCGAATCGGGGGCGAACCCGTGACGGGCGAGTAACGAAACGGTAACGGCGCCGGAGGTCACCCCTCCGCGAGCGGAAGCGTGAAGCGGATGGTCGTCCCCTTCCCGAGCTCGCTCTCGGCCCAGACGTCGCCACCCATGGCGCCCACGAGGTGGCGGACGATCGCGAGCCCCAGGCCGGTGCCGCCCAGGTCCCGCGCGCGCGACGAATCGGTCCGATAGAAGCGCTCGAAGATGCGCGGCAGGGCCCGCGACGGGATCCCCTCGCCATCGTCCGAGATCTCGACCTGGGCCAGGCCTGGTGACGGCGCGGAGCACGCGACCCGGACCGTTCCGCCCGGATCGGTGTGCCGCACGCTGTTCTCCAGGAGGTTTCGGAAGACCTGCTCGAGTCCCTGGGCGTCCGCAAGCACCACACGATCGCCGTCGACGGCGAAGTCGATGCCCTTGTCCGCGCCCAGCTCCTCGAGCTGCGCCCAGGCCCCGTACGCCACGGCCGCCAGCGAGACCCGGGCGGGATCGGCGGTCCACGCGCCGGATTCCAGCCGCGACAGATCCAGGAGGTCGTCCACGAGCCTCTGCATGCGGACAGAGTTGTTCCGGATCGAAGCGAGAAAGTCCCGGCGCAGGTTCTGTGGCGGGTCGTCCTCCAGAAGCGCCTCGGAGAAGCCCCGGATCGCGGTGAGCGGCGTCTTGAGCTCATGGGAGGCGTTCGCGACGAAGTCGCGCCGGACCTGCTCCAGCCGTCGCGTCTCGGTGACGTCCAGGAGCGTGGTCACGGCACCCCCGAGGTCCAGGCGGCGCGATGCGGCCAGAAGGACATGGTCATCGAGTCGTATCTCGCGCGTCTGAACGGCGTGCAGCACCGACTCTTCCAGGAGCTCGCGCAGCTCGCTCTGGCGGACGAGCGCACCCACGGGAGAACCGGGCTGCATTCCACTCGGCAGACCGAGGAGGCTTCGTGCGGATCGGTTCGCCCGCAGCACCCTGGCCTGCTCGTCGAGGGCGATCACGCCCTCGGCCATCGTGTCGATGAGGGCCCCCATCTCGTCACGATCCCTCCGAAGCTCGGACAGCCTGGCCTGGAGCTCATCGGCCAGACGATTGAACGCGGTGGAGAGCTCGGAGAGCTCGGCCACCGCCGCACCCCGGGGCACCCGGGTGGAGAAATCGCCCGCGGTCAGCTGCCGCGCGCGGTCCGCGAGGACCACGAGCGGCCGGGCGAGCCCCACGCTCAGCGCGAACGCCAACAGCAACGCCACCGCCATGGCGGCGAGCCCCGTGAGGGTCACCGTCCGGCGCACGCGGGTGACCGTGCGCTCGATCGTGTCGAGCGGCGCCGCCACCCGCAGGATGATCGGGGCGCCCCGGAAGTGGACCAGAACAGCCGCGTACAGGAGCGGCTGGTCCACCGTCGCGCTCGTGCGCCGCGCGTAGGAAACGTGCCCCTGGAGCGCGCCCTGGACCTCCGGGCGACCGCGGTGGTTCTCGACCTGGTACATCCGCTCGGCGGCCACGTACGAGTCGGCCAGCACCACGCCGGCCGTGTCGATGATGGACACGCGGTATCCGATCAGCGAGGTGATCGCGCGCGCCAGCGAGTCCGCCGACTCGTGCTCCGAGCGCTCCAACACCCAGGTCCCCAGCGCCAGCTGGCGCTCCAGCTCGTCTTCGAACGTGCCGATGAGGTCGAGCCGAAGCCCGGACGTCACGAGCATCGTGAGCAGGAGCACCAGCAAGCCGGTGACCCCGAGGAAGCCCCCGAAGAGCCAGTGTTGGATGCGAAGCCGCACGATGTACCGGGTCGGCGGCTCCTTCAGCCGCTCAGAAGTACAGGAAGCTCTGGATCTTGAACGAGAACTCGGTGTCGCCGGTCTGGGGCGACCAGATATCCAGGTTCGCGCCGACCTTGTTCTTCCCCGAGACGTAGAACATCAGCCCTGGCGTGAAGATCAGCCCGCCGTCGTCCGCCGAATCCGAATCCGGGTCGGCGTAGCTGATCCGCACGAGCGGTTCGATGCCCGTGACCCGGCCCTCGCGCGCGGCGTAGTAGCTGGCGACGGCCTGGAAGGCGAGGAAGGTCGAGGCCTCGAGCGCGGTGTTCAGGTTCTCCCAGTTTTCGCCGCTCACGACGGATGCCTGCACCAGCAGACCGTCGCGCCAGCTGCCGTACTGCACATCCGCGCCGAAGGCCGAAGCGTACTGGTTGTCCTGGTCCACCGCGTAGTCGTGGAGCGCGACCTGGCCCGAGACGGTGACCTTGTCCGTCGCCGCCAGGCTGACCCGACCCGAGTACGACTTGGCGTCGTTCTCCTCCGACTCGTTGGCGCCGGTGCCGTTCGTCAGGGTTACTTCGTAGTCCACTCTTCCCGAGCCCCCCGCCACGCGCAGGCCCTGGTCGCGATCCGCGAACCCGAGCTTCTCGGTCAGGCGGCTGTAGGAGCAGACGCCTCCGACCCCCGCGCAATAACTCACGCCCCCCACCCGACCGTCGCGCTCGATCAGCGACAGGTCCGTGGAGCTGGACAGCTCGAAGATGTCGAAGGCTCGCTTGAACTGGCCCATGGTGAGCTGGAACGCCGGGGAGAAGTTGAAGCGCACATAGGCGTCCTTCAGCTCCGCCGTGCCACCGGCGAAGTCGGGCTGGACCCGGGCGTCGAAGAAGTCGCTGACCGTCACGTCGGCGATGATGCGCACCCGCCGGAAGAAGAACTGATCGTCGTACGATCCCACCGAGGAGGTCGCGTACTGCGAATGAAGGCGTCCGCCGATGCGGATGTTGGCGGCCCGCGCCGAGATGTCCACCTGGGCTTGGACGGGAAAAGAGATGCACAGCGCGGCTGCAGCCGGCAGGATCGAGAGACGTCGCATGAAGCCTCCGTGTGAGACCAAGCAGGAGGGACCGTCCCTCCTTCATATTCGCAATGTCACCGATCCGTGACGCGGTCTCAATAAAAACGGCTTCAAACAACGGTCCTGTTACGGTCGTGTTACAGGAAATACCCAGGAATGACACGGAAGCGCCGAAAAGCGGTGAGGCGGTCAGAGCCCGTCCGGCACCTTGATCCGGTAGCCGAAGCCCCGGATCGTCTGGATCCAATCCCCCACCTCGCCCAGCTTCGCCCGAAGACGCCGCACGTGCATGTCGACGGTGCGCGTCTGGATCCGCTCGGAGACGCCGGCTTCGACGTCCCAGGCTTTCTCGAGCAGCTGCTTGCGACTCTGGGTGCGGCCCCGTCGCTCCAGGAGCGCCTGGAGCAGGCGAAACTCGGTGGGGGTCAAGTTGAGCTCCTCCCCGTGCATCACTACGTGGTGGGAGCCGAGATCCATCCGCAGTGGACCCGCCTTGAGGATCCGGCCACCCGAGGACACGCCGGCCTCCTGCAGTCGTCGCAGAATGGCCTGGACCCGGAGCACCAGCTCGCGGGGGCTGAACGGTTTGGTCAGGTAGTCGTCGGCGCCGAGCTCGAACCCCTTGATCCGGTCCTCCTGCTCGCGCTTCGCGGTCAGGACGAGCACCGGAATCGTCGAGGTCCCCGGCTCTTCCTTGAGCCGCTCCAGCACCTCGTCGCCGCTGAGCCCGGGGAGCATCCGGTCCAGGACGACCAGGTCCGGGACGTCCCGGGCCACCGCGCTCAGCGCCTCGGTGCCGTTGCCGGCGGTCTCGACGCGGAAGCCCTCCCGCGTGAGCTGGTAGGCGATGAGCGCGGCGATGTCGGGCTCGTCTTCCACGACGAGGATGCGGGGCACGCCCGGGGTATTCGGAGCCATGTCCATGATCCTCCTGGCGACTGCGCCGTTCATAGGAGCGTCCCGAGCCGAGCACGCTCCCCGTTCGGGACGGACCGGCGGGTCAGTCGCCTCGGCAGAGGGTCTCTAGCTCTTCTTGTGTGAGGGTATGATCGGTGTGCTTGGCGGCCTCGAAGAGCCGTCGGCACAGTATCTCGTCGTCGGGGTCGTAGCCGTGCCTTTCCAGCCAGTGCTTCACGTTCGACAGGCCCGACATCGGGCTGATGTCGATCGTCTGCGAGCGCCCTACGAGTGAGGCCGGGATCCCCGAGTAGATCCGGTCGGCCAGCCAGGCGTCGCCCTTCCTCTCCGCCTTCACGATGGCCGCGGCGTGCACGCCCGTCGCGGTTCGGAAGGCGTCCCTGCCGACCACCGGATAGGAGTGCACGAGAGGCACGCGGCACGCCCGCGCGGTCAGCTCGCAGTATTCCGGCAGGACCGTGAGGTCCGCCTTGTGGACCCCCAGGAGCGCCAGGTTCACGAGCAGGAGGTCCATCTCCGTGTTGCCACACCGCTCGCCGATCCCGAGAGCGGTCCCGTGGATCCGCGTGGCCCCGGCCTCGATGGCCGCCAGCGCGTTCGCGAGCCCCAGCCCACGGTCGCGGTGGCCATGCCAGTCCACCTCCACGTCGGCACCCGACGGCTTCACGATCTCGTTGATGACGAAGCGCACCACGGCGCGGGCGCCGTCGGGCGTCGCGTGCCCCACGGTGTCCGCGATACACAGCCTCTTCGCCCCCCAGCCGATGGCGTTGCCGTACAGGGACCTCAGCACCTCCGGCCGAGCCCGTGTCGTGTCCTCCGTGACCATCATGACGGGA
>QJYK01000073.1 GCA_003248075.1 Gemmatimonadota bacterium | reverse complement strand
CGATTCTCGGATTGATCGCCTCGGGCAGTGCGCTGATAGGGCCATCACGCAAGATCTGCATGGTGTACTGGAACCCCGACAGGTTCTGCCAGGCGTAGAGCGTCTTGTCGCTCGCTACCTGAATCTGCACGACGTTCGCGGGCGCGTGGAAGAAGGAGAAGATGTCGCGGACTTCTGCCAGCGGAGTATCGGTCGAGACGACGCGATGCGACTTCGGGGGCTCCTTTGCCATGTCACTGCTCCTCCGGTTCCCGGGAGTCATAGGCGGCGATCTAGGTTGTTCTACTTCCACACCTGCTTGAACACGCGGTAGAAGTTGCCGCCGAGGAACTTCTGGCAGTCCGGCTCCGAGTAGCCATGCTCCAGAAGCTTGTCGACCAGTGCTGCGACGATCTGGCCTGGACTAGGCGTGGGCAGTCCTTTCGCTCCCAACTTGATGGAATACCCATCGTCAGGAAATACGATTTGTCCCAAAGGCGATTGCAGGCTGATCGCCGTCTGGTTCATATCCGGGATGAAATCGGATCCAAAACCGACGTAATCGATACCTACGAGGCTGACCATGTGATCGATATGGCGGAAGATGACGTCCGTCGTGAGGATGTCGGGATTGGACAGGTCGAGGAATCCTGCCACCATGTTGATGCCGCACACGCCACCGCTTGCCGCAACGGCCTTGATCCGTGCGTCGGAAATGCTGCGAGGGTAGGCGGCGATGGCATAGGCGACGGAATGTGACGAGATGACGGGATCCTTGCTCCGTTCGATGACATCGAGCGACAGCTTTTCTCCGCAGTGCGAGACATCGAGGATCATGCCGTAGCGGTTGTAGGCATCGACCAACAGCTTGCCCATGCCGGTCAGCCCGGCATTCTCGGTCTCGAAGCAGCCGTCCCCCACCCAGTTGCGATTGTTGTACGCCAGCAGACAGTATCCATAACCCAGGTGGCGGAAGACGGCCACGCGATCTACGTCCTCTTCGAACTGTTTCACGCCCTGGTGAGTGAAGTACAGTCCCAGCTTGTCCTCCGTGATCGCGTCGTCGATGTCCTTGACGGTACGGACAATCTTGTACCGTTCGGGGTGTTCATTGATCTTCTTCAGATAGAACTCGAGAGCGCGCAGCTCTGCGTGCAGATCGCCGCCCACCGAATCCGCCGAGGTACAGGCCCCCAGCACGTTGAATCCGGCAGCTTTGGCCTGCCCCAGCACGTCGTGAAATTCCGGAGCTTCCGGAGTGGACCATTGCGATGGCCAGACACCAGAGAAGAGGGAGTCCATTGCGAACGACGTTTGGACAAGCTGTTTTGCCCTGTCCGAGGAGTCATATTTGTGGAATCGTTGCGGGATCTTGTTGTAGTCAGTCATTGCTCGCCGCCTCCTGCTTGTCCTTCTGAAGACGTTCTTACCTGCCCATGATGTTCATGACCGCCATGGTGTTGATCCTGGCTCCCATCGGAATTGCCGCGGGATCGTGAAAGTACGAGTAGATCTTCTCGATCTGGCTCAGGGGCGTCTCGAATGTCTTCATCTTCCTCTCCAGATCAGATGAACGCGGACGTCTGCCAGCGGAGTGTCGATCGAGACGACGCGATGCGACGCCGGCTGCTGATTCGCCATGTCGAGGTTCCTTCAGTTCCTACGCGTTATCATGCCCAGGTCCATGGTCGGGGGACAGCCCCGAAATGGGGAAAAAATGGGGGTGGAGGTCGATCTGGCGCCCCGGCCGCGGATGTGCGTCGCGTCGCCATCCGGCTCATCCATGTCCTGCCTTCCTGTCGGGGCGCTTGAAAACAGTCGCGGAGGCTGTGATCCGCTTGATGGACCAGATGGCTTCCCCGAGCAGCAGGCCGCCCAGGATCGCGGCGATCTGCAAGACGACGAGCGACGTGGACCGGAACCCTTCGACGAGTCCCTGGGTCTGCGCAGCATAGAGGGCCCGTAGCGCGGCGAGACCCGGAACGAGCAGCATGACGGCAGGCAACAGGATGATCTCCGCGGGAAGCCCGCTGACCCGGGTGAAGCGCTCGGAGGTGAACATGAGCAGGAACGCGCCGAGGAAAGTGCCCTGCCAGACGCCGAGTCCCGAGCCCGCTTCCACGCCAATCCATACCACGAGTCCACCGAGCACAGGCCAGATCAGCTCCCTGCGACGCACGCGGAACAGCATGGCCAGGCCGAGCACCAACATGGGAGCGAACAGCCACGTCCAGAAGTGCGGAACGCCCGCATCCACCTTCTGGAGCGGGACCGTCGCCCAGCCGCGAACGAGCGCGTTTCCGATCAGGACGCCAATGACGAGCTTGGTCGAGGTGACCAGGGCACGCGTAAAGCCGATCAGGCCGGACGTCGTGTTCCCGGTCAACAGCTCGCTGGCTCCGAGTGTGAAGCCGAAGCCCGGCACGAAGTAGATAGCGGCGCAGACCGCGACGCCCATCGGGTTGCTTCCAGGAAACACCAGGGCCAGGAGCGTGGCGAGTGCGGCAGCCGCACCGGCGACGACCAGTTCAAGCGCGACGGTCAAGCCCCGCGAACGGGTGGCCAGGCGGGTGAGGCCGAACGACACGAGACTGAGCACGCCGCCAAGGAACACGTCGAGCCAGGAGAGGCCCAGCATGACGGCGAAGCCGAGTCCACACAGTACGAACGCCACTGCGTCGAGCCACGGGCCATTCTCCGGGGGGGCGGCATGGATGGCCCGAAGGCGTTCCAGGCCAGCATCGGGAGTGGTGTCCCCGGACTCCACGTGCGCCACCAACTCGCTGACCTCGGACAGCTTGGTCAGGTCGTAGTCGCCGGCGTTCACCACCGAGATGTGAATGCGCTGCAGGTCATCCTCGCCCTCCCAGAGGATCGACTGCACCTGCGTGGGCGTCGCCAGGAACTGACCCCGGACGTGCAGGGCGCTGGCCACCCGCGCCAGCTGCGACTCCATGGCGGACGACGAGATCCCGTAGCGTTGGATGGCGGGGACCAGGGCGTTCAGAAACCGGCAGGCCTGGTCGAGGTCCGCGCCCTGTGCGGGGCCGGGGTTGTCGGCACGATCGGGTTCGGGGCACATGTCACCCTCCGCCGACGATGGTGTGGACGCGAGTCCGGTTGCCGGCCAGGGACCGGCTCGCGCGCACGCCGATCCGTGGCGCAACGTGGCGCCGCCTGGATCCATTCGCCCACGATCGCTCATCTCGCATTGGCCGTGTTCCTCGCTGTCCAGAGGGCCTTGTCCGCCTTGTTCCTCCTCTTGGCGCTCAATGGAACTTGAACTTCACCATGAACTGCGCCCGCGACGCCGTGCCTTGCGTTCCGTCCTTGTTCTCCCGCATGCCCCACATGTACTCGATGCCGGTGGAGACGAGCCGGTACGGAAACCAGATCAGATTGACGTGCACCCCGCCGGCGCGTTGGATCGTGCCGTCGGACTGCACGTCCCGCAGGTCCGTCCCGGTCCAGTTGGTGGACACCGTCGAGTTGAGATTGGCGTTCCAGTAGTGGTTGTAGCCGACGAAGACGAACCACGCCGGGTTGAGGTCCAGGCCATTGGCCGTGACGGCGCCCGACGCCTTGCCGTCCCACGAGAGCGCGATGATCCTCGCCGCCTGACCACGTCCCACTCCACCTCCCCAGAGGAGCGCGTCGTGGTACGCGGTGACCGGGAACACCACCCGGCTCATGACGGTGAGGGCGTAGGCCACCTCCGTGGTGTTGGGGACCGTCGACGGCCCGCGCCACGCGACGGGAAAGACATCGACGCCCAGCTGAACGCTCGATCCGCCCGGCGCCTTCCATTTGACCATGCCGGCGAGGTTGGGCCAGGGTGGCCGCGAGCTACCTTCCAGGTTCGTCGGGTTGTCCACCTGGGCAGCGGGCTCTTCCAAGGCCAGGGCGTACGTGAACGGTCCGCCCAGCCTGTCCTGCCACCGGATCTGCGTGGCTCTGCCGCCGTAGAGGGCATCACCACCGGAGAAGTCGATCAGCCCGGGGAGCGTGGCGAGGTCGCCCGCGGTGGTCCATGTCCGTCCCGCCAGGAGCCGTCCGATGACGCCGTAGGCGTGGCGCAAGCGCGTATGCAGGTTAGAGGACGGCGCATCGAAGAACCAGTCGAACTCCACGAAGATCTGGAGTGGAAAGGCCCTCCCATCGCTCCGCCGAACCACGGACCGCAAGTCAAAGCCGACGCGGCTCTCCTTGGCGTGAAACGTCGTGATGCCCCCGAGCGCGCGCTCGGGGGTGCCGTCTAAGGCGATGGAGCCCAATTCGAACTCGTACGGGTCGCCGACATAGTCGAAATCTTTGATGAAGTCCGCCTTGACGTAGCCGCCCACCGCCAGACGGATGTTGGTGCCGAAGAGCGGTATCGAGTTGGGGAAGGATTCATCGATCAGGTCATCGCCGGTCAATGGCGTCCTGTTCTCGGCCAGCGGGTTGGTCGAGCCCTGAAGGCCGGCCCGGATCGTATCCTGCTTTATCGTGGTGTCCTGCTTCATTGCCGTGGTGTCTTGCGCCACGGCGGGCATGGTGAGGCACAGCAGCCAGCCAAGTCCCATCCAGGCCTGGACGCCACCCCGGGTCACCAGGTGCCGGTCGAAGTGTCTCATATCGCCTCCCGCGCGTGGTGAGCATGTCCAGAAGGTCCATCACCGTGCCCTCGTCGCCGCTGTCGCCTCTATCTGGCCAGCTTCTCGACGATGGCACGTTCCTGCACCTCCTCCGCCTTGCCAGTGCGCGACTCGCTGTCACGGCTACGCAGTAAGCTTGCGTGCGGCGCCTGCCACCGTCACCGTGGTCATGCCGCCGACCAGCAGCTGCAAGCCGGCGAGCGTCCCGACCAGCCACAGGCCCGAGAGCGGGAACTGCCGCCAGATCATGAATGCCGCCAGAACACCGACGATCCCGCCCGTCAGCGCCCAGCCCCAGCCCGTGATGGGCTTCATCTTGAACGCGACGATGATCTGCGAGAGTCCTCCCGCGAAGAAGATCACCGCCAGCATGAGCGTAAGCGTGGCGAGGCCGAGGCCGGGGTTGGTGGCGACGTGAAATCCGACGACGGCGACCAGCAGGCTCCAGAAGAACGCGAGGGTCCCGGCGCCGAAGGAGTCCGCGCCGAAGGCGGCGAACAGGCCCGCGATGCCGCCGAGCATCATGCCGACGCCCAGGACGACCGTGACGGTGAGGCCGCCGGCGAGCGGCGAGAAAATCATCACGACACCAGCGATGATCTGCAGGACGCCCAGGGCGATCACCCAGCCGGCGTTCCTGTGCGCCTGCTTCAGCCAGCTCGTCGCCGCCTGTTCCAGCCGATTCGTTACGTCGCTCATGATTCGCTTCCTCCAGCGTGGATGGACAGGAGCACGGAATGTGTTACCACGGCAGCGGGATCACGGGCGTCAGCTGCAATCGCACCTGGTGCCGTGGCCCGAACGCCTCGGGTTTGGCGATGTAATACCAGTACTGGAGGCCCAGCTTGAGCGGCGTCGCGCCGAGAATCACGGTCTTCGCCACCCCCGTGCCGAGCGGAAACGTGAGCTTGTCTCCCTCCGGGGCGTTGTGGTTGTACGAGTACACGGGCTGGGCGGTGATCTGCCATCCGCCACTCACGCTGATCGTGTAGAGGTACTGGCCGCCCGTGATGCTGGTGCTCGCGTCGTTGCTGCCGCCGATCCGCCACTGCTGGGTGACGAGCACCCCCACGAACCCCCAGGGCGCCTTGTAGCCCACGAGCAGCTCGGGGCCCAACAGCCACTGGTGCAGGCCGAGCGCGCTGTCGGTGGCGGTTGGTGCGGCGCCCACCGCGCCGCCGATCAGCGTCAGACCGAGCGGGTGCGTCCAGCCGATGGCGGCATCGAAGCCGATGTCGCCCAGGGCCACACCGCGACCATCGAAGCCCGCGGCGGTGGGCACGGGTTGGGTGATGACGACCGGGAGCAGTGGCCGGAGGAAGAAGTTGACTCCCTGGGCAATCGGGTAGGGGAAGATCGGCTGGGCGCTGATCTTGAACGCGTTCTGCCCGCTGGCATCGGGCAGGGTGCCGCCGTAGTTGACGAAGTCGACGGGGAAGTTGAGGATCCCCAATGCGGCATTGGGATTGGCCAGTTGGTCCGCAATCTCACTGGCCGACGGCTTGGTGGTTGGCTGGCCGCCCTGCGCCGTGAGAGGGGCGCCAACCAGGCACCACGACAGGGCGAGAGCGGCTCCGGCGCGTGCCAGCCGGGTCATCGATTTCATGGAATCGCCTCCTCCTCGCCACCGCGACGCGACAGGCACTCGACGCTCAGCAGATGGGCGCCGTAGGAGTACAGCCGGTCGATCACTCCCATGAGCGCCGTCTGGTCGGCCAGGCGGCCGCGCAACTCCGTCGTGGTGCCGCCATCGGCCTCCTCATGAACGACGACCGCCATCCCCGATGCCCGCTCGGACCACGCGGGGTCGAGCGCTCCGGCCACCACGATTCGGTATTCGGTGGGTGGAAGTCCGGCGGGTCGAGTCCTGGGTGGCCGGGTCATCCGATGATCATCCCCCCCATGAGCAGCAGGGCGGGGACAAGGTCGCGTTCGGGAGTGGCGTGGAACAGCCCCGAAAAGGGGGGATTCTAGGGGGGGGTCAGGATTCCGCGTGCAATGGCCCCGGCGACGGCCTGCCGGCGGCCGTGGACCCCGAGCTTGCGGTAGATGTTCTGGGTGTGCTTCCGCACCGTCTCCGCCGTGACGGAGAGTCTCGCGGCGATCTCCTTGTTCGTCAGTCGCTGCTGCAGCAGCTCGAGCACGTCGAGCTCGCGGTTGGTGAAGAACTCGCCAAACGCAGGTCCCGTGCTCCCAGCCGCTCCGGCCGTCGAATCGACCCCCGGCACCGGCGGGTGCGCGTTATTCCAGGCGCCGCCGCGCGCCCGAGCTCCAAACGCGGCGAGGAGTCTCTCGGCGGACGTAGCGTCGGGTTGCCGCTGCGCGACCTGAAGCAGCAGCTCACGCACCGTGGGACCCCGGTCGACGAAGGACCGGACCAGGCCGTGAGGCTCCGCGCGTCGCACCGCGCTCTCGAGCTCCACGACCGCTTCCTCTCGCCGCCCGAGGCGATCGAGCGCGATCGCGCGGAGGATGGAGGACTGGATCAGGTAGTGCTCGACGCCGTAGGTCTCGGCCTGGCGGCGGGCCCCGTCGATGAACGCCAGAGCGGATTCGGCTCCGTCCGGGGCGGGGTCGGCGAGTTGGAGCCACGCCCAGATCTGGGAAGGCGCATCGATAGCTACCCGCATGAAATCGGGAACCCTCGGACGGGCGAATCGGGACGTTTGGATCTTCCCGGTGGCCAGGTCAAGCCGTCGCTCGAACCACTCCGCGTCCTGCAACGCCATCGGGCTTTCCAGCTCGAGCGCGTAGCGACGGGCCGCGGCGGCCCGCTGCCCCGCGGACTCGTAGTCGCCCCGTGCCAGCGACACCCGTGCGAGGCCGATGAGCCCATGATGACACAGCATCGGCGCCGAGTCGAAGCGCAGCGACTCGACCGCGCGGAAGTGCGCCTCGGCCTCGTCCAGGAGGTCGCGTTCATAGGCCACGGTGCCAAGCAGGTAGTACCCGATGCCCTGCCAGTACTTCGGAACCACCGCGGCGGTGCCCGCTGGTGTCATCCGCAGGGCTGCGTCCCGACATTCGTCCAGTTCGGCATGGTAAAAGTGGACACAGGCCCTGACCACTAGGTACGGTCCGAACTGCGGGCCGCCCGCGGCCTCCGCCCGTACCTGCCCCCCCTCGAGGAAGCTCTCGTAGTCGGAACGGCGGCCCATGAGGGCGAGCGTCGCGCCGTGATAGATCACGGCCAGCGAATGCTGGTAGCTGAGTGGATCGCGGCTCGAGGCCAGCGCGCGCTGCCCGTGCTCCTGCGCGCCCGGGATGTCGCCGGCCCAATAGCGGGCATAACCCTCGAGGGTATCCAGATCCGGCTCCAGCTCCCGCCACCACCTCCGGTGCCGCTCGCCCTCGAGATTGCGGCACGTCGTGTCTGCCTCATGGAGCAGGCGGAGCATGCCGTCGATGTCCGACTGGAGGATCATCATGTAGAGGGTGGCGACGATGAGTGGCAGTCGCCCCTGCTTCGCGTCCGCCGGAAACATCGCGAGCCAGCGCGCCACGGGCCGGCGCGACAGGTCCCGGTTGATGGCCGCCGTGAGGTGCTCCGCCACCAGATCGGCGGCGCCGTCCAGGTCGCCTGCCGCCACCAGGTACTGCAATCCCTCCTCGATCCACCCCTCGCGGGCGAACCACGTGCCCGCCCGCCGGGAGATCTCCTCCCGGCGACGCCCTGGCAGCAGCTCGTGCAGCCGATCGAGGAGCAGCTGACGGAAGAGGTGGTGATAGCGGTACCAGCCGTCGAGCGCACCGAGGGGAAACAGGAACACGTTGTGCCGATAGAGCCAGTCGAGCACCTGGCGGCTGTCCGGGCCGTCGGGGCGTGCGCCGAGCAGGTCATCGCAGAGTGGGGCGCAGAACCGCTCCAGGGGCGCCGTCACCGCCAGGAACTCGCGGATTTCGGGCGGCTGGGCCGCGAGCACTTCCTCCATCAGGTAGTCGATGATCAGGCGGTCGCTGCCTGAAAACTCGCGGACACGCGCTTCGGGATCGACGGTCCCGGACAGCGACATCATGGCCAGCCGCAGACCCGCGATCCACCCTTCGGTCTTGTCGTGGAGGACCGCGATCGCGCCATCGCTGAGGTGGACTCCATCGGGCGCGTGGAAGAGCGCACCCACCTCGTCGCGCGAGAAGCGGAGGTCGCCGCCCCGCAGCTCGTGAAGCCAGAACCGGGTCCGCCACAGACCCAGCGGCAGTGGCGGATCCACCCGGGAGACGATGACCAGATGCAGCGTGTCGGGGAGCCGGGGCACCATGCTGCGGATCAGTTCGTGGACGGCCTCCCCGCGGATCACCGCGTAGTCGTCGAG
>QJYK01000203.1 GCA_003248075.1 Gemmatimonadota bacterium | reverse complement strand
GCTCCTGGAGGCGGTCCGCGCCGTCCCGGGGGTGACCTCGGTGGCGCTGACGAACCATGGGCCGGGCGGGCTGGCCGGGGTCCCCACGCCCGTAGCCGTCGATCATGCGCCGACGGAGGGCGAAGACGAGCCGACGGCACACTACCGCACCGTGTCCCCAGGGTATTTCGCGACGATCCGGACGCGTGTTCTGGCCGGTCGTGAGTTCACGGAAGACGATCTGTCGGGAGCGGAGGGCCCCATGATCGTCAACGCGACCCTGGCTGCCCGACTGGGTGGTCCCCAGTCCGCCCTCGGCAGAACGCTGGGGCTGAGGAAGGCGGCGAGCTCACGGGCCGATTTCGGCGAGCCGCTCCTTGGGCGTGTGGTGGGCGTAGTCGCCGATCTGGACGCCTCGGAGACCGGAGGTCGGATCGTACCCGTCGTGTACGTACCCTATGCGCATACACTCTGGTCCCAGGTGCGCATCCTCGCACGTTCGACTCCGGGATCGCCGGACGTGATCCGGGCCGTCCAAGAGGCGGTCCGATCAGTCGAGCCCGGGATTCCCCTGTCGGGGCCGTTCGTCAGGGTCCGGGGCCTGTCGGACATCCGGGCCTCCGAGCGCTCGCGACAACGCCTGAACGCGACGCTCGTCGGTGGGTTCGCGGTCGTGGCACTCCTTCTTGCGGCGATCGGCATGTACGGCGTGACTTCGTTCATCGTAACGCTCAGAACGCGGGAGCTGGGTGTGCGTATGGCGCTCGGTGCCGCGCCGCGGCAGGTGGCCGCGGGTGTGGTCCGACATGCGGCCGGGGTCGGCATGGTCGGCCTCCTCGTGGGGGTCGGCGCCGCCGCGGCGCTCTCCTCGTACATCACGAGTCTGCTCTACGAAGTCGGCGCGCTGGACCCCGGCCGGTATGCCGCCGTCGCGGCCACGATGCTCGCCTTGATAGCCGTCGCGGCCTGGGTGCCGGCCCGGCGCGCGAGTAAGCTGGATCCGGCGCGGGTGCTGCGGTCAGAATAGACTGAACGAGCGGGAGGGGGGGCGATGGCGAGAGCGGTGCCGGTGTTGCCCGGAGACGACGTGGGCGTCGCCAAGGATTTCTACGTCGGCAGGCTCGGATTCGATCTGCGCTTCGAGGCCAGCGATGACGGGAGGGACGGCCACGTCGGATTCGAGCGCGGCGGCATCTGCATCACGGTCGACTGCCCGATGTCCGGCCACGGGCGCGACGCGTGCGTGTCGCTCGAAGTCGAGAGCGCCGACGCCCTCTACGCGGAGTGGCGCGACAAGGTCGAGATCCGCCGTCCCCCGATGAACGAGCCATGGGGTGGACGCACGTTCGGGTTCCAGGATCCCTTCGGCAACACGATCTTCGTCATCGGTCCGCTGGCGTGACTTGGGCGATGTCTGCCGGTCGTGTCGCCGAAGGGCGCGGCCGGTGAGTCGCTGGGTCCTCGTCGGTTGGGTGGCCCCGCTCGGGGCCTGCGCATCCTTCGCCGGGGGCGCGCCCGAAGGCGACCCCACCGGCAATTGCGAGTGGCGCGTGTGCGTCGACGCGATTCCGCAGGACGGAGGCATCGAAGTGTGGGCGCGCAACGGAGGCCCGATCCCTGCGACCGTTACCCTCGCCTTCGATGAGCTACGGAACGTCAGCGTCACGGATGGGCTGCCGATCGTGCGCGTCGTGCCTCCGAAACGGCGTGTGAGGCTGACGCGGCTCCGTCGTGCCGATGCGGACGCCACCCTCGGTGCGCACCCCATCGTGAGCATCGACCTCGGCAGCGACGGCACGCGACCCGATGAGAGCGTTCTTTATTCGGCCCCGTTCGGAGGCGCCCGTCCACGACGGCTGATCGCGGGGTATGGGAGTCCGACGCATCAGGAGGCGAACGAATACGCCGTGGACTTCGGGATGCCCGAGGGAACGCCTGTATTGGCTGCGAGGGCGGGCATCGTGGTACACGTGCAGGATGGGTTCAGGGATGGGGCACTGACGCGGGAGCTGCTGGAGCGCGCGAACCTCGTGGCGATCGCCCACGTCGACGGCACCCTGGCGTCCTATGGGCACCTGTTCCGCGGTATCAAGGTCGCCGAAGGCGACACGGTCGTGACCGGGCAGCTGCTCGGCTACAGCGGATCGACGGGATTCTCGGGACAACCGCACTTGCATTTCCACGTCGGGAAGCGATTGATGGGTGGCGACAACCGGACCATCCCGATCCGGCTGCGAGGTCCGGACGGCGGGGCTCTCGAGCCGGTCGAGGGCGCCTGGTACGAACCGGCGCTGGAGTCGGCCCCCGGGGGCCCCTCGGGCCGAAGGCGGGACCGCGCCGGGCCGCGTACTCAGCGACGGTGGAGGGGGTGAGGTCACATGGAAGCAACAGGGTGACGCTCCTTCGCCTTCGGCGGTTCCGCAACGCCTACGGGCTGCGCGCCGCCGCGGTCTGGGCAGGCCTGCGGGTGGCCCTGGCTTTCGGGGGTGTGGTGAACCCGGCCCTGGGCGTCGAGGTGGCGATGCTCCCCATCGTCGCGGTAGCCGTGCTCCTGGATGCGCGACGACGGAGCGAGGATCTGTTCCTCGGTAATCTCGGGGTTCCAGCCCGGTCGATCGTCTTCGTCGTGATTCCCGTGGCTGCGCTCCTGGAAGCGTTGGTGCCGTGAACAGCGGTGAGGTCGTGCTCGAGGCCGACGGGCTCGGCAAGTCGTTCGGACGCAAGCCGGTTCTGAAGGCGGCCTCCTTCAGGGCGCGGCGCGGGGTCATCACGG
>QJYK01000258.1 GCA_003248075.1 Gemmatimonadota bacterium | reverse complement strand
GCGGGACAGGGATCGCAGCCGGGCCTGTACGTCATGAACGCGGACGGGTCCGACCCGGTGCGGCTCCTCAACGTGGCGGGGTTCATCGTCTATCCCGACTGGTCACGCGACGGCTCGTCGCTGGCCTTCACCTCGTGGCACTCCGGTAACTGGGATGTGTATGTCGCGAACCGGGACGGATCGGGGCTGACCCGCCTCACCGACAACAAGGTTTCCGACGCGAGGCCGAGGTGGGGGATGTAGGCGCTTGGCCGGTCCGCTACGTCGGTCGACGCACGGATCGTCCGGCCGAACCGAACGGAACGGAGGCCGGGGCGGTCGTGGACTTCAGGCGCGCGGAGGTGTGCGGGTAGGAGCTCCGCCCGGCAGCCGTCCATGGTATGGCGCTCACACCCCACCACGCGGCAGATTCCGGTGCCCAGCCGTCGCTCACCAGGGGGGGATCATGGCGACCACGAAGAAGCAGTCCGCGGCCCAGAAGGCAAAGGCCGCAGCCAAGAAGCAGCGAGAGCGCGAGAAGGCCAAGAAGGCCCGCGAGGCTGCGGCGGCCAGGAAGAAGCTCGAGCGCGAGCGCGCAAAGACCAGGGCCGCGAAAGAGCGCGAGAAGAAGGCCAAGGCTGCCGCCAAGCAGAAGCTCGAGCGCGAGCGCGCGAAGGCGCGGGCCGCCAAGGAGAAGGCCGCGGCGAAGCTGAAGGCTCAGAAGGAAAAGGAGAAAGCGCTCAGGGCGAAGGCGCGCAAGAAGGCGGTCGCGGCGGCGAAGAAGCGAGCCGGTGACGTCGTGGAGTCGGCGCGAAAGACGATGGCCAGGGGCGCCGAGAGGGCGAAGCCCATGGTGAAGCGGGCGGCCACCACCGCCAGGAAGGCGGCTTCCGAGGCCGTGAAGAAGGCTTCGGAGATGCGGGAGCAGTCGGCGTCGAAGCCGGCCGCTCCGAAGAAGAAGGCCGCTCCGAAGAAGAAGGCCGCTCCGAAGAAGAAGGCCGCTCCGAAGAAGAAGGTCACCGCAAAGAAGAGGGTCACCGCGAAGAAGAAGGCCGCCCCCAAGAAGAAGGCCGCTCCGAAGAGGAAGGCCGCTCCGAAGAAGGCCGGCGCTTAGCGAGCGCTACCACCTGAGCGCGTACTGCACCTTCGCCATGAGCTGTGTGGAGTCCAGCGCCCAACGGTCGAGTCGATCCACCACGTTGTAGTTGTAGACCAGGAACAGCTCGCCGAACGGGCTGAACGTCCACCTGAGTCGGGTGTTCGTGCCGATCTGGTTCGACTCGTCGTCGTACTGGAGGAAGCTGGTGAGCTGGAGGTCCGACGACCAGTTGAGCACTGCCCGCACGCCCACAACATTCTGCGCGAAGTCGCCGGCCGACAAGCTTCCGACATTCCGCGTGCCTGTCAGCTCGAAGAAGATCAGCTCGGAAGGCTTGATGCGAAGTGTGCCCTCGTACTGGTCGAGGGAGCCGTCGTAGAAGGAGCCCAACCACCACGTGAGCTGACCGCTCACGGGACGTTTGGATGCCAGCTCGGCCTCCACCCGGTAGCGGATGTGGTGGTACGCTCCCGGTTGGATCGTCACACCGTCCGCGATCTCGAAGGGCTCGTCCAGGTTCTCGCCCTCCGGGTTGGCGTTCAGCTCGATGCGGTCCCCGCTCTCGAGCTGCCAGTTGATCGGCGCGGCGAAGATCCGGTAGCTCTGCCAACCGCCGTCGAGTCCCCAGTAGGCGTTGGGGCGGAACTCGTGGAACATGGTGCGCAGCCACGAGACGGACTGCGGGTAGACCCGGTATTCCACCGACGTGCTGAGCTTGTGGAACCCCAACCGGGGCACGAACCCCATGGCCGGATCGAAGCCGTCGCCCACCCGCGTATATGTCACGCTGACGTCCCAGATGTCGTTGGGGTAGGCGATCCCCGCCCCGAAGGCCACGCGGTCTCCGGTGAGCCCCTCGCGATCGGTCACCAGGCCCCAGGCGCCGGCCTCGAGCGTCTTGCTTCCACGGAAGCGCGACGTGTGGAAGGTGAAGTCGCCGCCTACCAGATAGCTCCCTCCAGCGCCGGTCGGGTCGCCGAAAGTCGCGATGACTCCGGCCGTGCTCTCGTCCAGGACGTTCTGCCGGATCCGCACGGCGCCCATGGTTGCGCCATCCACCACACCCTCCACGGCGCCGGTGTGGGTAACCAGGGCCGCGATGCTGGTGTTGCCCACCTTGCCGGTGACCTTGCCCCCGGCGTTCAGCCGGACGGCCTCGTTGTCGTACAGCCCGATTCGCCGGCTGAAGAAGGGTACCAGGTCCGATCCGCGGAACTGGCTGAGCCCGATCCCGAACGCGAACAGGTCCGACCCCTCCAGGAAGAACGTCCGCTTCTCGGGGAAGAAGAGCGGAAAGCGCGTGAGGTTCGTCTGGCGCGTGTCGACCTCGGTCTCGGCGAAGTCCGTGTTCACCGTCGCCATGGCCGTGAGCGTGGATCCGACGCGCTGGAATACGTCGAGCGAGGGCTGGGCGTCGGTCGTCCAGGTCGCACCCTCCCCGGACTTCGCCGCAGACGGCACCAACGCCGGCCGCACGGTGAGTCCCACGCCGGTGTCGAAGCGAGGGAGCCCGACCAGGAGGCCGGCGCGGCTGGTCTGGTTGAGCTTGGCGTCCCGGAAGGGACTGGCCCAGCGGCTCACCTCCTGGAGCCGTGCCACACGCCGCTCGACGTTGAAGCCCCACCGGTCAAGCGATCCGTCGAACGTCAGGCTCCGGATCGGGATCCGGATCTCCGCGGACCAACCCCGCGAGCTACGCCGCGTGCGTGCCTCCCACACCGCGTCCCACTGTGCGTCCTCTCCGTTGCGGTTTCCCCGCGCCACCAGCGCGTCGTAGCGGGCGCCGCCGGGGTTCACCGCGAATACGTATCCGGTGCGGCCATCGAGAAACGGATCGAGGACCACCTTGATGTAGTCCTCCTTGTCCATCTCAGGATCGCGTGCCTTGGAGGTGCTGACGATCCCAGACGGGTCCGGGTCCAGGGCATCGATGCCGATGATCAGGAACCGTGGGTCGGCGAGCACACGCACGATGGTGACCGCGGCGGGGGTGCCACCCTCCGTGGGCTCGGTCATGGTCAGGCCCGGGAGCGCGGACGCCGTCGCCCAGGCGGGGTCGTCGAGCACCCCATCCAGACGGATTCGGTCGTCCGCACGCCCGACCTCCAGAGAGGGGCGAACGGCGCCGCCCCGTCCACCATTCGACTGACCCGCCACACGCGTCGGCGACGCGGAGGGCATGAGGGCCAGCACGGTCATCCAGGCGATCGGCCTCAAGGAACGACGCAGCCTCTTTCGGGAGATTGATTCACGCTTCGTGTCCCCAGAGGACGCCTCCCGGGGCCGATCCGTTGAGGGTCGATCCGTGCACGAGCCGGTGGGCGGTCGCGACCTGCTCTAGCGGCGCGGTCGAGCCTCGAACGATGGCGCCAGAGGGGTGGGTAGGCGGAAGTCCCGCCCCAGGGCGTGGCTGACCCCTGCCTCCAACACCTCGTCCCGCCCCGCCCGGATTCCCTCCACGGTGGGGTGCACGACCAGATCCGGGATGATGCCGATCCGCTGGGTCGGTGTGCCGTCGGGGTAGAAGACCCCGATGCCGCTGATCATGCCCTCCACGTCACCGGGAAGCGGGATGCGGGACACGTTCCCGTCCGCGCCGGCCGTCGTGCTTCCCACCACGATGGCTCCCGGCGCCACGCGGAATGCCATGGTCGTGTACTCGGCCTGACTCTGCGTCGTCTCGTCCACCAGGATCACCACCGTGCCCGCGAATCTGGGCTCTCGTGGCGTGTGGGAAACAGGGGCGGTCCAGCGGAACGCGCCTGGGTTGGAGGCGTCGGCCGTCGTAAAGCGGGCGAACGGCTCGGGAGTGGTGACCAGATGCCCGCCCAGGGCGAAGACCACGAACTCGCTGGGGTAGTTCCGGATGTCGATGACCAGCACCTGAGCGCCCTGCGCGTCCCTGATATAATCGGCCGCGCTGGCCGCCTGAACGGAGGAGAGCTTGAGGTAGGCGACGCTGTCCGTCAGCATGCGGAACGTCGGGCCGGGCAGGTCGTGCGTATAGGATGAGCCGAGGCTCAGCGTCGACCGGGGCACGCGGGATACGGAGGTGCTGAACGCGCCTGCGGCGCCCATCCCCTCCAGCGAGACCGGACCGGTGCCCCGCGTCAGCCTTCGCGCCATGTCGCGCAGGCGAGTCGCCTCGTTGGACGCCGGATAGTACGCCCTCATCGAGTCCACCATCGATTCGACGCTGACGCCCCCGACTCGGTGGATCTCGTCTCCCACCTCCAGGCCGGAGGCCGGGCCCTGCTGGTCGTGCGAGTACCCCGCGACGACGGGCTTGCCGTCGATGAAGCGCAGGATCAAGGGCGTCTCGTCGGCCCCTGTGGGCGGTTGCACGTGGAGATCACTCCAGATGTTGGCATGCGTGTCGTGGACCCGCGCGATGAGCCGGATCAACGTGAGCCGGTAGGCGTCGCCGTCCATCGTTCGCATCATGGCGGGGATGAACTCGCGCAGGACGCCCTCCCAGTCCTCGTCCATGACGTCCCGGTATGGGAACCAGTACTGGATAATGTTCCAGAACCGGAAGAGGGCCAGCGTGCGGTACCCGGCGTCCGGTGAGGGGAGGTTGGCGTATCGTGCCTCCGCGGTGAAGTCCGGGTTGCCCACGTTGGGCGCGAAGGAGACGTACCGCTGGGCGCTCACGACCGGACGGTTGCGGTAGATGTCCACCAATCGGTCGCTCAGGGCGTCGCCCAGGTCTCCCGCATCCTCGATCCAGTCGTTGTCCGGCAGGAGGTGCGCGCCGTTGGGAAGCTGGGCGCACGGGCTACATGCCGGGATCGAGCCGGGCTCGTCCAGCCACGTCACGAGCGCGGAGGCGGCGGCGCCGCGGTCCGGAGCCGCCAGCACGGGTGGAATCGCCCGGAAAAGCGCGTAGTCCCAGTTGTCGCTCCCGGCGACGACGCGCGGATCGTGGTACTTCGCGAAGCCCCAGACCTTGGCGAGGAGCGCCAGGTTCTCGATCTGGACAGCCGTCAGCTCCTGATCGCCGATGGCGGACCCCCCGTCGAACTCATGGTCCTCGACGGACGGAGGGAGCGGCGAGTCGGTCCGTACCGGATCGCTGCAACCCATGGCGGGGAGGGCAAACAGGGCCGACGCCAGGACCCGCAGCCCGGGCACCGCGGGCCTCCTCATCGTCACCTCCTCCGGCGAGGGTCACGTCGCGGAGCGCAACGCCCCCGCCGAGTCGATCCGGGCCGCGCGGATCGACGGTATCAGCCCCGACAGCGCGGACACCACCAACAGGACCGCGACCATGGTGACGAACGTAGGCGGATCGGTGGGCTCTACGCCATACAGCAGCGACGAGATCAGCCTCGTCCCCGCGAGCGCCGCGCCCGAGCCGATGACGACGCCAACGGTCGCGAGGGTGAGCGTCTTGCCGACCACGTGGCGCATGACCTCGCTCGCCGACTCGCCGAGCGCCATGCGGATGCCGATCTCCGGCACCCGCTCGGTCACGGAGTAGGAGAGCACCCCATAGATCCCGAGCGCGGCCAAGAGCAGCGCGCTGGCGGCGAACGCGCCGAGGAGCTGGAGCGTGAAGCGCCGCGGAGAGACCGACTCCGCCACGGTCGAGTCGAGCGTCCAGGTCTCGTCCACGGGCATCAGCGCGTCCTCACCCCGGATCGCGGCGGAGACAGACGCCCGCAGCGTCGCCGGCGGGAGATCGGAGCGTACGATCATGTCCAGCGAGTTGAACGACCACGCCTGCGTGATCAGGAAGTAGACCTCGTTGGTGCCGCTGACGTCCAACGACTCGTGCTTCACGTCCTCGACGACGCCGACGACCTCGGCTTCGCCGAACCACATCCGGATCGCCTTACCCAGCGCGTCTCCACCGAACATGCGCTCGGCGGCGGTCTCGTTCACGAGGATGACCGGCGTGTTGTCACCCGTGTCGCCAGAATCGAAGGTACGGCCCTCCACGAGGTCGATGCCCATGGCCGCCGTGTATCGGTAGTCCACGATGTGCGGGAAGATGCTCTCCGTGGGATCGTCCTCGCCGTAGGTCTTGCCCACCACCCGCGTCCCCCACGTCCGGTTACGCCCGAGCGGGAGCGCGTCGGTCAGCCCCACGCCCCGGACGCCGGGTAGGGCCTCCACCGCAGCCACGATCCCCTCGTAGTAGCCGGCGATGTCGGCGAGCGCTTCGAAACTGCGCGTGGGATTGAGGCGCCAGGCCTGCGCCCCGGCGGGCTCGAAGCCAAGGTCCACGTCCATGAGCCGCTGGAAGCTCTTCATCACCAGGCCACCGAACACCAGGAGCACGCACGCGGTCGCGACCTCGGCGACCACGAGGCCCTCTCGGAGACGACGGGCCCTCACGCCGCCGCTCGACCCGCGGCTCGCACTGGAGAGCGCTTCGGCCTCTCCACCCTCGGCGACCTGCAGCGCCGGGATGATCCCGACGGCGAAGCCCGCGAGGACGGCGACGCCCACCGTGAAGGTCAGGGCCCAGGCATCGATGGACACGGAGCTGAGCATGGGGATTTCGAGCCCGGTGGTGCGTGTCACGAAGCGGATCGCGCCCGCGGCCACCGCGACGCCCACCAGCGCGCCGCTCATGGAGACGAAGGTCGACTCGATGAGGAGCTGCCGGATGAGGCGCCCGCGCGTGGCGCCCAAGGTGCGTCGCACCGCCATCTCACGGCGTCGACGTGGACTCCTGGCCAGGAGCATGTTTGAGAGGTTCACGCACACGATGAGCATCACCCCAGCCGCCGCCGCGGCCAGGAGGAGCATCGCGGAGCGGAAGGGGCGCGCGATCTTCTCCTGCAACCCACTCACCGCGGCGGCCAGTCCCCATCGGTTGGGGTTCGCCTCCTGCAGCGACTGCACGATGCTCTCCAGCTCGGCCTGGGCCGACTCGATCGTCGCGCCCGCGGTCAGCCGCCCGATCATCGTCGTCGTGTTGCCCCAGTTGTCCGTCTCGTCGGCGATCGGCCACGGCCTCAGGAAGTCGACCCGCGAGGCCGGCGTGAAGACGGAGCTGAAGTCGAACGTTGGAGGCAGGACACCCACCACCTCGGTTGGCACCCCGTTGATGGTCAGCGCCGTACCGACGACGCCTGCATCGGATGCGAAGCGGCGGGCCCAGAAGCCGTGGGTGAGGAGGATCGCCGGACGGCCGTCCCACACGCCTTCCTCGGCGACGAAGTTCCTGCCGAGCAGCGGCCGCACCCCCAGCACGTCGAGGAAGTTCTGCGTCACGTCGACGCCGAGGAGCCGCTCGGGCTCGCCGACGCCCGCGAGGTTGTACGTTCCCTGCTCGAAGAACGCGTTGAAGCCGCCGATGCTCTCGAACGAACGGCTCATCTCACGGAAATCGCGCACGTTCGACGTCCGGGACGTCACGGCCGACAGCCCGGCACCCTCGGCGTCCGAGAGCGCGATCACCGCAAGGCGGTCGGGCTGCTCGAACGGGAGTGGCTGCAGCAGCAGCGGGCTCATCACGCTGAAGACGGCGGTGCTTGCACCGACCCCGAGGCCGATGATCGCCGTCGCGAAGGCGAAGAAGACCAGATCCTTCCGAGTGGCCCGCAGGGCGTAGCGCGCATCCTGCAGCATCCCGATGGTGCTGACTGCTTCCCTCACGGTGCTCCCTCCCTCCGTCGTCACACGGGTCAGCGGACGTCCTCTGACGCGCCCCAGCAGCGCGCTTCCGGTCAGTGCCAGGGCTTCCTTCCAGTACCACAGACGGGCCACGCCGACCCCACGGCGCCGAAGCATGGCGGCAAAGTCTTCCGCGACGTCGCCCAGGATCGATCGGGCAGCGTCCTCGTCGCCCAGCGCCCGGGTGAGGACCCATTCGGCGAGCCGCGGGGGCCTCTCGACCATCAGCGGAAAACCGGATCGAGCCCGTCGAAGAAGCGCATCAGCACTTCGTGCGAGGCGCGGACGGACTCGACGCCTTCCTCCGTCAACGCAAGCCGGCGCATCGGATGTCCACCCCGCTCCGGCGTGCCGCTGGGCTCGAGCTCCCACTCGATCAGGCCCTTCCCGGCGAGTCGGTCGAGTGTCCGGTACAACGCCCCACGCGTGACTTTCCGGCCCGCGTTGGACTCCAGGTCCTCACGGATCCGGTTCGCGTAGGGCGAATCCGCCTGCCGCAGAATCGCCAGCAGAACCAGGAGCTCGAATTCTCCGATGCGCGCCATGCGTCCCCCCGAGCCTATCGTGCACCCCTCGCGTAGTATACCTCGTATGCTTCGACGCCCGGGTGGGGTCGAGGGTTGGAAGCCCCAGGCTGGTGGCGGACGCTCCTAATCCTTCCGGCGGAAGACCGCGTATCCGTTCCTCACGCGCAGGGCACGCTCGATCAGCTGGTAGGACGAGTCGGCGAGCAGGCGTCTGTAATTGCCATGGTTCTTGAAGCTGCGGACGTCATCCAGGAGGATGAAGCGGGCGCCATAGACGTCCTCCAGGACGGCCCGACCCGTGAATTCCGAGCCGTCGATGAGCGCGGCATCGAATCCGTCGGGCGCGTGGCGCTCCCTGACGTGACGTACGCCGTCCCGGTCCTGGGGCGAGTCCCGGATGTACTCGAGATCTCGCTGCAGCCACTCCATATATCGGCGCTTGCTCCGCCGTTTCAGCCACGGGCGGAACCCGCGGCAGAACTCGCTGATCTCCGCCTCCGACGCGAAGCGGCTCGAGCGAACGGACGAACACTGGTGGAGCTGCACGAACGTGTGGTGCCCGTGCCGCTCGCGCAGTTGTGCGAATCGGGCCTCCGAGGGCTCGAAGCAGTGTAGCCGGGGAGGCTCCGGGTTCCTCAACGCGCCGGTGATGAACGCCTGGGTACTCCCGTCTCCGGAGGAGGACCCGTCCTCCACGATCACGCGCACGCCCGGCGTGGCGGCGATCTCCTCGATCCGTGCGGCGAGGCCATCGTTCCGGATCTCGGGGGGGATGGGTTGGTCCATGC
>QJYK01000246.1 GCA_003248075.1 Gemmatimonadota bacterium | reverse complement strand
CCCCAGAAGGGCCAGGACCGACACGGCCACGAACGCGGGCCGCGGCGAGCCCGCGATGCGGGCGCTGATGGCGTCCCAGGCGCGCTGGAACCGCGCCAGCAGCGGGGAGTCGCTCCGACGCGACGCTCCCTCGGGAAGAACGAAGAGGCTCAGCGCCACCGTGGTGGTCAGCGCCACCAATGTGGAGGCGGCGAAGGCGAGTACATAGGTCGTGACCATCGGCCGGGTGAACGCGCCGGTCACGCCCCTCAGGAAGAAGATCGGCGTCACGAACATCGCCATCATGACCGTGGCGTAGAGGAGCGAGGTGCGCGCGTCCACCACCGCGTCCCGGATCACGGCCGCGGTGGAGCCGGTCTGGCCCTCCTCGCTCCGCTTACGCAGCCGCCGTCGGATGTGGTCCACGTCCACGACCACGTCGTCGATGATGATGCCCATGGCCAGCAGGAGACCCGCCGCGACCATCATGTTGATGTAGGTGCCGCGCACGTAGAGCACGGTGCCGGCCGCGCACAGCGACGCCAGGATCGAGACGATGCTGACGATCGCGACCCGCCAGTTGAGGACCAGCGCCACCAGCGCCAGGAGGCCGAGCACGGAGCCCACCATCAAGGCCGTGCCCAGGTTGGAGAACGCCTGCTCCAGATACGTCGCTGGCCGATAGAGCTCCGAGTCCAGCGTCATTCCCGAGAGCCCCGGCCGGAGCGCCGCGAGGGCCTCCTCCACGTGCTCGGTGACCTCGACGGTGTTCGCCCACGGGAACTTCTCCACCACCAGCATGAGCGCCGGCTCGTCGCCCACCAGCGCGTCGCCGATGAGGGGCTGGTGATCCTCCACCACGGTGGCCACGTCGCCCAGTCTGCGGGACGGATCTCCGTCGAGGGCCACCAGCGCGAGCTCGTCGGCGCCGGTGATGGGCAACAGGTGCCGGACCCCGAGGCGCTGGTTGGGCGTGTCGATCCAGCCGCCCGTCCCGGGCGTCGACGCCTCCAGATAGCTGATCGGCGAGGACCAGAGCGCGTTCCCCGAGGTCGAGATCACCTGGGCGAGGGTCACCCCCTGGTCGCGGAGCTTCTCCGGATCCACCTGGACCTGGAGCTGCCGCTCGCGCTGGCCCCAGATGGACACGTTCGCCACGCCGGGCACGCCCATCAGCCGGGGCGCGATGGTCCAGCGTGCCAGCACCGACATCTCAATCAGCGACATCGACGGCGAGGTCAGGCCGATCTCCATGACTCGACTGGTCGACGAGCGCGGGTTGAGCATGACCGGCGGCCGCGACACGTTCGGCAGCGCGTAGATCTCATTGAGGCGCTCCTGCGCCACCTGCCGGGCCCGCAGCAGATCGGTCCCGTCCTCAAAGACCAGCACGATGGAGGCCAGTCCCGGGCTCGATTGCGAGCGGATCTCCTCCACCCAGGGCGTGCCGTTCAGCATGTCGGCTTCCATGGGCGTGGTAATCATGGCCTCCACCTCCTCGGCGGAGAGCCCGAGTGCCTCGGCCTGGATCTCCACGTGGGGCCTGGAGAACTCAGGAAGGGTGTCGACGGGCATCTCCGTAAGTCGGAGGAAGCCGAACACCAGGAGAAGCGCCGTCGCGGCCACTACCGCGTGTCGGAGCCTCATGCTCGTACCAACGATCCAACGCAACATTGCTCACTCTCCTGTCGGGCCGGGTAGCCTCGCGCTGCCTGGGGGGACTGGGGGGGACTGGGGGTTCCTTTATGAGTTCAAGTCACAACATCAACCGCCTTCGTCGATCCCGCGCCGGCGCCGCCGGTACACGTAGATCAGGGCGAGAAGCAAGAGGACCGGGCCTCCGATCGCGAACGGAAGCACGCCGCCGGGATTCAACCGGGTGAAGGGCGTGACCGTCAGGTGGATGCCGGGGCTCGCCGCCGGGTGGCTCGTGGCCCCCTCGCCGGCGGGCTGGGGGATCGCCACCAGGTAGATCATGAAGTCGCCGTCCACGATGGCGTTGACGCGCCACGAGTTGGACGCGCTCGCTCCCGGAGCGAGCCCAGCCTGGTACTGGGTGCGCTGCGGGGACCAGTCCTCGGGGTCGACGATGTCGCCCATGGCGTCGAGGTTGATGATGTTCATCGCCAGGATCAGGTCGGCCGAAGGCTGGGACGAGTTGTTGGTGACCGTGGTCTCGAAGAACAGCGGCTCACCCGCCCTGAGCGTCACCGTCGTCTGGTCGATGCCCAGCACCAGCGGGGCGGCCTGCGACATCATGCCGCCCCCTTCCTGACCCATCTGCAGCGCGCGCAGCGGGATCGGGGCCAGCGCGGCCAGCGCGCCGACCAGGAAGATGCCCGTAGTCGCCAGGCGCCGCTTCGCCCAGGGCAGGCCCGGCCGGGCCGCGGTGAGCTGCAAGCCCGGTCTGGCGTACAGGAATAGGAGCATCAGCGAGAACGCGAAGAACACCGCGGGCGTGATCGTCCAATGCCACAGCTCGGCGAACGTGCGGTTGTTCACGAGTAGCTTCTCCAGGAAGAAGTCTGGGGCCTGCATGGGATTCACCCATTGAAGGAAGCGCCCCGGCCGCCCGGTCTGGGCCTGGCCCGGCAGCTGGGTCGGAATGAGGAAGAACACGTAGATCCCCAGGCCCACGAAGAGGCTGGTCCGGTTGCTGGTGCACCAATAGCTGACGAGCATGCCCGTGGCCGTGAACGCCACGGCCAGGAGGGTGCCGAACAAGAGCCCCCAGCGGGCCGCCTGCCCGAGCACCTCGTCCCCCTGCGACAGCACCCACATGTAGGGGAGCGCCACCGAGAACGCGGCCGGCCACGGTGAGATCGCGGCGAAGAACTTGCCGACGATGATCTGACGCCGGCTGGTCGGCGTGAGCAGCAGGCCCTCGAGCGTCGCCCGCTCCCGCTCACCGCTGACCGAGTCGGCCCCGATGATGACGCCGATGAACACCCCCACGGCGATGGCGCCCTTCAGCGTCTCGAACACCATCTCCTTCGGGGGGATCAGGCTCAGCTCGCTGTTGCTCGAGAGCACCCAGGACATGATGCCGAGGAGGACCGTGTAGATCAGAAGCAGGGTAAGCGCCCTTCCGCCGACCCACAGCTCGTGAAGCTCTTTGAGCATGACGACCCACCAGGTCGGCGCGCCTCCGCCCGACCGCGTGAACTCCGCTCCGCCGCTCATTGAATGCCCCCCTGGGTGATCTCGAGGAAGACTTCCTGGAGACGGCTGCCTCCGGCCTGCATGCCGAGGACCGGCACCTTCGACCGGATGAGCGCGCTCAGGATGTTGTTGTTGACGTGTTGGCCGTCGACAGAGAACCGCATTCCGTTCAGCTCGACGCGAAGGTGACCCTTCTGGTAGCCCTCCATGGCCTTCACCGCTGACACCCCGGCCACCCCCTGGAGCGCCCGCTCGGCGTCGGCGACGGCCGCCTCGGGCACCTGGACCCGAACGAAGTCCTGGTCCTTGCCGCCGATGACTTCGGAGACGGCGCCCTGTACCACGACCTGTCCGGCGCTGAGGATCACGACCTCGTCGCACACGGCCTCGACCTCGGCGAGCTGGTGGCTGCACAGCACGACGCCGGCGTTCGCCTCGCGGGCGATCCAGCGCACGAGCTCCTGGAGCTCCTGCTGCCCCTTCGGGTCGAGGCCAAGGGTCGGCTCGTCGAGGAAGACGACGGCCGGGTCGTTGATGAGCGCCCGGGCGATCCCAAGCCGCTGGCGCATTCCGCGGCTGTAGGACCGGATCAGCGACCGGCCGCGCTTGGCCAGCCCCACCGCCTCCATCATGTCCTGAGCCTTCTTGCGCGCGGCCGCGCTACCGAGCCCGTACAGCCGACCGAAGTAGGTGACGAACTCGATCCCGGTCATGTTGCCCGGGAAGCCGAGGCTCTCGGGAAGGACACCGATCCGGCTGCGGATGCGTTGCGGCTGATCGGAGCCGTAGCCGTCGACCAGGAAGCGTCCGGACGTCGGCTCGATGATGGTGGTGAGGATCCGGATCGAGGTGGTCTTCCCGGCCCCGTTGGGCCCGAGGAAGCCGAGGATGGATCCGGCCTTCAGGGAGAAGGACAGCCCGCGAACCGCCGCGCGTGGACCGTACGATTTGTGGAGATTGTCGGCTACGAGGACGGTATCCCGGTGAGCCGACGGCGTCTCGCTCGTGCGCATGGAGTTCCGACTCCTTCCGCGTGATGCGTTGTTTTGGCCCTGTGACCGGCCCTTCGGCCGTGATAAAGGGCCCTACTATTGATGTCGCGAACCGGTCCCGCAACGTCGCTGCATCGCAACAATGTTGCGGATGCGCCACGACAAAAACGCCTCTATACTGCTCGCCTCAGCTCGACTCGAGTCGGCCGCCGCGACACCTTTGTCCTTGAGATTCATGGGCATCGACGTTGCACCGAGACGTTTGCGAGAGGGCAGTTCAAGCACCCGACGCCGGAGAGTAGCCGCATGAGACGTTCCACATTTGCCGCCCGTGCCGGGCTGGCCGCACTTGCCCTGGCCGCTTGCGGCCCGTCGAGCTCCAGTCTGGCCGACCTCTCCGTGGTCGACGTCCTCCCCAAGGAGGTGGGCCCGGGCGGCTTCCAGAGCACCATCGCCGACGCGGGCATCGCCACGGGCTACTTCTTCAAGGCACCGATCTTCGACTGCGGCGCGATCGTGCTGGACAGCGCCCGCGCCTGGGCGGGGCGCCACGGGTACACGGAGACGGATGGGGCGGTCACGCCGCGGGCCGCGGACCTGACGCTCGCCGCGGATCGGGCGGGCGGGGGAACGCTCGTCGTCCGCTACACCCTCGCGTCCGACGCGTCCCTGGGACGCGTCTGGATCCAACACGAGCAGGATCCCGGCATGGCGGCGCCGACGCCCCAGGAGCTGGTGTCCATGGGCCTGCCGGAGCTGGTCCAGGGCGAGCTCGCCGCAGCCCGGTGCGACATGGGCGGCTGATCCGCCGGCCGTGGGGGGCGTCCGCAACGAAACTCTGGACAGCGCTCGGGGCACGGCTCATCTTCGGCGCGATCAGCTTCTTGTCGGGCACCCCCCCACCCTCCGGTCCCCCCCGGAGGAACCTTGCGAGAGGCCTTTATGATGGGCTCGGCGGGTGAACTCGTAGCTCCCTTTGCGTCCCTTGGCCTGGTCGGCGCGACGCTGGCCGTGGCCGTTCCCGTAGACACCAATTCGTCGGAAGCGGCGCTCCACCAGGCTGCGCCCGAGGTCGTGGTGTACGTCTCCGAGCTTCCTCGGCGTGCCCTGTCCGAGCTGACCTTCTGGGACGATCCGGCCTCGCCGGGGGGCAAGCTCGTAGGCTATCCCAACAGCGGTGACGAGCTCGACCCCCCGCCCGAGAACGACCCGAACCTGACGTTCACGGTGCAGGTGCGCGCCGGGATCCCCTACCGGTGCTGGGTGCACATGAGGGTCGGCCCACCGATGGGCATCTCGACCGCGAACCTGGTGTGGGTCCAGTTCAGCGACGCGGTCGATGCCGCCGGTCGGGAGACCCTCGCCCCCCGCAGCGCGAGCTACCTCACGGCCAAAGGACCGACCCGGGAGGGTTGGTCCTGGGTGGGCTGCGATGCCCAGGGCGGCTCGGATTCGCGTGTCCGCTTCGGGAAGAGCGGGGAGGTGACGGTGCGGATCCAGCTCGGCATGGAGGGGGTGGGGTTCGACCAGGTCGTGCTCAGCCCGGCCCGGTACCTCGACGCGCCGCCGTCCGCGGCCATCGTCCCCAAGTCGGAGTAAGGGCCCATGAAGAGCGCAAGCGGACGTTCCCGGTTCGACTGGATGGAGGTCCTCCTCGCCACGGCGTCCGTAGCGGTGGTGGCGTTCCTGGTCCTGCAGATCAAGGAGTACGTCGACGCGGGTCGCTTCGACACGCGTGGAACCCTGGTCGACGCCCTTTTGGTCGCCGTCGGCGTCCTGGTGCTCAACGCCGTGCAACAGCTCCTGAGGCGGCGTCCGGCGGTGTGACCGTGCGCGCCGCCCTCCTCCGGTCGTCGATGACCCCATCCTGCAGAGCCGCGCGCCTGCTCCTGGGCCTTGGAACGGCCCTGATCCCGGCTTGCACCGACGCCCAGTCGCAGACGCTGCCGGCGCGGTACGATCTCGAGCGCCATCAGGCACGGCACGGGATGCCCGCGCCCCTGGACGAGATCTCCGGTCTCGCCCTGACGTCCGACGGGCGGGTCTTCGCGCACGACGACGAGGAGGCGGTGATCTACCAGGTCGACCTGGCCACCGGCACGGTATCGGCGGGGTTCCAGCTGGGGGACCCGGCGCTGAAGGGGGACTTCGAGGGAATCGCGGTGGTGGGCGACCGGTTCTTCCTGGTCTCGTCGACGGGCATTCTGTACGAGTTCCGCGAGGCCGAACCCGGCTCCTCCGCTGCGTACGAGGAAACGGACACCGGGCTGGGGGAGAGCTGCGAGGTCGAAGGCCTGGCCTGGCACGAGGTGGACGGCACCCTGCTCCTGGCGTGCAAACAGACCCCCGACGAGGATCACCTCGTCATCCATCGCCTCCCCCTGGGCGCCTCCTCGAGCCCGCTCGGTCCGATGCGCGTGCCGCATGCGCAGATCAGGGCTGCCGGCGGCTCCCGGGAGTTCAACGCCTCCGCCATCGCCGTGGACCCGCGTTCGGGGCACCTGATCCTGCTCGCCGCCCGGCAAGAGCAGATCCTCGAGATCACCGACGACGGGGAGGTCGTGAGCCTCTATCGGCTCACCAAGAGCCGGCATCCCCGACCCGAGGGCCTCGAGTTCGGTCCCGGCGGGACGCTGCTGATCGCCGACGAGCGGGACGAGAACAGCGCAACCGTGACCGTCTACGCGCCCCGGTAGGACCCCGGAGTGCGGCATACCGGGGCGGCCCCTGCCCGTGCACAGCGCTCCTATGCCGGGAGCACGACGCTCAGGGCCAGCGGCTCGGCCTTCCCGCGCAACGGGATCTCCCCGATGGGAAGCGAGTGGAAGTCGTCACCGATTCCCGCGCGCTCGAGCAGCTCCGACGACACCAGCAGGTTGACCCGGTGCCGGTTGCATTCCGCCTGGATTCGCGCCGTGGTGTTCAGGACCTCCCCGGAGAAGACGATGTCCTTCTTCAGGACCCCGATCTCTCCGACGGTCGCCGTGCCCAGGTGGACGCCGGCCTTGAAGGTGGGCTCCACGCCGAAGCGGTCACGGTATTGCGCCCGCTTCCCGCTCAGCATCCCCTCGATCTCGAAGCAGCACCGTATGCAGTTGCCGTCCCGCAGGCCCCTGGGTGGTGACCAACTGACGATGACCTCGTCACCCACGTACTGATAGATCTCGCCGGCACACTCGGTGACGGGCCAGGTGATGTCCTGGTAAGCTCCCGGAGCAGCTCGAAGAAACGACGGTGGCCGAGGGTCTCGGCGATCGTGGTCGACGACCGCAGATCGAGGAACATGAAGATCCTCTCCTCCTCGCGCGGGTGATAGGACCGGCCCGTGATCAGCCTCCACAGCACGCCCGGACCGAACTTGTCGCTCACCAGCGCCGTGCCGCCGTAGATCAGCGTGAAAGAACAGGCCGGACCGGACGATGTCCGACATGAAGGTCTTGTGGCGGCGGCCCGAGTTGAGCTTGTAGACCAGGAGATAGCCGCCCAGCGCGCCCGCCACGAGCCCGATGACGACGGTGGCTGCGAAGTCGGGCAGGAACGGATAGGCGCCCTCCAGCTTACCCATGCGCAGCAGGTCGCCGATGAGGAGCCAGGAGTTCGCGTAGGCCATCACGCCGACGAGGGTTCAGCAGCCCGCGATCACGAGCACCCTCCCCACACGGGGAGGCCACGGGTGGTGACATCGACATGGACGGCGCTCCGGCGTCGTCTGGAGGGTGTGGGACGTTCGTCGGCCTGGCGCCGAGGGGCGAGGCCGCAAGGTAAGAGGCGGCCCTCGTCGCCGGAACGAACCCGGTGTGGAGGCGGCGCAACGCCGCCGCGAGCGGGACCGTGGCACCCGACTTCCCGACGTGCCCCCGGGACCTTCGCATCCGGCGAGGCCTGAGGCTCGAGGACGAGCTCGCCGTCTCTCCATTTGTGGGGGGTCGCGGGCGCGGCGGGAGGGGCTCCGGTAAGCGAAAACCCCCGACCGACAAGGGCTGCAGTTAATTAGAATTACGTTCTAGAATGAGAATACACACCGCCGGAACCTGTCGCGGTCCGTACGAAGCGGGACACCCGGGATCGACACGCCCGCAGGGCTCCAAGCGACTTCCAGCTCCACGCGCGGCGCCCGCCTACGAGCAGCTTTTGCACGACCGTCGCCGGATCGTGACCCAGGCCGAGGACAAGATCGTTGCGACGCGCACGACGAGGGGGCAACCGTGGAATAGTACCCCCCATCCGACGTGGCTGCCCCCCCATGCAACGCACCAGCGCACTCTGCGTCCTCGCCCTGCTCGTCGCGTGCGTCGAGACGCCCGCCGAGCCCACCGACGTCCTCCTCGCCCTGGACGCCCGGAGCTTCTCCGAGACCGCCGGAACCGTCGACCTCCTGTCCGCCACGCCCGAGGAGCTGGTGTGTGGCTTCGGCGAAGACCTCGACCAGCTCTCGGAGGAGGCCGGCCTCGCCGGAGCCTTCGAGGACGACCGGCTCAACCGGGCCATCGCGCATGCGAGACGTTCCATCGCCGAGGCCCGCGAGGCGGCGACCATCCCCGACCTGGCCCGGTCCTTCCGCGCCCTCAGAGCCGCGATGCGGGAGCTGGAGAAGGGCGCTGCCCTGCCTGTGAGCGGGAAGGGGTTCGCCGATGATCTCGCCAGTCTCGGCAGCTACTTCGGCGAGGTCTTCACCGGCAACCTGATCACGCTGACGTCCCAGCTCGGATCGGTTCCCGAATCGGCGCTCGACGCGGCGGTCGCCGACTTCGAGGACGGCGTCGCCGAGCGTAACCTGGGCGAGTGGGAGCGCGCGGTCGCGGAGTTCGCGAAGGCCGTGGGGCGCCTCGAGGCCGAGCTGGACATCGGCCCACCCTGCGGCTGACGATAGGCCGCAGGGGCTCGGCGAGCCGCTCGGGCCGTCAGCGGCTCCCGCTCTCCAGCCACGCCGACCACCACAGGTCACGGAGGGCCCGCGCCCCCACTGCGATGCGCTCGGCGGCGAAGTCACGCGTCTCCGGCCGCGTGGGTCCTCCGGCGTCGAACCCCACGTCGCGCTGGAGGCGAAAGAGCTCCTCGACGTGGTCGTGCGAGTCCTGGAGCTCCCCCAGGATCGTCCCCCACGCGGCGCCGGCCACCGAGCGCGGCGGCCCCACGACCCGGCCGCGCACGTCGTCGGGGTGGACGTGCCCGTCGACGAAGTCTCGCTCGAACGCGGCATGGAAGCCTGGATCGGTGGTGAAGCCCTCGGGATTCGGAGCGTCCGGGTGCCATCGGTTGTGGTGCCTGGACGCATGGTGGGGATTGGCCGCGTCCATCACGTAGTGGCCCAGGACCCCGGCGTCGTTGACGATGCGCGCCTCGATCCAGGGACGTCGGTCCGGGTCGCTCTCGGCCCGCCATAAGCGCCACTCCGCGACGAGGCGCTGGTACAGCTCGAGCACCCGATAGGGCAGCAGACCGACGTCGCGCACGTCGTGGGGCGCGGCGGCGGCCCGCAGCCGGTCCATGAACGTGAAACGGTCGGCCGCACCGAGCGCTCCCTCCGGGACGTTCTCCATCCACAGGTAGTGATCGGGGGAGAAGGCCCGGTCCATGGCCGGGGCCCCCGAATCCCGCCAGCGGTCCGGCTCGGCGTCGAGATAGGCGAGCTGTTCCCCGGCCTGCCGGAAGAAGATCGGGACGTCCTCGGGCAACCCTTCGGCGGCCACCCGCGCGCCCATCTCATGGCCGCGGATCCCCCACGGAAACGACCCGCTCCACGACATCGTCGGAGGACCCGTGGCGAGAAGCGGGAGCGACAGGACGAGCAGGGCGCGCATGGTCGTTGCCGGGGCTCGGGGAGCGCGACCGGGAGGCCGGTGGGGCAAGTTACGCGTTCGTGCGCCCGGGGTCATTGCCGTGCGACGTGCAGACGATATCCTTCCCTTGAGAGGGCTCTCCCGCGACGAGGGAGGAGCCCTCGTTCCAACGCCACCATATGGCAAGGGGGTTAGTATGCGCTCTGCCCCGTTCGAACGTGCCAATCGGGTCGGCCTCCGGTCTATCGTCTCCGGCGCGGCCCTCGCATTGGCTTTCCTCACCCCGTCCCTCCAGGCCCAGACGGGCTCGATCGTGGGTCGAGTCATCGACGGCCAGACGGGACGCCCGATCCAGACCGCCCAGGTGGCGGTCGCCGGCACGTCACTGGGAGCCCTCGTGGACAACGAGGGCCGCTTCCGCATCGACAATGTCCCGGTGGGCACGCACGAGGTGCGCGCGATCCGGATCGGCTACCAGCCCGCCTCGGTCTCCGTGACCGTCTCGGTCGGAAATCCGGTCTCGGTCGAGCTGCGCCTCGCGGAGACCGCCATCGCCCTCGACGAGATCGTGGTCACTGGCACCGCCGGCGACACCCGCAGAAAGGCGATCGGCAACGCCGTCTCCACGGTGAACGCCGCCGAGGCCCTGGACCTGGCGCCGGCGGTCAACGTCGTCGAGGTGCTCCAGGCCAAGACGCCCGGGCTTACCCTGATGCCGGGCTCGGGGACCTCGGGCACCGGTACCAACTTCCGCCTGCGCGGCGCGTCCTCCATCTACGGGGGCGTCCGCCCGACCATCTACGTGGACGGCGTCCGCATCCACAGCGGTGGCTCGGGCAACTTCAACGTGTTCGGTCAGAACACGTCCGCCCTGGACGCCATCAACCCGGCCGACATCGAGTCGATCGAGGTCATCAAGGGCCCGGCGGCAGCGACGCTCTATGGCGCCGAGGCGGCGGGCGGCGTCATCCAGATCATCACGAAGAAGGGACGGCCGGGCGCCGTGACCTGGGATGCGAACGTGGAGTACGGCGGCAACGAGTGGGTCGACGCGCTGCGGCCGATCAACTACGGCGTGGCCACGGCCGCGCGCATCGCCGACCCGACCAACTACCCGGGCTACCAGGGCCTGCAGCCCGGTGACATCATCTCCCACCGGCCCATGAGCGAGCCCGACGCGCTGCGCGTCGGGAAGCTCACCAAGGTCTCCTTCGGCGCACGGGGCGGCGGCGCGAACTACGCGTTCTACGTCTCGGGGGGGCGAGACGAGGAGGACGGCACCTACTACAACAACTTCTCGAACCGGACCTCGTTGCGGGGGAACTTCCAGTTCCACCCCAGCGAGAAGCTGACGTTCTCCACCGACGTCGGGTACAGCATCAACGAGGTCGGCCTTCCTCTGAGCGATAACATCGCCACCGGCCTGATCATCAGCTCCTATCTGGCGACGCCGGGCCGGAAGTATCCGTTCCCCGCCGGCTTGAACTACTTCACCATCGCACCCGAGACGTTCAACACGTACTCGAACGTCACGCGCACCGATCGGATCATCCTCGGTGCCAACGCGGACTACGCCTTCACCCGGGCGCTGAGCACGAAGCTGACCGTCGGCTACGACCTGGCCGCGGGCCAGGCGGAGGTCTATTTCGCGCCGGCGCCACCCGGCACCAACCCCTTCACGGCGCGGGCCAGCTTCAACGTCGACAACACCAAGGGCCTGATCGCCGAGGGCCGGCCCATCTACAAGAACCTCACGGTGGACTGGAAAGGCTCCTTCACCCGGGACCTGAACGCGGACCTGGTGTCCAACGCCACGGTGGGAATGCAGTACCTGAAGAACACCCTGCAGCGCACCGAGTCGTTCGGCCAGGATCTGGGCGCGGAGGGCATCCGCTCCATCGCGGCCGCAGCCGTGACCTGGGGCGACCAGGACTACTCGGAGCAGAAGTCGCTGGGGTTCTATGCACAGGAACAGGTCGGATGGCGCGACCGGCTCTTCGTCACCGCGGCGCTGCGCATGGACAACAACTCCGCATTCGGGACCGAGCTGAATCGGGTCTTCTACCCGAAGGTGTCCGCGTCCTGGGTCATCTCCGACGAGGACTTCTTCAGCCTTCCGAAGGTGCAGCAGATGCGGTTGCGCGCGGCCTGGGGACAGGCGGGGAACTCGCCCGGGCCCTTCGACGCGGTGCGCAGCTATACGACCTCGGTGGCGACGGGCGAGACCAGCACGTCATCGGCGCTGCGCTACAGCTCCGTGGGGAACCCCGACCTGAAGCCCGAGCGGGCCTCGGAGATCGAGGTGGGATTCGAGGCGGACATGTTCGGGGGGCGGCTGGGCGTGGACTTCACGTACTACAACAGCCGCACCAAGGACGCGCTGCTCCCGGTGGACGTGGCCCCCTCGACCGGCTTCACCGGGACCCAGCTCCAGAATCTGGGCACGATCGCGAACAGCGGCATCGAGCTGTTGGTCAACGGGACGCCGTATCGGGGCTCGTTCCTGAGCTGGGAGTCGACGGTGAGCCTGTCGACGAACAGCAACGAGCTCGTCTCGTTCGGTGACGAGCGCTCGTACATCGCGTTCGGTGCCTACGCTCCGGTGCACCGGTACCAGGAGGGTTACCCCATCGCGGGCTACTGGGCGCTACAGGTCCAGTACGACGCTGCCGGCAACGTGATCAAGAACGCGCAGGGGCGTCCGATCGTCCAGGACACATCCATATATAGAGGACCGTCCGTCCCGACCCGCGAGATCGCGTTCTCCAACGCGGTCACGCTGTTCGACAAGGTGCGACTCTATGCCCTCCTGGATTACAAGGGCGGACACTGGATGTTCAACGTGAAGGACTGGCGCCGCGACCGGTCGGGCGTCTCGTGGGAGACCGTCAATCCGGAGGCCGACCCCGACGAGGTGCTCGTGCGCCAGTTCGCGGCCCAGACCTACATGCACGTTCAGCGCGCAGACTTCATCAAGCTGCGCGACCTGTCGATCAGCTACGAGCTCCCGTCCGCCCTGCTCGGTCGGGTCGGCGTCCGGCGGTCGACCCTCACCCTGGCGGGCCACAACCTGAAGATCTGGACGAAGTACGGTGGAGCCGACCCCGAGATCAACTTCCACGGGGACGACACGTTCAACCGCAACGACTCCTGGACGGTGCCCCAGACCCGGCGGCTGTCCGTGTCGATGTCGGTGAGCTTCTGATGGCCACGTCGTCTCCTTCCAGAGAGCCAATCATGAACGCGAATCTCATGCGCCCCCACCGTCCCTGGGTGGCTGCGATGGCGCTCGTGGCGGCGCTCGTCGCGGCCGGGTGCGAAGGCCTGCTCGACGCCACCAACCCCGAGTTCATCAACGAGGACCAGCTCACGGACCCGCGGCTGCAGCAGCTCGTCGTGAACGGCGTGGTCGGGGAATTCCAATACTCCTACGGCTACTACGGACTGTACTCCGCGGCCATGACCGACGAGGTCTTCTTCGACCACACGAACGTGGACATCCGCGAGCTCACGCTGCGCAACATCCGTGACTCGAACGGCGTCGATGCGGCCATCTACGCGAACCTGCATCGAGCCAGGCAGTCGGCGGAGGACGGGATCGAGAGGCTCACGGCGATGCTCGGCGAGGCCGAGGCCGCCAGGAGCATCAACATGGCCATCGTCCAGGCCTATGGCGGCTATGCGTACACCCTCCTCGGTGAAGGCTTCTGCGAGTCCACCGTCAACCTCAGCGCGCCCCATCCGGCGGATCAGATCCTCCAGATGGCCGTGGACATGTTCGATCGGGCGATCGCCACGGCGACCGCGGCCGGCGGCGCGGCGGGCGCGGACATCGCCAACATGGCCAGGGTGGGCGCGGCCCGCGCGTCGCTGAAGCGCGGCGACGCCAATGGCGCGGCGGCCTACGCGGCACAGGTGCCGCCCGGCTACGAGAAGTGGTCGTACTACTCTTCGAACTCCGTGCGCGAGAACAACATCTTCAACGTCCCGGCCGGCGTGTCGGGAGCGTGGCTGAGCATGGGGCCGTCTTTCCTCGCGCTGGACGACCCGCGCGCCCCGAAGACCACGCGAACCGACCTGCGCGGTCTGAACTCGAATCCGATCTTTCCGTCGCAGAAGCCCTACATGTACAGCGACTGGTCGGCGAGCTCGTCGGACGACCGGATCGTCGTGGACACCGACATCCGGTTCGCCACGGGGCTGGAGGCGCGTTACGTGGTCGCGGAGGCTCAGGGTCCCACCAGCCAGACGTTGGCCTTCGTCAACGAGCGACGCGCGGTGGGCGGCGAGCCGGCCGTCGACCTTTCGGGCGCCGCGCTCATGGAGGAGCTGCGCACCCAGAGGGCGCTGGACTTCTATCTCACGGGCCAGCGTCTGGGCGACCTCAGGCGCTACAAGGCCACGCTGGGGATCGATCTCTTCCCGACGGGCACGTTCCCCGTGTCCAGCGAGGTCTACAGCGACGCGACCTGCTTCGTGGTTCCTTTGACGGAGAAGAACTCGAACCCGAACTACGGCAGCTGACGCGCAGCCGAAGCGGGCCCGGGGTCGTGGAGCCGCGCACGTCGCGCGGAGCTCCGCGGCCTCGGGCCTTCGCCTCCGGAGGTCTCGACATGCGTACCATCTCCCGCCTGTGGGTCGCGGCGACGCTGGCGATTCCCCTGCCCGCCCGAGGGACCTCTCCCCCCGCGGAGGCCGATACCGTGCGGGTCGTCAACGAGGCCATCCGGCTCGGGTTCGACGCCGAGCGCGGAACGCTCGTCGAGCTGGTCGATGTCGCCACCGGACAGGGATTCGTCTTCACGGGAAGCGACGCCGGAGGGGTCTGGCTCCTCGACCTGGCTCCGGGCGCGCCCGGGGGCGCCGTTTCACCGGACGACGCCGGGAGCTTCCATACGGAGTCGGGCGACGAGGGGGAGGCCGTGCGCATGGTTTGGTCCGACTTCGGGCTCGCCGCCGCGCCGGACCTGCGCGTGACGGCGACGGTGAGGGCCCGGCGGGGTGAGGCGATGACCGACTGGCGCATCGCTCTCACGGGGATGGGCACCCTGGGCGTGGAGCAGGTCCGCTTCCCCAGGATCCACGGCATCCCACCCCTGGGTCCGGGCGAGGAGCTGGCGGTACCGAGGTGGATGGGCCAGCGCACCCGGGACCTGCGGGCTCAGCTGCGCGGGCGCGCTGGGGCAGGTCGTCGCCTGGAGTGGGCCTACCCCGGTGCCCTCGCGATGCAGGTGCTGGCGCTGTACCGGGCGGACAGGGCCGGCCTCTACCTCGCCGCCGACGACACCCTGGCCTTCCGTAAGACCTTCGCGCTCTGGGGCGACGGCGGGGACGCGCTCTCGTACGAGGTCGTTCAGGCGCTCTCCGACCCCGCGTCGCCCCGGGCAGCATGGGAGCCTCCCTATACCGCGTCGGTCGGGACGTTCGAGGGGGACTGGATCACGGCCATGGAGCGGTATCGGGACTGGGGCGGCCGACAGCGGTGGGCACGGGAGAGCCGCCTGAGGCGCGGACTCGTGCCGAAGTGGCTGCTGGACACCGGGATCTGGGTGTGGAACCGGGGGAGATCTCCCGGCGTGCTGCCGCCCGCGATCGCGCTGCGCCAGGCCCTCGGACTCCCGGTGAGCGTCTTCTGGCACTGGTGGCACAACGGCCCCTACGACACCAGCTTCCCCGACTACCTCCCGCCCCGCGAAGGCAGCGGCCCCTTCACGCGCGCGGTGCGGGAGGCCCACGCCGCCGACGTGCACATGATGGTGTACATGAACCAGCGTCTCTGGTGCACCGAGACGCCGAGCTGGACCGCCGAGGGCGCTTCGCGCTGGGCGGTCAAGGGGCGCGATCTGCAGGTGCACGAGGAGACCTACAACATCTTCGACCCGCGGTCGTGCGCACCGATGGACGTGACCACCGAGTTCTGGCGTGACAAATACGCGGGCATCGCCGATACCGTGCTCAACGACTACGGCGTGGACGGGATCTACATGGATCAGGCCGTCCTGTCGCTGGTGTGCTGGGACCCGACCCACGGTCACCCGGTCGGTGGCGGCAACTACTGGATGGGAGGCTTCGAGGCCCTGGCGGCGGACATCCGTCGGCGCGCGCACGACGGCGATGACCTGTTGCTGGCCGGAGAGGGCGCGGGAGAAGCCTGGCTGCCGTCGTTGGATCTGATGCTCACGCTCCAGGTCAGCCAGGAGCGCTACTCCGCCCCAGCGAGCGGCTGGGAGCCGATCCCGATGTTCCAGGCCGTCTACCATGCCGACGGCGTCACCTACGGGAGCTACTCGTCCCTGACGATGCCACCCTACGACGATCTGTGGCCCGACTCGACCGCCCCCGCCAGGCCTCTGGAGCTCCTGGACAGGACGTTCCAGCGACAGTTCTACCTGGAGCAGGCGCGCTCCTTCGTGTGGGGGGTGCAGCCCACCATCGCCAACTTCCTGCCCCAGCACCTCACCGAGCGGGCCCGCGAGATGGCGTACATGATGAGGTTGGCGAGGGTGCGGAGCCGGGCCCTCGAGTGGCTGCTGTACGGCACCTTCCTGCGGCCCCCCACCCTGAACGTGCCCGAGGTGGAGGTCCCGCTCTCCCGGGTGTCGATCTACGCCGCCCAGCGAAGCGGTCCGAGGGTGTCGGAGGGCCGGTACCCCGCGGCGATCGCCGGCGCGTGGCGGGCGAGAGACGGCAGCGTGGCCGTGGCGGTCGCGAGCATCCTCGACGAGCCCTTGGATGTCGGCTTCGCGTTCGACGCCGCAGCGTACGGGCTCAGCCGGGAAGGGACGATCTTCCGCATCGACGAGAGCGGGCGCACTCCCTTCGGCACCTTCGGGTCGCGAACGACCCCGGTGCAGCTGAGCCTTCCCCCGGGCGGGGCCGTGGTCCTGGAGTTCAGGCCGGGGTGAGGAGCCCCAGGCTCAGTACAGCAGGTACGGCCGACGCATCGCGCGGAACCGCTCCGCGTCCTCTTCCCAGCGCGTGAGCAGCGCCCGCACCGTACCCGCCTCGAGGGCGGCGCGCAGCTGGTCGGTCCCGGCGAGCCGGTCGAGCGAGTAGCTCAGGGGCCGATCACCACCCCCCGAGCTACGCCACTCGAAGTCGCCGGGGTGCAGCCGCCGGACCAGATCCATGAACAGCACCGTGGCCTCGATCGGGCGGTAGCTGTCACGGTCGGTGGCCGCAAAGCGCACCCCGTGCAGTCGCTCCCCTCCGTACTTCCTGGCTCCCTGACGAACGTCGTAATCGATCGCCGTGAAGCGGACGCCCGCGAGGCGGAGGGCGTTCATCGAGTCGGCCACCTCCTCGGCGCGCAACCAGGGAGCCCCCACTTGCTCGAAGGGCCGATCCGTTCCGCGCCCCTCGGACAGATTCGTGCCCTCGATGAGGACCGTCCCCGGGTAGTGCAGGGTGCCCTCGAAGAGGGGCAGGTTCGGAGAGGGTCCCTTCCAGGGGAGGTCGGTCTCGTCCATCCACAGCTCCCGCGACCACCCCTGCATCGTGACGACCGTGAGATCGGCGTGGATCCCGAAGGCCTCATTGTCCATCGTGGCCAGCTCACCCACGGTCATGCCGTGCCGCGACGCGATCGGGTAGAAGCCCGCGAAGTTGGAGAAGGTCGTGTCCAGGACGTTGCCTTCGACGATCGTGCCCGTGATCGGCACCGGACGGTCGAGCACCACGAAGGGGATCCCCGCCTCCGCAGCCGCCTTCATGCCGAGCGCCATCGTGGTCGGGAAGGTGTACTGGCGAGCCCCCACGTCTTGCACGTCGAACACGAGCGCCTCGACGCCCTGGAGCATCTCGGCGGTGGGCTGGCGGATCTCGCCGTACAGGGAGTGGATCGGGAGCCCCGTGACGGAATCGGTCTCGAAGGCGATGGCCCCCGTCTCGGTCCCACGTATCCCGTGCTCCGGCGCGAACAAGGCGACGAGGGTCATGTCCTCGCGTGAAGCGAGGATGTCGATGGTGCTCCGACCCTCCCGGTCGGTCCCGCTATGGTTGGTGATCAGACCGACACGCTTGCCGTCGAGCGAGGCCGGCAGTCCGTCCGCCAGTCGATCCACGCCCAGGAGCACGTGGACGCGGCCGTCTGCGGGCTCGGGTCGCGGCGAGCAGGCCATGACCGCGAGGCCGAGCCAAGTGCAAAGGGGAACGGGCCGGAGCCGGAACGAACCTGGTCGAACGTGCATGGGAAAACGAGCCTCTCGGTCGCGGCAGGGCCGGGCCATCGGGCCCGGCGTGGTACCACGGGAGGGCTCAGGGAAGATTCCGGCGGCGCCCTCGCGCGGCAAGGGAGGTCGAGCGGCTCATCGCGGGGCGGGCGAGCGCGGCGGCTGCTGCGATGGGGTCGCGCCCCCGGCCCGCGTGGGTCCGGGCTCGGACCGGGACGTGAGGTCGGTCGAGGCGATGCGGCCGTCCGGCTCCAGCACGGGCCGGGCGACGGATCCTCCGAGGTGGAGCCCCAGCTCGATGGGACTTCCGGCCTGCTGCAGGCGTGACACCACCGACGCGGAGATCCCGGTGCGGCGCAGGGAGACCATATCCAGCTCCCCCGCGGGAATCGTGACGCTCAGGGCGAGGTCGACCTGCCCGCCCAGAGCGATCGAGCCGCTCCCCCTCAGTCGTCCCAGGCTGCTCTCGATCCGGCTGTCGCGGAGGTGGAAGGCCTGGTCCCGCACCTCGAAGGGCGTGATCAACGCGGAGAAGGCGAGCTCCTCCCACTCGTCCCGCTCCAGGAAGTCGGCCACCGAGCCCGTGAGTCGGTTCGGTCCGAGCCGCCCCTCCCGCACGGCGAGCCTCCCACGCCCAGCCAGGCTCGCGGCGGACGGAAGAAGAAGCGTATCGGTCGTCCCGGACAGCTCGAGGTCGAGATACATGTCGCCCTGGACCGCGGGGCCGAGCGTGGTCAGCGAGGACAGAAGTGCCGGCCCCTCGACGCCCTCCGTGGCGAGCCGCAGCCGGAACGGCTCTTCGATGTCGTGACCCAGCCCCAGCATGAGAGCGCCGGTGACCCGGCCGCCCCACGCGATCAGCTCTACGGACGTCAGCGACAGGGAATCCCTCGCCAGCTCCGCCCGTGCCCTGACCCGCTCCAGGTGATAGGAGCCGTACTCCAGGGTATCGAGCTGCACCTCCACCTGGCCGCGCACCGGCAGCGCACCTGGACGGGAAAGGCCCCTGGCCCCGGCCAGCTCAGCGGGGACGGCCCCGTCCAGTTGCCGGCCACCCGCATGCGCGAAGGCCAGCTGGGCGTACGTGCGCCGACGCGCGCCGTCCTGGAGAGGGAGGATCCGGTCGAGGCGAAGACGCGGCGCACGGACCTCCGCGTGCACCTCGGGGAGCGACTCCGCGGCGCCGGTCATCCACGACAAGAGGCCCTGGACCGTGCCGGACGTCGACACCGGATCCTCCCCGAGGAGCACGGTAACCCCCGTCCACCGGCCCTGCGTCGCCTGCAGGCGGAGCTCCGCCCGCGGCACGTAGACGGATTCTCCGAGCTTCGGGTGCTGCGCGCGGACACCCACCACGGCGACCCGTCCGTCGAGCCGGGCTTCGCCCCCTGCATCGACCCCGCCCGAAAAGGTCACGTCGGCGTCCGCATCGCCGGTGAGCTCGAAGCCAGCGGGCATCATCTCGAGTCCCTGGAGGTCGCCGAGCGAGGGATGCATCTCGACGTGCAACGCGAGCTTCGGATCCTCGCCCGAGCGCGAGCCTTCAATGGACAATGGACCGCCCAGGAATGTCCCGTGCAGCGAAGCGACGTCGGCCGCACCGTCTCCGAGCATCAGCTCACCGCTCAGGCCACGTACCAGCGCGGCCTCGCCCCGGGTCAAGCCGACCCCATCCAGCGTCACCTTCCCCGCGATGCGGGGTCCATGCCGCGGATCGATGATCCCCTGGACCGTCAGATCCAGCGAGATGCTCCCCTGGGCCTCGGCCGGCAGTCGTCGCCGCAGCGTCTCGGGAAGCGCGGCCACCACGTCTCCGGCGGGTATGCTGTCGCCGGATACATGCGCGTCCACCCACCGGCTCGTGCTGCGGAGCGAATCGATCTGACCGGTCACCACGACGGTGGCCCCGGCGACCGTCACCTCCCCCTCTTCGACCCTGATCCTCTCGACGGCCGAGTCGCTGACGGCCGCGATGCGCACGGAGGGCCCGGCGGCGCGGTACGCACGCTCGCCCAGGACCCGCGTGTGGAGGATCAACGAGTCCGTGCGCGCGGTGACGGTGAGGTCCCAGGCGCCCCCCTCGTCCCGGCGAAGTCGCGTCTCGCCTACGAGCCCGCTCAGGAGGAGCGATTCCCGCCGCGGCTCGTGCACAACCGTCACCCGCCCGCCGGACATCGTGACGCTCTGGACCTCCACGGCGAAGGGCGGCTCCGGGCTCTCCGGAGCGACGTCGTGGGACGCGGGCACCAGGTCCCCGTAGTTCGACTCGCCGCTCGAGTCCACCGCGAGGTGGAGGACGGGCCGGCGCAGATCCACGCGCCTCACGCGGACCGTCCCGGTCAAGAGAGGCAGGAGCGCCACCTTCAATCTGACGCGCTCCACCTGTGCGAGCGGGGGTCCGTCGAAGCCCGGCAGGTTGTCGACCCGCACATCGTGCGCGTCCAAGGCGGGCAGCGGGAAGACGGACAGGGAGGCGCTCTCCAGCGTCACGCGGCGATTCAACGCCGCGCCCACGCGCGGCTCCAGCCAGCGCGCCAGGTCCTGGGCGTCCACCAGCCGGTGCAGGGCCACCGCGGCGCCCAGGTAGGCGAGCGCTCCCACGAGCAGGAAGCCAGAAAAGGTCTGTCGGAGCCGCCACCCGCTCGAGCGATCGCTGTTCACTCCCGCCTCGTCCTGCTCGGGGCTCCCCAGGGCAACGCTCGACCCGATCCTGACCCTACGCGGTTTCATGGCATTCCCTCCCGGCCGTGGAACGAACTCCGGCCATGTGGCCCAACGGGGTGCAAGCCGGGTGCCAGCGCCCTGCGTGCGCGGGTGGTCGGCGACTTTCGCGCTGCCGCGCGACGTGCCGGAACCGCGGCGAGCGACGCACCCCCACACCCCCCCGCTTGCCAGGACGCGACGGCGTGCTGCATCGTGCCCTCACCATCCCGCAGCCCGGAGGACGAGCGAGGCCTCAATGGACCTCCAGTCGCTTCGATTCCCGGTCACGTCATCCTGCCAACGAGACCGGGAGCGCCGACACACCCGATCGAGCCCGTGCTGCACCCCGGCTCCGAGGATTCATCGATGAGACGCACGCTCCCTGCCGTCGCCCGGTCGGCGTCGGCGCTGATCTCCGTGGTGTTCGCCCTGGCGTGGACCGCCCCCCGATGTGGAGCCCAGGCCGGAGACGGACCCCGGGAGGCGGTCTTCGTCCGCCATGCGACGGTCCCCCCCGCCTTCCTGAACGGCCTCCAATGGCGTTTCGTGGGGCCGGTGCGCGGGGGTCGCGCCCCCGCGGTCGCCGGCGATCCCAGCGATCCCCTCGTCTTCTATCTGGGCACCGGCCACGGCGGCGTCTGGAAGACCACCGACGCCGGCCTCAACTGGCGCAACGTCTCGGACGGCTACTTCGACGTGGCGCCCGTGGGTGCGATGGCGGTCGCCCAGTCGGATCCGCGGATTCTCTACGTGGGAACGGGCGAGGGCATCCCTCGCCAGCACATCACGGGAGGGGACGGGGTCTACAAGTCCACGGACGCCGGCCGCAGCTGGGCCAAGGTGGGCCTCGCGGATACCCGTCACATCGCCGACCTGGTCATCCACCCGGGCAACCCGGACATCGTCTACGTGGCGGCCAAGGGCGACATGTTCGGGCCCAGCACCGCCCGTGGCGTATACCGCACCCGGGACGGCGGGCGCACCTGGCGGCAGGTCCTCTACAAGAACGATCTGGCGGGCGCCGTCGACCTGTCGATGGATCCCGCGAACCCCGACGTGATCTATGCCACGCTGAACCATCACGTGCGCTACCCCTGGGACGAGGTGAGCGGCGGGCCCGGCTCGGGGCTCTACAAGACGATCGACGGCGGGGACACCTGGACCGACCTCACCCGGAATCCGGGCCTGCCCATCGGTCAGGTCGGCAAGATCGGGGTCTCCGTCTCGCCCCCGAATCCGAACCGGGTGTACGCCATCATCGAGGCCGCGGACGGCGGCGTGTACCGCTCGGACGACGCCGGGGCCACCTGGATCAAGGTCTCCGTCGAGCGTGCATACCGACTGTTTCCAGCATCTTACTCGCATATCTATGCGGACACGCAAGATCCGGACGTGGTCTACTTGCCGCACATGGCTCTGTGGAGGTCCAGCGACGGGGGCGTGAGCTTCCAGACGGTACCGATGCATCACAGCGACCATCACGCCATGTGGATCGATCCGGAAGACGCCCGGCGCATCATCGATGGCGGGGACGGTGGGGGCTCCATCACGCTGGACGGTGGCCGCTCCTGGTCGGAGCTCGACAACCAACCCACGGCGGATCTCTTCAGCCTCGCGGTCGACGACCAGTTCCCGTATTGGCTGTATGTCGCCCAGAACGACAACTCACACGTGGCCTTCCCCAGCGCGAACGACGAGGCGGCGATCACCCTGGAGGACTACCTGGCGATCCCCCAGGGTGAGGGGGGACAGACCGCGGTCAAGCCCGACGGCAGCGTGGTGTACGCGGGCGACCGTACGAGCATCGTCCGCTTCGACCGGCGCTCCGGTCAGGGAAGGGACATCAGCGTCTGGCCCGAGGACGAGTTCGGCAAGCCCATCAAGGACGTCAGGGAGCGGTTCTACTACTCCTTCCCCGTCTATCTGTCACCCCACGACCCGGGCGTGCTGTATACGGGGTCGCAGTTCCTGTACCGGAGCGTCGACGAGGGCCAGTCGTGGCAGAAGGTGAGCCCGGACCTGTCGCGGAACCGCCAGGAGGTGATGGGGAACATCCCCGGTGGGCCGATCACGGCGATCGCCTCCTCCCTGTACTACGTGAGCCTCATACGCTCGATCGAGGAGTCACCGCTCGACGCGGGGGAGCTCTGGGTGGGCACGGACGACAGCACGGTCCAGTACACGCGGGACGGGGGCGCCACCTGGCACGACGTATCCCCCCCCGACATGCCCGAATGGACGACGATCACTTCGGTCTCCGCGTCCGCTCACCACCCCGGCACCGTGTACGTTTCCGGCGAGCGTCATCGCGTCAGCGATCTCACGCCATACCTGTACCGCACGACGGACTACGGGCGGAGCTGGCAGCGGATCACGGACGGCATCCGTGGGAACGACTTCCTCTATGTGATCCGCGAGGATCCGGTTCGTCCCGGGCTCCTGTATGCGGGCTCCGAGACGGGCGTCTACGTCTCGTTCGACGACGGAGGATCCTGGCAGGCGCTCCAGCGGAACCTCCCTGTGGCCGCGGCCATGTCCATGCAGGTCAAGGGCAACGACCTGATCGTCGCGACGCACGGGCGGGGCGTGTGGATCCTGGACGACGTCGGTCCACTGCGGCAGATCACGCCCGAGGTCGCGTCCGAGCCGGTCCATCTCTTCCGCATCACACCGGTGGTCCGCAATCTGGCGCGCCGTTCCGGCCCGTCGCGGGCGGCCCCGGACGAGGGCGCGAATCCGCCCGGTGGCGTGATCATCGACTACTCCCTGGCCAGGCCGCCCGCCGGCGAGGCCACGCTCACCATCCTGGACGGGTCGGGGAACGAGGTCCGACGATTCTCCAGCCAGGGTCGGGGCCGGTCGGCGATGCCCGCCAGCGCGGGGATGAACCGCTTCCTCTGGGACATGCGCTACCCGGAGGTCCCGGCTGCGCCCCGTGAGGACGAGCTCACGTCGTTCGAGGCCACCAGCCCCGTGCCGCCCGTGGCAGCGCCAGGGCGATATACGGCCCGCGTTACCGTCGACGGTCGAAGCCTCGAGGAGCCGTTCGACATCCGTCGGGATCCGCGGATCATGGCCACGGATGCGGAGCTGCGGGCTCAGTTCGACCTGTCGATGAAGATCCGGCAGCGGGCCTCGGACATCGTGGACGCGCTCAACCGGATCCACGAGGCGCAGCGTCGCCTCGCGGCCCCATCGGCCGATGCCCAGCAGGATGCGCGCCTCCGTGATCGGCTGCGGGCGATCGAGGGTCGCCTCCAGCGCCTCGCGGACCCGCACAACCCGATGGATACGCAGCCCAAGGGTCTGTACAACCAGCTCGGATCCCTGTCACGGACGGTGCTCAGCGCGGAAGCCGGGCCAACGCGTGCCGACGTCGCGGTCTTCGAGGCGTTGTCGGCGCGCATCGACGAGCAGCTGGCGGAGCTCGACGATCTGCTGAGGGGAAGCTCCCGCCGCTGAGCCCCTGAATGCCGGTCCCGCGCTCAGCGCGGGACCGCCGCCGTGACCCGGTCGTTGCGGAATACCTGTCCCCCTTTCATCACGAAGCGCACGTTGCGCACGGTCGTGATGTCCTGGAGTGGGTTTCCCACGACGGCGACCAGGTCGGCCTCCATCCCGGGTGCGATGGAGCCGATCCTGTCGCCGAGGCCCATGGACTCGGCGTTCGCGGACGTGGCCTCGGTGAGCACGCGCATGGGATCGGCCCCGACCTCGTTGACGAGGCACACCATGTCCTCGACCTCGCGCCCGTGCGCGCCGGCCACGGCGTCGGTGCCGTAGGCGATGCGTAGGCCCGGCGTCGCCAGGGCACGCCGGTAGCCGTCCAGGGCCAGGCCGATCCCCTTCTCCATCGAGGCTTTCCCCTCGGCGTTGTAATTGCCCAGGCCCTCGAAATGGGACCAGTTGTCGAGGTAGTTGTGGAAGACCAGCCCGCACTGGGGGTCGAACCAGGTGCCCCGGCGAGCCATGAGCCGGAGCGTGCTGTCCGCGACGAAGATGCCATGCTCGATCTGCGTGCACCCGGCCATGACCGCGGCACGGATCGACGCGTCGCTGTGCGCGTGCACGAGCGTCCGGAGCCCCTGCGCGGTGGCCTCACCGCACATGGCCTGGAGCTGGGCCAACGACATGGTCTGGGCACCGCCGGTCCGGATGCTCTCGGACGCGAAGATCTTGATGACGTCGGCGCCGGCGCGCTCACGATCCTGGATGAGTCGGCGCAGGGAGTCGGCAGAGAGGCTGGCGTTGGACAGCGACTGGAGCGAGGTCAGGATGCGGGGGCCGGGGATGCGTCCCGACGCGATCCAATCTCTGAGATCCCGGTCCGCCGCCGAGCCCGGGCTCTGAACGGTGGTGAAGCCCCCCTGGAGGATCCTCCACGCCTCTCCCGCGGAGGACAGCGCGGCCTCGACCTCGTCCTCGCCGTCGCCTCGCCGGTGCAGGCGACCCTCGTTGTTGAAGTGCCAGTCGACGTGGTCGTGGGCGTCGATGAAGCCGGGGAGCAGCGTCATGCCCGTGAGGTCGTACGTCGCGGTCGTCTCGTGATCCACCGCCACGATCCGCGAGCCGCTCACGACCACCCGCGCGTTCTCGATGACGTTGCCCCTGCCGTCGATCACGCGGCTGGCGCGGATGCTGACGGTCCCGTTTTGCGCGCGCGCACCTGGCGGGAGCGCCATGAGGATCGTGATCGCCGCGGCGGTCCCGAGGAACCGCGCGCCCACTGCTGACTTCATGGGGACGCCTCCGATTCGAGGTCCGTATCGAGGTCCTTCGTCGATTTGGAAGACAAAAAAGCCTGTCAAAGTGCTCCCCGCAATCGGGGCCGGGGTCGGGGCTCCCGCGGCTCAGGGGGTGCCGGGTCCTCCCAGGGAGCGGACCAGGATCGACAGCGAGTCCGCGAGCGCGGCCGGACCCGTTCGCCTCGCGAGCTCGAGGGCTCGCCGCCCGATCTCCCTGGCCTCGTCCCCCTGGCCGGCGGCGGCAAGGGCCCTTGCCAGCGCGCCCAGGATGCTCGGGTCTCCACCTCCCGCGAGCCCGGCGGCCTGCCGGGCCACGACCAGGGCGGCGGCCGCGTCGCCCCGGCGAATCAGGACGTCCGCCATCTCCGCCATCACGGAGGCGTCGTTCCGCGCGCGCAGCGAGCGGCGGTACAGGTCGAGCGCGTCGTCCAGTCGCTCCGCGCGCGCGTCGGCGCGCGCCTGGTAGACGAGCCCTGTGGCCTCCGCGCGCAGCCGCGCCTGATAGTAGAACCCGTCCAGGTCGCTCCGCAGTGCGGTCAGCCCCCCGGGCTCGGTCGGGAGCACCTGCACGATGAGCTCGGCCATCTCGTCGGTGGACGCCAGGCCGTAGCCGATCCGCCGCGGGGGATCGAACGGGTTCCTCGGGTTTCCGGCGGAGTTGTCGTATACGTAGTGCATGGTCAGGATCGAGCCCGCGGGCAAGCGCACGGGCCTGGCGTACCGGTACGCGTCCTGCCAGTTGAAGTCCCAGTCGCTGATCCGGATCAGGTCGCGACGGCGCCCGCTCGGGGGCGCCGCCCACGCCTCCAGCCGCGTGCCCACGTAGTGCGCGTGCGGGTAGATGGACAGGACCTCCACCTCGACCGGGAGACGGTACGCGTCCTCCGCGACGAACGCCGAGTCGCCGGGCCGGATGTCGATCGCCACCGACCGGAGGATGACGAGCGCCGGGGTGCGGGTCGGAGGCGAATCGGCGAAGTAGAAGCCCGCACGTGGCCGGATGACCTCCGGCCGTCCGGAGGGACGGAGGTGGGCCTGGAGGACCAGGTCCGTCCCCGGATCGATCCGCCACGCCAGGTCCTGCCTCCCCGCATCCGGGACCTTGCCGGGTGTCCAGCCCAGGAAGAAGCCCGGCGGATCATGGGCCTCGCCGCTGACGTGCATCACCTCGAGGGCCTCGGCCGCATCCTCGAGGGCCAGCTCCCGGGACGACGCGGTGCTGTCCACCATCATGCGCGCGTGGTGGACGACCCGTTCGTTTCCCGGCCGCAGGTCGAGCGCGCGTACCCAACGGGACTCCTGCAACGGGAAGCGCACGACCAGGTTCCGATAGAGATCGCGGCCCTCGGCCGCGACCGTGTCCGCCGGGAACTCGACCACGAGATCCGGCTCCCCCAGGCTCCATGCGGAGGAGAAGCGTGGAGGCTCGGGCGCGGCGGCGGCGTTCCCGAGCGGAGCGCCCGCGGCGGCCCACCGGCGAAAGACGTCGATCGGCCCGGGAGCGAGCCGCCGGTCTCCGGCGAAGTCCCCCACGTCGGGGTCGGGCAGCCATGGCGGCATGATCCGACGCTCCGTCATCTCGGCGATCTTCCCGGCGCGGCGTGCGGCGTCGTCATACCCGAGGAGGGAGAAGGGCGCGCTCCCCCCCGGACGATGACAGGTGACACAGTGGTCGTAGACCAGGGCGGCCACCTCGCCCGCCCAGGTGGGCGGGCTCGCGGACGCAGGCGACGCGGATGAGGCTCGCGTGGCCGGCGATCCTCCCCCACCGCAGCCGAGGAGCGTCGCGCATCCCGCCCAGAGCTGGACACACGCCCCGGCGTGGGCCCGCGTGCCGAGTCGGAGCATCGCTACCCCCCTACCAGAGCCAACAGCCAAGCACACACGAGGGCGGCATAGATTCCAAGGATGTTGCCGAAGACCGCCATGAGCAGCCCCACGGGCGCCATGGCGGGCTGGTAGACGCTGGCCACGATGGGAGCCGACACCACGCCCCCCACGTTCGCCATGCTCCCGGTCGCGAAGAAGAACAGGGGGGCTCGGATCAGTCGTGCGGCCACGAGGAGCAGCACGACGTGGACGGCGATCCAGAGCGCCCCGGCCGCGAGGTACATGGGCGCCTGCACGATCGAGCGGAGGTTCGCCTGCGAGCCCAGGCCGGCCAGAAGCAGGTAGAGGAGCGCGCTCGCCAGCCTCGAGGCGCCGGCCTGCTCCAGGCGTCGTGCAGGGGTGAACGAGGCGACGAGTCCCAGGGTCACCACCAGGATGACCGCCCAGGTCGTGTGACTGATGATCGTGGGATCGCCGAGCTGTGGAAGCATGTCTCCGAACTCGACGCACAGCACGGCGCCGACCAGTCCCAGTCCCAGGACGGTGACCGCGTCGCGCACCTCGAGCGGACGTCGCAGCGCATCCGCCTCCGAGAGGTGACGGTTGGCCTCGTCCATCGTTTCGGTGCGTGCGCGCGTGCGACCGTCGAACCGAGCCTGATAGGCGCTGAGCAGAAGGAGGATCCCCATCCAGCCGTAACCCACGACCGCGTCCACGACGATCGCGGGTCCCAACGCCTCACCGGGCGTGCCCACGCTGGCCGCCATCGCTACCATGTTCGTGGCCCCACCGATCCAGCTTCCGGAAAGGGCGGCGAATCCCATCCAGGCGTCGGCGGGAAGCCAATGGCCGAACACGAAAAGGGCGATCGGGCCTCCGACGACGATGCCCAGCGTCCCCACGAGCATCATGAAGAGCGCAGTCGTTCCCAGACGCGCGAGCGCCGGGAGGTCGACGGTGATCATGAGCAGGATCAGGGCGAGGGGCAGCACGTACCGGATGAGCCAATCGTACGTCACCGAAGACGGCGGCGTGATGCCCAGCGTCGTGGCGACAGTGGGTACGAAATAGACGTAGAGGATGGGCGGCGTGACCCGGAAGAGCTTGCGCAGGCGCGGTAGCCCGCTCAGCCAGAAGACGACCGTGGGGATGGCGGCCAGCCAGGCCGCGATCACCATCGGGTCGTTGAGGAGTGCGACGCTCGATTCCGAAGGCAATCGGCACCATCCAGAACGTGGGGAACGATGAAGCCGTCCACGATACAACCCTCGACCTTCCCCGGCACGACCCGCGACGCACGGGAAGCGGATGCCGGCGGGCGGCACCCATCCCGAGCCACGCGATGCCGGCGCGATGCCAGCCTCTCGGCGAGGCGTGGTCCGACCCTCCTGCTCGCGGTGTCGACGCTCCTCGCGGTCCGGGCCGCGGGAGCGTGGGCGCAGGCGGTTCCCGTCCCCGGCTGGGACGCGACGGAGCCTCGCGGAGACCTGCGCTCGGTGACATTCTCGACCTCGGAGGGGACCTGGATGTCGGTGGACCCGGCGCCGGATGGGCGGTGGGTGGTCTTCGACCTGCTGGGCGACATCTACCGCGTGCCGATGTCCGGCGGCGCGGCACAGAACCTCACGGGTGGCCCCGGGGTCGCCACGAACCTGCACCCGCGGTACTCGCCGGACGGAGCCAGCATCGCCTTCATCTCGGACCGAGCCGGCCAGTACAACCTCTGGCTCATGGACGCGGACGGCGCGAATCCGCGTCCCGTGGCCCTGGATCACGAGCACCGCATGCTCGATCCCACATGGTCGCCGGACGGGGGCAGCATCCTCGTGCGAAGGTGCGGGGTCTGCTTCCCGCACCGGGGGGGGCCAAACGGTCTGTGGAGGTTCTCCCTGGACGGAGGCTCCGGCGAGGAGCTGGTGGGAGGCGAGAGCGGCCGACCGATGGTCAACCGGGTGGCCTGGCCCTCGGTGTCGCCCGACGGTCGCTTCATGTACTTCCACGCGTACGAGGGCGAGCCGGACGATGTCACCCTCATCGACGTGCTGGGCGGTGCGTGGCAGCTACGCCGGCTCGACGTGCCGAGCGGTGAGGTGGTGCCCCTGACCGACGGCGTGCAGGAGTACTCGTCCCAGAGCTCCAGTGGCAGCGCCTTCGCGCCCGAGGTGTCTCCCGACGGTCGCTGGCTCGCCTTCGCCCGTCGTATCCCCGACGGGACGATCTCGTTCAAGGGTCACCGTTTCGGACCCAGGACTGCGCTTTGGCTGCGCGACCTGCGGACCGGACGGGAGAGAGTTGTGATGGACCCGATCACGACGGACGTGGCCGAGGGCGTGAAGATGTTCCGGATCCTGCCGGGGTACGGATGGACGTCGGACTCGCGGGCCATCGTGATCACCGAGGGCGGGCGCATCCGTCGACTCGACGTGGCTTCCGGCAAGGTGACGGACATCCCGTTCACCGCCCGCATCAGCAGGACCGTCTCCCAGATGGCGCGCGGCTCGATCGCCATTGACGATGCACCCTTCCAGGTGCGATTCCCCCGCTCGTATACGGCGTCCCCGGACGGACGCAGACTGGCCTTCCAGGCCGTGGGCCGTGTCTGGCTGATGGAGCTGCCCGAGGGCACGCCTCGTCGGGTCACCCCGGACGACTTCGACCACTTCGAGTACGGCCCGTCGTGGTCCGCCGAC
>QJYK01000220.1 GCA_003248075.1 Gemmatimonadota bacterium | reverse complement strand
CATCAGGTGCTCACGGATCATCGCGAGGCACGAAAGCTGATCGTCGGTGGTGAGGAGGTGCTGGAAGGGTCGAAACGGCAACGTCGCGAGGGCGAACCTGGTCGAGAGCGTGAACTCGCGCATGTCGGCCTGGACCAGTCGCACCGCCGCCCGCACCCCCTCGGACTCGCGTTCCAGCTTGCCACGGCAGACCCCCAGCATCGCCGGGGAGGCGTCAAGACCGACCATCGTGGCGCCCGCTCTCGCCGACGGGATGAGCACTCTGCCTGTACCGCAACCAACCTCGAGGACCTGCCCGGGAGCCCTCGCGGCCGCCGCGACGTAGAAGTCGATGTCGGGCCGCTCCCGGTAGGGAGCCACCTGATCGTAGAGATCCGCGATTCCGGCATAGCCGTCCGATTCACCAAAGCGGGGCATGGGCCTCTTCCCTCGATCGGACTACGGCGAATCCGACTCGGCCGTGATCACGATCCTCGCCCATGGCCATCTCCAGGTCGGGCATCCCCACGTCCGGTCGCGATGATACGCTCCACCACCTCACTCTTCGCCTCGGCGTAGGCATCCGTATTCGGCCACCGCCTCCGGGACAGCTCTCTCTTGGTACGCTCATACAGCAGGCGGTCGTCCGGATGGCTCCGAAGCCGATCACGAAACGTCAGCCAACGCTCGATCTCGATGCACCCGACCGAGACCACGTGCACGTTGGCATCCCGTTCGGCCGGCCCGAGCAGACGATGCTCGTGGAAGTCGGGCTCGCGAAGCCGGAGCTCATATCCCGCGGCTTCGAGCTGAGGCAGATACCTGCCCTCGTCGGCGGAGTCACGCACGACGAGGAGGACGTCGATCTTCGGCTTCGCGGCAAGACCGGGGACCGCAGTCGACCCGATGTGCTCGATCCGTATCGCGCCGTCCCCGAGCGCAGTCGCGATCCGGGCCGCGTGTTCGCGAAATCGGCTCGGCCACGACGGATCGTAGTCGACCAGCCGGATCTCCTTCGTCCCCGATTCCCCCATCAAGCGACTCCTCGCCGCGATCCCCACCACTACAGCGCGTCGACCGGCTCCGCCCCCTCGGGCCACGTCCCATCCAGGAAGTCCCGAAGCGGGACGACGACCTTCTCGGAGGCCTCGATCCAGGGGGCATGTGCGGCGTTTTCCACCGTCAGGAGTCGCGCGTCCGGTAAGCGTAGAGCCCAGTCCCTGCCACCGCCATACGCGGCGCTGCGGTCCCTTGTGCCGTGGATCACCAGGACGGGCATCGTCACGCCCGAGAGCTCCTCCTCCGTGAACGCGAGTCGCTCGAGGGAGGGCAGGAGGAACTCGGACCAGTAGCGCATGAAGCTCAGCTCGGTTGCAAGGTGACACACCTCCCAGTGGCGGATCTTCGGGGCGTCCATCGGATCGAAGACGTAGAGCCGACGCAGGAGCCCCCAGAATTCCCGGCACCGCTCCGGTGGCGAGAGCGCGTGTTCCCTTTCCCGCAGCTTGCCGACTTCAGACACGAACCTCTCGAGCTCGCCATCGGGATTCGTGAGATGCGGCGGATACACCCGTGCGCCGTCGGGCGGCATGGGGCTGATCTGCACGATCCGGCGAACCCGGGATGGATGGCGTTTCGCATACAGGACAGGAATCAGCCCCGCGTAGGAGTGCGCCAACAGATCGAGGGCCTCGATCCCGAGATGTCGACGCACGACTTCGATGTCGTCGGCATCTTGTTGCACTCCCCGAGCGAGAGCCGCTGCGTCATGCAGAGCCTGGGAACGACCCCGGTTCCTCAGATCGAGTCCGATGACGGTCCGGCGCTCCGCGAGGTAGGAGAAATCGTCGAACAGGTAGAAGCCGTTGAGGACCAGGAGCGTGGGCTCCCCATCTCCTACGCGCTCGAAGAACAGGCGCGCGCCATCCGTGGCCGCGACGTGCCCCTGTTCGCGCCGCTTCGATACGCTTATGGGAGACGCTCCAAGCGGCCCTTCCGCTTCACGATGTTCTTGTAGTCCCACTGGATCATTTTGGATTCTGCGAGCCACCGCTGGAGAGTGGCAGCGTCGATCTGATCGGGAGCGGTGAAGCGAGCCTCGGCCGCCTTGAAGCTACCCTCCGGCGCGAGGCCGGGCGCCGCAAAGGACTGTCCGCTCCAGAAGAGCAGCCGCACACAGTCCTTCAGCTTGCTGTAGCCCACGATCGGATTGCCGTCCAGGAACCACACGGGATGCCGGTGCCAGATCTTGCTTTCCGCCTGTGGGAGCCCCAGGTCGATCTCCCTCGCCAGAGCATCACAGAGAACTCGGGTCGTGGGATCCTGCGCGGCATTGTAGGCCCCGATGTCCGGATTCATGCGCTCACTCTCCCGATCGCGCGTACAGGTGGGTACGAGCCCATCGCGACGTCGTACGGACGCCCCGGCCGATGGCCGAACGCCCCCGGTGTCGACACCACGACCTCAGGCGCCGTCCGACCGCTCCCGGGTCACCTGTGCGGTGCCCGGCAGGCGAGCCAGAAGGGAATCGGTGGCCGCAAGAAGCCGCTCCAGCCAGCCCTGCTCATTGATGAGGTGGCTCCTGAGAAGCCGGAGCTCGTCGGGAAGCTCGCGAGTAGCACGTAGGCGCGCGACCAACCGCTCGCTCTCGGCCGCATCGAGGAGGGGCAGCGCACCAGCGGTGTTGTCTTCCGGCGAGGTTCCCGCGCCCGCCGGGATGCCCACCAGCGCGCCGACCCGGTCGGTGTACGTCACTGTCGTCTCCTGGGACACCGCCCCGGCTCGGTATGCCAGTCGGTAGTAGTCCGTCAGCCGCACCCGCAGATCGTAGTCCGTGATGAGATTGAGGCTGCCCGTCGAGCTCATTTCCCGGTAGGTGAGGTCGTGAACGATGCCGGCCGGATTGAACTGATAGTTCGCCGCCTGCAGAGCCAGCCGAATGAACGCCGCGGAGTCCTGGAGGGTTGCCGCTCCGGTCAGCGGGAGCAGCGTGTCGATCGAGGCGTTGCTGCAGAGCCCACGAAGTCAGCGCGCTGCTCCTTCAGGAATACGTCGTTCCACCGCGACGTTCGCGTGGCGGTCGTGGGTCCTCGCGTCGTTCGATAGGTCGCGTTCCAGGTGGTCACATGCAGCTCCGCGAGGGCGGGAATGTCGGACGCGATCGCATCCCGAAACACGATCGACTCTGGCGATTCCCCACGTTCGTGGAGCGCCCGCCGGTTCCGCCCGCCCGAGGGACGGAACAAGGCGTTGTACCCGCGCAGGGCCTTCGCCACACGCAACTTCAGCCGAGCCAGCGTGGTCGCCCGCGGCTGCCTGTATTCCTCGACTCGGACGATGGCGACCGCGCCCTCCACCTCCCCAAAGCGGTACGTCAGTCGAAGCGTTCGCCCTCTGAGATGGCCGTCGACGCGAAACGGGACCGTGCATCCGTCGGACCGTAAATGATCGCCCTCGAGCTGCACCGCTCCGGTCGCGCGGTCGAACCGGCCCCGTTGGATCACCGCGTTCTCCCTGCCAGGGTTCACGACACCGTGCACGGCACTGTCGGGGCCCGTCACGATGTCGTCGATCGTCCTTCTTCGCTTCCCGTTTCTGAAGTTCTCCGGCGTCACCTTGGTATCTCGCGAAGCATCTCGCTACCCTTCACGACCCCGGGTCTCCGGGCCGCTACCCCGGACACACATGCAGCCTGACCTCTCACCATGGAACCGATGACACCGACAATCCGGATCGCCGACACGGACGAGGAAATCCAGGCGTGCCATGAAGTCATGGCCCAGCTTCGCCCTCATCTTGCGTCCTCGGATTTCGTCCCTGTCGTACGACGGCTGCAGACGCTGACGGGCCTCCAGCTCGCCTACATCGGAGACGACGGAGTGAAGGCCGTCGCAGGGTTCCGCATCTCCGAGTGGCTGGCGAGCGGGCGATACCTCGAGATCGAGGACCTGGTCACGACGGCGGACGAGAGGTCGCGTGGCCTGGGCAGCGCTTTGTTCGATTGGCTCGTGGGACATGCCCGCGTTCGTGACTGCGACCACCTACGGCTCGTTTCCAGCGTCAAGCGCCTCGACGCGCACCGATTCTACGGGCGGAAGGGAATGGATCTACTCGCATACTACTTCCATATGAGCCTGAAGTAGATGCTCACTCGTCGTCGGGGCGCAGGCTCGCCACGAGCTCGTCCAGCTCCCTTCGGCGACGCAGCACGATCACCGTCTTTTCCCGGCTCACCTCCCCCAAGCGCCTGAGAATCTCGGGTCGGCGGCGAGCAGGGTAGGTCCAGATCCACCAAAGGAAGTCCAACGTCAGGCGTTCGGGACACCCGACCGCCCTCGACGGGCTTGGTCCGTTCGAGCGCATCCGCCGCTTGATGACGCCCCACATGCACAGGACCCGCGACCAGTCGAGGAACACGATCGTATCTGCGGCAGGGATGCGAATGTCGAGCGTGCCGCCGTAGTTGCCGTCCATGATCCAGGCGGGACCGCGAACGAGCGACGCGACGAGATCCCTCCATTCGTCGTTCGGCGTCGGGTCCCACCCTGGACGCCAGTACAGCGTGTCCAGGTGGATCAACGGTAGCCCCGTCATCCCGGCCAAGCGCGCCGCGAACGTCGACTTGCCCGCCCCTCCCGAGCCGATGATCAGGACTCGTCGCATTCAGCCTCGCCGCTCCAGGTCAGCTCGCCCTACTCCGTCGGGACTACGGGACTACGGCCCAACAGGTTCCCGCGCCCTAACTCCCGATCCGCGAGCGCTATGAGATCCGTCATCGCGAATCGAACCCGACCGAGAGAGGCACGCTCGGCGTCGAGGTGGCGCTCGAGACGTCGGCCGGGCTCCAGATACGACTACGGAAAGCCGTGCCCGCGACAAACCCGAGCAGGGTTCCCAAAGAAGCGCCGATGCTCGGGGCCTGCGCGGAGCAGTTGAGGCTCCCGCAGCTACCGTGCACAAGAGGCCGACCATGAGCCCGAACCCGGCCCCGATCGCCGCGCCTTCCTATCCGCGGCCGAATGATCCGCGAAGGACCTGGAAGTCGCTGAGAGGCCCGGCCCCCGCAGAACCGCCGGCCTCGTCCAGGCTGATGACCGGCCGGCCCGCCCCATCAAGAACGAAGGACCCCTCTTGACAGCTCGCATCACCTTGCGCGCGGGCTCTGACGCGCAAACCCTCGAACGGAAGTACTCGACCCGGACCCAAGCGCGAATCGAGGGCAGCAAGGATGCGGGGAGTAGCCCGCTTGGCATACCCGCCGTTATCGAGAAGGCTGCGAGGGCGAGAGACGATCCACACCTCTGTCGTATCCGAGCCCACTCCCCTGGTACGAACTCGGGGTCTGCGCCCCAGCTCATGAGCGTCACTCCACGAGTGCCCAACGATCACCGCCACAGACGAGTCGCCCACCGACCGATGAGAGACGGATCGGCCCACATCATTCAATGCGTCCGGAACACGAGGGAGAACGGAATCCAGTGGCACCCCGTACAGGGCTCTGGTGCCTTCGGTCGGGGCCACCCTCAGAATGCGCGACGGCCCGGCGCACGCTCCTGACGCGAGGACAAAAGTGGCCACAAAGACGGAGGTCCGCCATCCGCGGGGGACCGAGAGCCATCTCGAGAGACCGGTCGGCATGGAGGCACCTCCCTGAGCATGAAGTGACCTCTGAGCTCAAGGTAGGGCCCGAATTTCGAGCCAGAACTACGTACCTCTACGTACTCCACTCGGGTACGTCGGCGACCATCATCGAGGGCCGATCGGGACACTGGTGTAAGACCCGCTCAGGATCTTCCATACCCCGTCGTGACGTACCAGCGTGAAGTAGTCGATGTTGTGCGATTGTGCCTGACCATCGCGAATCAGGGTCGCGTCCGCGCGTACGAAAGCCAGCTGCCCGCTGTCCACATGCACCGTATACTCCGACACCGGTTCTGTGTATGGGCGGGGGTTGGCACGCGCGCGGAGCGACTCGAGCCACTCGTCAAAGGACATGGTCGACGTCGTCCATACGCCATCCCGCTGGGCGTTGGCGCCTATGTTTGCCGCGGGAGCGAACAGGGGCGGCAGAGAATCGAGCTCGAACCGACCCGCGGCCCGAAGAAATCGCTCCACGACCTCGGTCACGGCGCGTTCGTCCGCGCTCGACTCTCGATCACGGCACCCGGGTGCAGCCATTATCGACAGAGCGAGTGCCGGTACCACGCCCGGCCACAACGGCGAGCGACGCGTCATGACGTGCCCCGGAGGCCGCAGCCGGCGGCGTTCAATCGGACTCAGTTGCTGGCGGTATATTTGATATTCACGATCCCGAACCAGCTTTCCCCCTCCCCCACCTCCACGGCCATCGTGCGTGCACCGGTACCCGCCGGGGCGAACGTGTAGCGCACCCGCGAGCCGTCCGGTGCCGGATCGGTGATCCAGATCCAACGATCCCCGTCCAGCCGCCCCACCGCGTGAATGTTGTTCCCCGGCTTCTCCGTTCCATAGACATGGTACTGTCCGCCGGCCGCGTCGTAGCTGAGGATGTATACGCCATCCCAACCTCCACCCGGCCCCTCCGTCCGCTCTTCGCACACCACGGCATAGCCACCGGCTGACCACCGGCATGTTTCGCTGCCAGCGATGTCACTGAACGGCTTCTCAGGATCGTCGCGCATCCCGCCCGCCTCGTTCCAGTGCCCCACGTAGAATTGGAGCCGCTGCACCTCGGCTGGCCTCGATTCGACTTGTGACGCAGCGACATTCGGGAGCATGCCGCTGAGTACGACCATCGCGCCAACGGTTCTGAAGATACGCATAGTGCCCCCGCCAAAAGGGTGTGTGACCCAAGAATGGGGATCCCCCTATGCCGCAGCAAGCGCACGCGCCATCCCACGGCCGGGGCCACCCCCGTCCGCTGAACGCTCCATCCCTTGTGGCTCACTCCGGCCCGGCGCACGTTGACGCCGCTGGGATGCGGAGATCCCGAACCGGAGTGCACTTCATGCGCAAGACCGTGTTGGGCGTCGCACTGCTGCTCGTTGTCGGAGTCGCCGACGGCTGCGGGACCGAGTCACCACCGCAACCACCCGACACCGCGGTCACGATGCCGATGGATCCGCCGCTCCCCGACCCGGTGCCACCCGACGCACCGGACCCGGTGGCCGCGATGCTCGCCCGCGACGCCGCGCTCGAGCTCCCCACGCAGTACACGCCCCCTCCCGGGGAAGCGTTGCACCACTACACCGCGGCTTTCGCGACCATCCTGTGCAACGCGGTGTTCATCACCGGCCTCGAGCCGCACGATGCGGCCGCCACCGTAGGCGGCTTCACCAGCCCTTTCGAGCAGCGCCACTTCGTGGTCGACACAGTCGTCGACTATGCCGACCAACGGGTGACGCTCACGCTGCCGGATGGCGTGAAGCGAACCGCCAAACGGTACAAGGACCAGGGATGCGTGCCCTCGCCGATCGGCGAGGATTCGGTGCACTTCACTCCGAGCGCGATCGCGCGTACCCTGCCGCCTGCGGAAACCACCGCGTGGCCCATGGGCGACGTGGTCGCCGACGAGCCGTGGCCGGCGGAGATCGACCGCCAGAGATTCGAGGAGGCGATGGACGTCGGCTTCGGACCTCCCGAGGCGATGACGCTGGGGCTGGTGGTGACGTACCGCGGACGTATCCTCGGAGAGCGCTACGGCGAAGGGATCGGGATCCACACGCCGCTGGAGAGCTGGTCGATGACCAAGAGCCTCACGGGCACGCTGATCGCAGTCCTGATCCAGCGCGGCGTGTACACGCTCTGGCAGCCAGCGCCGATTCCCGAGTGGCAGGGCCCCGGCGATACCCGTGCCCAGATCCGGATCGGCGACATCATGCGGATGTCATCGGGGATCCGGATCCGCGCCCCGCAAGACCCCGACTTCGACCCATCCCGAGGGTACGCCGACCACCTGTACCTCTACACCGGCGCGATCGACTCCTACAAGTACGCCGCCACGCGCCCGCAACAGTGGCCACCCAACACCGTGGGCCGCTACCGCAACACCGATCCCGTGTTGGCCAGCTACCTCGTGCGCCTCGCGGTCGAGAGGCTAGGTGACGAGTACCACTCCTTTCCGCAGCGCGCTCTGTTCGACCGCATCGGCGTGCGGGACGCAATCATCGAGACCGATCCGTACGGGAATCTGTTGGGGCAGGGGACCGGGTTCCTACCGGCTCGCGATTGGGCTCGGCTGGGCAACCTCTATCTGCAGGATGGCGTCTGGAACGGTGACAGGGTCCTGCCCGAGGGCTACGTCGCGTACGCGGCCACGCCGGCGCCCGCCTGGGTGGCCGACGGCAGGCCCGTGTACGGTGGCGGGTTCCTGTGGGTGAACGGTGACGGCGGGTGGCCGCTGCCGAACAGCGCCTATGGGTTCCGGGGAGCCGGCGGCCAGAGCACGACCGTGGTACCCTCGCACGGCCTGGTGATCGTCCGGCTCGGCAAATACGTCGGCGCGCGCGCGGGCGGGCGCGCCCTCAATCGCGCGTTCGAGCTGCTGATGGAGGCGGTGCCACCGCTCTCCTAGCCCATGGTCCGATAGAGACGCAGTGCCCAGGACACCTGATAAAGCACGTTCGCGACCCCGAAGGCCGCATGGAACGGCTCATTCTTGGTGCGCATCGCGACGCCACAGAGAGAGATCTTCACGGCTCTGACAATGACGTACTCGGGCCCGAGGCTGGCGAAGTACTCTCCGCCCTTGAGAAGCGTGTCGCCGACGTCGATCAGCTGGAAGATGATGAAGAGCCCGAAGAACCAGGCCCGCCGTGAGTAGAAGTAGCCCTTGAACCCGCCGTAGCGGTCGAGCCCCGGCGGGAAGAGCATCGCACAGAGAAGGTAAAGCGCGACTGCAAACAAGATGACGAACGCGTACACCTGGAAGGTCCACACCTCGAGAAGCTCAAGACGGAACTCCCACCACCACCAGAACACCGCCGTCAGGAACATGTAGAACGCCCAGGTGAGGTGGACCCAGTAGGGTCGACCCGCTTCGGGGTCCTGGATGAGGCGCGCGGTTCCCTGAAGGAGGTGCGTGATCCCTAGGCCCACGATGATCGACGTGAGGACCGCGACATACTCGAACATGCCCATCTTCAGAATCGCTCCTATGCCCTCGCTGACGTGATCACCGTGGCAGCTTTCGATCTTGGAAGAGCGGCCGTCCACGGACGACGCTACGGAGGACTCGCTACCTGGTGTCTGGCCAGAAACGCCAGCAGGTGCTCGACGAACCTGGGATCCGTACGAGCTGTCGTGTGGTGCGTACCCGGAATGACGACGACTTCGAGATTCTTCATCACGCCGGCCATCACATCCACCTGCCCCCTCATGGGGTCCAGCTCACCGACGAGAGCGAGTGCAGGTATCTCGTTCTCTCGCAGGCTCCAGTCCGGGATCGAGGGGACGAAGCCACCCCGTACGAGCGCGGCCAGCGCCAAGGGGTCATTGTCGGCGAGGACACTGTCGCTGGCGGCTCGAATCTCGGCGTCTGTCGGTTCCGGCTGACCGACGGGCGACAGGATTCGAACCAGGGGCTCCAGGGTCCCTCGCTGGAGGGCCTCGGCGATCGGCGTCGCGTCGGGCGTCTCGGGAGACCAGCCGACGCCGCCGAACGTCGCCGTGACGAACCGGTCCGGGTGGGCGTATCGGAGCCGGTGGGTCAGGTTCCCGCCCAGCGAGTAGCCGACGATGTGGGCTCGCCCGACACCCAGGTGGTCGAGAAGGCGAACGGCGTCCTCGCTCGCCTCCGACCCGTACATCGCCGGATCGTGAGGCTTGCCGCTGCGGCCGTGCCCGCGCACGTCGAACGCGATCGCGCGGTAACCGGCAGCCTCGAGGGCATCGATGATCCCCGTGCCCTCCCATGTCTCTTCCAGGCTTCTCGCGAATCCGTGGATCAGCAGCACCGGCTCCCCTTCACCGCGCACGGTGTAGTGGATCGGCACGCCATTCGAATTGAACCCCCTGTCCATCACTCCTCGAGCAGAGGCCCGTCCAGCCGCCTCACCCACCTGGGCGGCTCGACGCTTGCGCCCCGCAGCAGTGCGTTCAGCTGGGCCGCGTGGTGCTGGACGTGCCTGAGCTCGTACAGCACGACCTCGAGCGCTTCCACTTCCAACCTGACGCACCCGCGGAGTTGGACCGATTCATCCCGAGCGATCGACGACAGGACGCCCCTCACCTTCTTCAGACAATCATCCAGATAGACGAGAATGTCCTGCTTCGAATACGGATCCCTGAAGGGAGGCGGCACATCCTTCAACTCGTACTCGAATGTGTCGAACCTCGGGGATTCGAATCGTTCCGCAGCGGCATGCAGATCATGATCCACGAAGAAGAGGGTGTGGTATGCCAGGTACCAGTATCCCATCCGCTCCGAAGGCCGCTCCCAGAGCGCGGTCGGGCACGACTCGATCGCACGCCTCAGCATGGTCAGCGCCGCTCCGAACTGACGCCACACCACGTCGCACACGTCGGAGCTGCTCAAAGTCCCTGCCCGCCATCTACATCCAATACGGCGCGGATCCGGCGCGGAATACCCTCAATATCCGCGATCCGGGCGCTGTAACTGTCGATCAACGACGAGCGATAATCGACCAGTGCCGTGAGATCCACTGCCAAGCGGGGCTCACTCAGCCACCCGTAGAGCTCCGTCAGTCGCTGTCGAAGATCGATATCTCTGATCACGTTGATTCGGCCCGCGCTGAAAAGTGCCGTGTACTCCGAGTCGTTCACGGCCAGAATCGTGCGCCGTTGAAACTGATTCAGGTAGTACTCGGCACTGTCTCTGCTCACCGACATTGGATCCGCCGTGGCGTCCAGTAGCCGTCGCGCCGCCCGATGACTCCATTCGGCTCGTTCGAGATTGCCACTCATGTCGTCGATATCGAAGTCCAGATCACGAAGTAGTCGAGCCAGCGACACCCGCTCCTCGGGGCGCTCCTGGCGCTCCTGACGGTAGTTTTCCGCGACCAGTCCGAGCCAGACACCCAAGGACGCCACGGCCAACTCGATAGCCTACCGCTGCAGACGCCGAACCCTACTCTTGAGCATGGGCCCCCATCTGTCCGTCGGATGGCGCCGTCACGACTCCTCGTGCGCAAGCGCGTTCACGGTCGCCCGCTCCGCGTCTCGACCATGCGCACGTAGAGCTCCCCGGCGAGCTCACGCACCAGTGCCTCACCATTGGTCAGGATGATCACTCCCCGCCTCCCAGCCCTGGAAAAGGCCATCACGGTACGCACACCGTTGTCGCCGCCACCGTGCGCCAGGAGGACCTCTCGCATGCTCACTCCCACGTGGAACCAAGTGAGGATTCCCGCGCGTTCGTCATTCGGCGCCATCGCGTCGACCACGCTAGCTGGAATGATCTGCTTGTCGCCGAAGCTGCCCCGACCCACGTACATCGCGAGAAAGCGCGCCAAGTCGCGGATGCTGGTCCTCAGTGTGCCCGCGGGCCAGTCGGGGTACCCGTTCTGCCCGTATGCCACGTAGCCGGTATCGGCAGCGAACCGGTAGGGCGTTGCGGGCCCATTGCGCGAGAAGTCCCTGGCGAACCAATGGGTGTCTCGCATCCCGAGAGGCCGGAAGAGAACCGAATCCGTCAGGGCGGCGTAAGGCACTCCTGAGATGACTTCGGCCAAATAGCCGATCAACGCGTAACACGTATTGCAGTAGGACGTGCTGTCGCCTGGAGCCACCTCGAGGAAGTTCGACGCCGAGTAGTCCCGTCCCTCCGGAGTCAAGTAGTTCCGCAGGTAGGCCCCCAGCGGCCTCAAGTCGTCGCCGTTGGACTGATCCCAGAGCGGTCCGTAGAACATCCCGTTGTCGGCGATGCTGGACCGATGATTCAGCAACTGCCGGAACGTGATCGGCACCGCTGGGTGGGAGGGATTCCGGACATCGAATGGAAGATACCGACCGATGTCGTCATCAAGGTCGAAGCGACCGCCGGCATGCAGGGTCATCAGGACCGTGGAGGTGACGATCTTGCTTACCGACGCGATCTGGAAGGGCGTGCTGTCCGTCACCGCGGTGCGCGCGGCCACATTCGCGAAACCGTACGTCCCGATCCAGGCCACACGACCGGAGTCCACGAACGCGGCGGCGAGTCCGGGAATGTGAGACTCGGACATTCGTTGCGCGATCAGCGAGTCCGCCCACGGCACGCCCTGTGATGCACCTGAGCCAGGCATCGCACCGAGCGACATCAAACAGGCAGCGACCGCTCGACCGAGCTTCAGTCCCATTCCGACACTCCCTCTCTTCCGGTCCGTACCCATCTGGCGTCGGGCCAGCCTCGACTCCTGGGATCAACACGTGAACGACTTCCTCGTTGATCGAGCTATTGGCCAACCGGGCTCAGTCCACCAGCGGCTCCACCCGGATCGCGGTCCCATAGCAGATCACTTCCGTCACTCCATTCATTACCTCCGTCGCGTCGTAACGAATGCCGATTACCGCATCGGCACCGGCGACATCAGCCTGGACCAACATCGTGTCGAACGCTTGTTGCCGCGTCCGCTCCGCGAGCTCCGTGAAGAGCGAGATGTTCCCGCCGAACAGCGTCTGTATGCCGGCGCCGAAGGTACCGAACACCGACCGTGAGCGAACGACTACGCCACGCACCACGCCCAGGTTCGACACGATTCGATACCCGGGCAGGTCGAAGCCCGTGGTCGTCATGTTGTACGGTACGTCGGCTGCCTGCGATCGGATGATGGAATCCATGGCTCACGTCGGGTTGTGGGTGACGGCGTTCTCGCGGATTTGGGCACCAAACCGGATCCGATGCCCATCGACGGTGCGGACTCCGAACTCCCGCATGCCCCAGGGTTGATCGGCAATCGGCGAGGCTACCTCAGCCCCGTTGTCCCGCACGGCCTCGTAGAATGCATCGATGCCGTCGATCTCGATGTACGCAAACCAGGAGTGGTCGCCGAGCTCTCGCGGCGGGAGGGCATCAGGACATTCGCCGGCCATGATGAAGACCTTGTCCCGGATGAAGAACCGCCATCCCGGATCACCGATCTCGTGAACCTCGAAGCCGAGCACGGTTCTGTAGAACTCTGCTGACGCTGACACGTCTGGCACGGCAATTACGTATCGCGGATCCCTCATCATCTCGGTTCCTGCTCCCCTGCCATCCGGGAGCCCCCCCGAAATGGCTGCTAGCGTTTCCACGGTGCTACGCGGCGTGCATGGCGAGGCGGTGGTCACCGGCCGACCAGCCTGCCGAACTGGCACACCGCCGCGATCTGGGACGTATTCCTGATATCCGCCAGTGGATCGGCCCCGAGGATCACGACATCCGCCCGCTTCCCGACCTCGAGGGTCCCCAGGTCATCGATGAGATCGAGTGCGACCGCGCCGTTTCGGGAGGCGGCCCGGATCACTGCCGCGTTGTCCAGCCCCGCCTCCGCCAGCAGCTCCAGCTCCCGGTGATAGGCGACACCCGGGGTCATCCAGGGGTTACCCATATCGGTTCCGGCGGTGACCAGGGCGCCCTCGTCATGGAGAATGCGGATGGCCTCCCAGAACCGTGCTCGTCCCTCCAGGGCGGCTGCCCTTTGGGACTCCGTGTAGTGGGCCGAATACGGCGCGGGCGCGAAGTCGTCCCACTGGTCTTCCGGCATAAGGGCCCGGTACAGGTCCTCGTCATTCCCGCGAAGGATGACGTCCTCGATAACGAGGTCCGGATCCAGCACCACCCCCTGGGCCGCGATGCGGCGGCCAAGCTCATGCACCACGGAGGTGTCCACGGCCTCTACGAACGGCACGTACAGCGACGGGTCCAGCCCCCTTCCACCTGGCTCGAAAAAGTCGGCGAACGACGCCCGCTCCCCTTCCGGCAACATGCTCGTGGCCATGCCCAGCGATCCACTGTGCACGAGGGCGTCGATGCCCAGGTCGAGCGCCTCGAACCACGTCGTCCGGCCCAGATGGCCCATGACCTCGAGCCCGTGCGCGTGAGCCTCGTCGATCGCGGCGACGACGATGTCCGGTGACAAGAGCGTATACAGCTTGATGTAGTCGACGCCCGCTTTGGCCTGCCTCCGCACCTCGGCTCGTGCATCGTCGGCCGTCTCGACGGTCACCACGAAATCCAGGTCACCCCAGAACGAGCCCGGGCCATCGATCAATGCCCCGGCCACGCGATATGTCGGGCCGGTCAGCTCGCCGTTTTCCAAGCGGTCTCGAACCGCGACGGCGTAGCGGGTCTCCGATGCCGTGGATCGTGCCGCGGTGATTCCGTACGCGAGCATCGTCGCGAAGGTCGCGTCCAGGGCGGAACTGTCGGGCAGGTGCGCGTGCGTATCGATGAAACCGGGGAGAATCCACTTCCCGGCCGCGTCGAAGGACGCGACGTCCGGACCGACCCGGACCGAGCCCGCATCGACGATCTGCCTAATGCGGCCGGCCTCGAAGACGATGGTCGTGTTGGGCCGCGGGGCCGCGCCGGTGCCATCGATCAAGGTGCCGTCGCGGATCACGTAGACTCCCTCGCCCTCGATCAGGGGAGACCGGCACCCAGCAAGTGCGACGACGAAGACGCTCGCCCAAGTCAGCCAACGCATCGGTCCTCCACTCTACGTGTTCGCGAGCACCTCGGGCGGATCCAGATGGGATTCTCTTCAGAGCGCTTCCCGAAGCGCGGCTGATCCCTCGCCTCGGACAACGAACGTGACCTACGTGCCCTCTCCCCCCGATGCTGGCCCTCGACCCAGCATCCAACCGACCACAGCTCCCGCAGTCCCGATCATGACCAAGGTGATGAAAGGCTCGACGAGCGTGAGCCGAAGATTCCAGAGATGGGTCGTGCCATATTGAGAAAGGTCGTAACTCGCCGCCATGAGAAAGCCCAGCGTCGCGCCGGTCGAAGCACCCGCACGGGCGGAGGTCGCGCCTCGCCACGAGATCACCAGGGTCAAGAGCACCCCGAAGGGCACGTGTGCCAGCGCGATCCAGAAGAAGGCGGGGGAAGCTCTCATGACTCCGGAGGCCGAACCGGCATTGGCCTGGAAGAAGCCGGCGAAGACCACCCCGTAAAGAACGCCTCCAATCAGGGCGATCGACACCATTCCCGCGGCGGCCGCCAGGACGAACCTCGCACGCATCACGCCCCCTTCCCTCGCTCTCGAGTCATGCGCTCCTCGATGACCTAGTCTCGCTTCCGGTCCTCCACAAGGGGCAGCCCGATGCTCGATGAGATCGATGGGCTCCAGGCCAAGAACCCTGATCTCGACGCTCCCGTCGAGGGCGTGGAGACACGAGCAACGCGTCTCGGTCTTCGATTCCCAGACCGGGGCCTACAAGCGTCATTGGGGTGCCTATGGCGAGAGGCCAGATGACGGGGCGCGTCCTCCCTACGATCCGGCGGCGGAGCCGTCCGATCAGTTCTCCACCGTGCACTGCGTCATCGTTTCGGAGGACCGACTGGTCTACGTGTGCGACCGGGTGAACGATCGCATCCAGGTCTTTCGGACGGACGGGACGTTCGTGATGGAGGGACGCGTCGATCCGAACACCTATCGCTCGGGCTCGGTGTGGGATCTCGCGTTCTCCAGAGATCCCGATCAGACCTACATCTACGCAGCGAACGGCGTGGACGAGAAGATCAACATCCTGCTGCGCAGCACCCTGGAGGTCCTCACGTCATTCGGTGACGGAGGCCGGCATCCCAGTGAGTTCTTCGGTGTCCACAATCTCGCGACCGACTCGGAGGGAAATCTCTACACGGCCGAGACCTATACCGGCGCCCGCGTGCAACGCTTCCTCTTCAAGGGCGTGGGCCCGGTGACCGAGGCCGATCAGGGTGTGGTTTGGCCGGAGGTCCATTAGGGGCACGCACCGCGTGTCGGGAAGGTCCGCTCTTCCGGATCCTTCGGACGGATCGGGCGTCGCCGTGTTGGCTATGCTCTCCGCGTATACCGCATGGCCACCGCTCCCGATCCGAACTCCAGCCGGCTCACTGGCGTCAGGTCGACGTACTTCGACAGCCCCGCCAACAGCGTCGGCCCGTGGCCCGCCACCCTGGGATGCACCACGAACTCGTACTCGTCGATCAATCCCGACTCCGCCAAGGCCAGCGGGAGCTTGACGCCTCCCACGGCCAGCCCCCCACCCGACTCGCGCTTGAGCTCCTGAATTGCCATGCCCACATCCCCGCGCACGAGCTCCGCGTTCCAGTCGACCCGCTCCAGGGTGCTCGACACGACGTACTTCTTTGCCGCATCGATCGTTCGCGCGAAGGGCTCCATCCAGGGCTCCATCCAATCGGGCCTCACCCCCGTCCGCGCAAACGGGCGCCAAGCCTCCTCCATCATCTCATAGGTCACCCGGCCAAGGATGAGCGCATCGGCTCGAGCGATGTTCTCCGCCGCATGACGGTGCATGTCCTCGTCCGGGATCATCGCACGATGATCGCAGCACCCATCCAGGGTGACGTTGATGGAGTATCGAAGAGGTCGCATGGCCATGCCTACATGCCTATCCGACGGAGCGCATCCTGCCGCGGACCACGTACTGCACGTCCGCTTCGTCGACCACGACCGTCCATACCACGTCCCCCCTGATCAGTGGTGGGATCCAACCATCCACACGAAACGGCATGTGTACTGTAGCGGCGTGCGTGCCATCGTCGCGAAACACGTCATACTCGGTTGTTGCCGCAGAAGGCGCGGTAAGGCGCACCCATAGCCGGCCCTGTTCATCCAGGGACAGGCCGTACGCGGTGGGCTTCTCGTCCGGGACCCTGGACGGATCCAGCCCCGGTCTGGTCCCCGTCCGCTCGGCAAAGCCCTCCACGAGGGCGCCCATGGCCGAGTCCCGTTCCGCTGCGGTCACGGGCTCGGGCCTCCGTCGGCTGGCCACGACCAGGGAAGTGTCCCCGCCGGGGACCCACAGGGTGAGCTCCAGCCAGGGCTTCCCGCCGGACGCGCTCCAGAACGCTCCCTTCGGCGTCAGCACCCGATACGGTCGAGCGTAGAACGGGACTTCCGCCCAGGTCCACCGGTTGCTCCCCAACTGCACTCTCCAGGCGCCCGGCACCTCCTCCCGCTCATACTCGTCCGTGTAGTCGTGATAAGGGACGGAGTCGAGCTGGTTCATCGCGGTGTCGTACACGCGCACCATGCTCCAGAACCTACCCGGGCCGTATTGGCCGGACGACTCCACGAACGTGTGTCCCGCGGAGTCGACGACCGCCGCCCACGGCCCCCTGAAGCCGTAGCTGTGGAGGCGGAGGGGGTACGACCTCACGAAGCCGGTATCCGGATCGAATACCGAGAGCCTCGCGTTCCCCTGCTCCGGAACGCGAAGCATCCCGTCCTGCACATAGACGCCCTGCATGCCCTCGAGCTCGCCCGGGCCCTGTCCCTCCCCACCGAAGGTTCTTTGGTGCGCACCGTCGCCCGTGAAGAGGCGCACCTCTTCCGCCTGCGCATCCGCTACCGCGACTCTGCCATCGGTCAGCACCGCGACCGAGCGGATCAGACCGAACGAGTTCCGGTCCCCGCCCTCACGAACGCCGATTCGGAGTTCCTCTTCAACGACGTGCGTGGGACCGGCGGCTCCATTTGGTGGAGTGTTCACCACATGGATCACGCCGTCCAAGGTGTCCACCGTCGTCCTCCACCCGTCCGACGCATTCTCGTCGGTCCTTCGACAAGCGAGCGGTGAGAACACGAGGACCAACGCGGCGGCTCGTGTCGATCGCATCAAGACTCGCATATCGGAATCTCTATGTTCACGGTCGTCACTGGGCCTCGCCGGCCTGTGTTCCGATGATCACGGGCCACCGACGAGACCGTTTTCGCATGTTCTATCACCGGGCTTCACGCAGCCTCGAGATCAGCTCCTCCGCCGACTTGCTTTGGTACCCGAAGAGGCGCGTTCCGACCACCATTTGTGAGAGGAGGTATCGTAGCTGCTCTTCGACATTCGGCACCTCCGACAAGCGCCGGAGTGCCATGCGTACCTCGGCCAGGTGATCGCCGGCATACGCGCACGGAGTGGCGAGCACGGAGCTGATCGTCGCCTCGGGAACGCCGCACTCGCTGAGCATGCTGGCCTGGAGATCCAGCGGGACGATGCCGCGTACCGTCCGCCGGTAATCCTGGGGCAAGTCCCACGCTTCCGCCCTGAACGCAAGGTCAGCTCGATTGTAGTCGCTGAGGCGCGCTCGAAGGTCGGCTTCGTCAATCAGGCCGAGATTGCCAGTCGCCAGGAGATCGCGATAGGTCGCCGTGCTCGGAGTAAACGGCAGCCGCTCCGATGCCAGAACGGCCATGAACAACGTCTGCGCGTCTCCGGGCGAGTCGCTCCTCAACCACGCAAGCGTTCGGCGACCAGCCTCTTCGACACTCGCCAAGAACCGTACCGTGGTCTCCATGCCTCGAATGTCGGACTCGAGGTCCGCAGCCAGTCGTGCACGATACTCCTCAGCCAATGTTCGCTGGCCTCTCCGATCGACCAGCTCCTGGGCGTACAGCGCCACGAGCACACCGGCCACGATGAGCACGAATTCCCCGATCACGCGTGGCGTCGCACTGATCGTCGACCCGGGTGTGGTCATCGCTGCCTCCAACGCGTCGTCGGCACAGGCGCCGAGCCCCCGCGAAGTGAGCGCAAGCGAGCGCGGTCGGCAACCGTGCGTTGCACGGAGCTCAGCGCTCAGCGCCGCTCAACCACGGTCTTATTTGCTGCCACTCGGCCAAGAGCGTTTCAAACCCTGCTCGGGCATTCGCCGGACTCGTGGACGGGAGCCTCATCACACAAAGGTCTTCCGACACGACGCCGGAGAGTGTCCCCGAGATTTGCCGATCGTAGACCGCGGCAGCTTTGGCTCCATTCAGAGCAATCGCCGCAACCGAGGGGTGATCCCCGAGGAGAGCCGCCAGGTCATTCGCCTTCGCGTTGGTGATCTTCGAGTCGAGGCTACCGTCCCGGGCACACGCCTCGAGCGTATCCCACAGACCAACGCCGCCCTCCATCAACCGTGCCACGCGTTCCGCGTAGGGCACTGCAGCCGGTACGCCAACGATCTTCTCCATGAGACGCCAGAAGCGATTCCGCCCGTGCGCATAGTACTGCTGCAGCTCCAGAGACCTCGCTCCCGGCAGCGTTCCCAGAACGAGCACGCGCGTCCGCTCGTCCACCTCGGGCCTCAGGCACTTCAGATCGCCCACGCAGCCTCCTCCCGAGCCGCGCTAGCGAGGCTCGGGCGCAACCCGTTCGCCTCCCACAGAAACGAGAGGTGTTCCCCGATAGACTGAACGCGCACCGGTCACGAAACGGTAGTGCCCACGCTGGTTTCCCGAAGGCTCGAGCACGAAGGTCTCGATGGGTCCGGTGGAGCCGGCCAGACCGCTTGGAAGGCCATAGGTGACGAAAGTACTGCCGTCCTCGGTCCGAAATGCCGAACTGACCGCCCGTGACCAGTTCACGGGATTGGGCCGGAGATCGGCAACCACATCAGCGCCGCCGCCCACGATGCGGAGCTCCAGTGCGCGCGAGAAGGGCTCCACTCGTTCGAACCCGTTGTCGAACATCAGGACCAGACCGCCGGGCAGCTCCGCCGCCGTGTGCTGACCCGAGAACAGTCCCTCCGGATCGACCTGGATCGTGGCATTGGGTCCACCAAGACGCCAAGCGATCGCCTTGGCCTCCGCGTCCAGAGAGATGATCTGGTTCAGGTGGTTGAAGCTCACGACCATGTTTCCCTCGGGGCCCAGCGAGAGCGAGTTGGCGTGAAGCCAGTCGTCGTCGACCGATCGCGTGCTCCAGTCGAGGTCGGGGTTCAAATGGTCGAAGGCCGACCACAGGATGCTCGAGCTGGACCCGGGAACCCATCGCCCGATCGCATCGCCGACGATGTTCCGCGAGTCGCCCCACTCGCGGGGGTCGGTGACCAGGAAGAGGAGTGCTCCGGAGGGATCCTCCACGACGTCGTGGTGGATCTGACGACCTTCGGGTGACGGGAGCACCGAGAGCTCTTCGCCCTCCGGACTCACCTCGACGAGACCCCGTGCCAGGTCCACCAACACGTAGTGGCCATTCGAGCGTAGCGTCATTCCGGTCAGGGCTCCTTCGGTCCTGTGGAACCACACGACCTGCGCCTCGTGGTCCAGGGCGACCGCACCCCGAAATCCGTCCGTGCCGTTCACCTCGAACATCACGAGCTCTCCCTCGCGGTCGCTCCCACCTTCCACCTTCACGGCGTCGAGGTCGGGGGGCAGAGGCCCCGAACCAGCGGTCATGGACGCCGTCGCGCCTGAAGCCGTGACCTCGACGCCGACGGATGTGTTCGCCCGTAGCCGGGTCAGGCATACGCGGTGATCGGCCGAGGGTATCGGCGAATCCACGACCAGCGGAAGACCGCCGGCTTCGTATCGCACGGACACGGGACTCGCGCGGTCCAGGGTGATGTCGAGGCAGATCACCAGAGGGTGGCCCGAGGACGGCACGACCGAGAGTACCCGCGGTGACCCCGGTTCGACGATGTCACATGCCGCCGCCAGCAGAGCCGCCGTGGTGCTGAGCGCGATCCGCGTTGACGCCCGTCGATCGTCCGACCGCCTCACCCGTTGCCGCGCGTCCGCCATCGTACCTCCCGTCCCTACCAGTCCCCCAATACTCCGGTGTCCAGGAACGTGAAGACGAGGTATACCGCCCCGGCGCCCCCAGCCGCCAGCAATTGTACGGATCGGCGCTCGGAGGCTATCCCGGCGATGGCAGCCGAGGCGTACACTCCGACCACAAGGAAGTAAGCAGGGCGCGCGCCCCAATCCGCTCCCTTGAGGAAAGAATCCGCGACATCCAGGGCTTGAAGAGCCAGGAAGGTCCCGAAATACCACTTTCGACCCGCCATGAAATACGCGTACGAGTCGGACACCCCGCTGAGGCCCTTGGGGACCAGAATCGTGGCCAGCATGAAGAGACCGACCGCGTACGTGATGATGAACAGATACAGGCCGTACGACCACTCTGTCTTGACTTCCTGGAACTTGAACTCGAACCACCAGAACGAGACGAGCCATGTCAGGACGTAGGCGACCCACAGGAGGTAGACCGCGTCCAGACGAATGGGCTCTCCGTGCCCACGGACCCGATGGATTGCGGCAGCCAGAGCGTTGAGCACATGCGTGATCGCGAGTCCGATCACGATGGAGACCAGGACCATCACATACTCGAACGAGCCCACCGTTGCTCCAGGACTTCGGCCACCCGACCCGGGCGACCTGGTGTCGTCCGACATCACATAGACTACGAGCGCGCGGCTCCGCCGTCGATCGCCCTCCTCCGGCTCAGCCACAGCAGGACGGGAGACGCCACGAAGATCGAAGACAAGGTGCCGACGGTGATGCCAAAGCTCATGACGAGCGCGAACGGTCGGATGGTCGCGCCGCCGAAGCCCGCCAGGAGCAGAGCCGCGAGCAGGGTCGTGCCTGCCGTGAGCAGCGTCCGGGGTAGCGTCTCTCCGATCGAGCGATTCAGGAGCTCCCGAAGATGCACGCCCCGCGTCCCCTGCCGGTTCTCTCGCACGCGGTCGAAGATCACGATCGTGTCGTTCAATGAGTAGCCGATCACCGTGAGGACCCCCGCCACGGTGATCAGGCTCACCTCGATATCGAAGAGACGCATGAACGCGAGGGTGGCGAGGATGTCGTGCGCGGTGGTCACGACGGCGGCAACTCCCAGGCGCCTGTCGAAGCGCAAGGCGAGGTACGCGAGCGTCGCAGCGAAGCTGACTCCGATCGCGGCTCCGGCTTTCTGCTGGAGCTCGTGCCCCACCTGCGGCCCGACCTCCTCCGCGCGCAAGACCTCGTACTTGTCCGAGCCCAACAAGTCGTCAAGAGCGCCGCGGGCCCGCTCCTGCACCGTGCGGGCTCCTTCGCCTTCGGCGGAGGTGCCCTCCGGGCGCGTGCGGATCAGGAAGTCCTGATCGGAGCCGTAGCTCTGGACTCCGGTCGCATCCATGCCGCTGGCTGCGAACGCGCCCCGCACGTCGTCGTCCGACACCACACCTTCGGTGTGCACCTGAAAGAGGGTGCCGCCCGTGAAGTCGATCCCGTAGCTCATTCCCCGGGCGGCGAGCATCAGGAGCCCAGCGACGATGAAGCTGCCCGACATGGCGAGCACCCATCGGCGCGCGCGCATGAAGTCGAGACGGGCATCCGTGAGCGGGCGGATCGTCCAAAACCTCGGCCCGGCGGCTGCGCCCGTCCGACCGAGCCAGATCAGGAAGAACGTGCGGGTCACGAAGATCGCGGCCAACATCGACGCCCCCAGCCCGATGAGCAGTGTGACCGCGAACCCCTTCACGGAATCGGTACCCATTCGATAGAGGATGAGCGCAGTCAGAGCTGTGGTCACGTTCGAGTCGACGATGGCGCTCATCGCATTGCGGAACCCCCGGTCGACCGCGAGGCGCACGGAGCGCGCTCGCGCGAGCTCCTCTCGGACGCGCTCGAAGATGAGCACATTCGCGTCCACGGCCATCCCGATCGCAAGCGCGAAGCCGGCGATGCCCGGGAGGGTCAGGGTGTAGCCCAATAGGGCGAGCCCGCCCAGCGAGAAGAGCAGGTAGAGTGCGAGCGCCCCGACAGCCAGCACCCCCAGGAAGCGGTAGTAGAGGATCATCACCAGCGCGACGAGAGCCATTGCGAGGAGCGACGTGCGCACACCGGCTTCGATCGAGTCGGCGCCCAGCGACGGACCCACCGTCCGCTCCTCGACGACGCGGAGCGGGGCGGGAAGCGCGCCGGCACGCAGGACGAGCGCGAGATCGCCGGCTTCCTGCATCGTCCGGCCGGGGAGCTCGATGCGCCCTGTCGACCCGATCCGCTCGCGGATCTCCGCAGGCGCGCCCTGCACACGCCCGTCGAGCAGGATCGCGAGGTACGCCCCCACATTGCGTGCGGTCGCGTCGCCGAAGGCGTTGCCACCCGCGCGGGTCAGCTGGAACTGCACCTGCGGTTGCGTCGTGAGAGGGTCGTGGGTGGCCGTCGCACCGACGAGATCCTCGCCGGTCACCACCGGTCGTGAGCGCACCACATAGAGAGGACGCCAGGCGTCCCCGCGAACGTCCTTTGCGCCCGTGCCCCACCGCACCTCGAGGCTGGACGGCAGCAGGCGGCGAGCGTCCTCCGATGCGAGGCCGGCCTCGACCGACGCGAAAACCCGTTCCGGCACCAGGTACTCGCCGGGGAGCGCGCCCCGCACCAGCGCGTTCGTCTCACCCGCGGCCTCTTCGACGGCAGGCGCGAGACTCTCGGAGCGATCCTGCGCGTCGAGCAGCCGGAACTCGAGGAACGCCGTTCGGGCGATGATCGCGCGGGCGCGCATCGGATCGCGTTCTCCGGGCAGCTCGACGAGCAGCCGGCACTCACCCGCCGCCTGAACGACCGGGTTGGTCGTGCCGAACTCGCCTATCCGGTTTCTGATCACTCGCGCCGCGCCGTCGATCGCGTCGTCGCAGTCCTCGACCCGAGCCTTCGTGGGATCGACCTCCAGAGCGAGGTGGGTGCCGCCGCGCAGATCGAGGCCGAGCTCGATGGGAATCCTGCGCGCCCTTGTCTCGACCATCTGGCCGGTGGCGGAGTCGAACGTGCGCTCGGTAACCGCGCGCGGGAGGAGAGACAGAGCGCTGCCGAGTATCAGCAGCGAGATCAGCAGTATGCGTGATCGAATCGTCTTCATGGCGTAATCGTCCTAGTCCTGGCGTGACCGTTTGACGAGCACACGCGCCCCGCCCGGGAAGTCGGGCGGCGCTGGCGGCGCTCAGCTGTCGGGTTGGGCTGGGTCTAGGCGGGCGGAGCCCGGGCGTCCGGAAGGACGTGGGGGATGGAGGCGGGACGCGGCTGGCTGGGCGTAGGGGTCGGTTGCGCGTCGTGCGCGAGCGCCCGAGGGGTCCACGGGGACCTCGCCGCCACGAAGGGAGTGACGTGAGCGACCTGGACGACGTCCGACCCGGCGCGCACACGCTCCAGCGCACCCCTCCAAGGCATCTCGGGCCTTGGCGCCACGCTCGTCGTCTCGCCGCCGGGAGGCAGCACGGCGGCGGCCGTTGCCGGGGCGGTGAGCTGGAGGACCGCGAGCGCGACCCAGGGCAGGAGCGGACGAGTCATACGTGGAATGCTAGCGCGAGGGTGTCGCGGGTGTCCACCCACCATGAACATATCGACCACACGGAGCCTTGCGGCAAGGCGCGCGCGCGCAGCGATACTTCGCGCCTCACGCGTGACTGGAGGGAGCATGATCGACCACTCGGTCGTCGTGGCAGGCGCTGGACCCGCGGGGCTCATGCTCGCAGGCGAGCTGGCGCTTGCGGGAGTGCACGTCGCTGTCGTCGAACGCCGGCCCAACCAGGAACTGTCCGGCGCCCGTGCTCTCGGGATCTCCGCGCGTACCATCGAAGTGCTCGATCAACGTGGCATTGCCGAACGCTTTCTCTCCGAGGGCCAGACGGCGCAGGTCGCGGGCTTCGCGACCACCCGCTTGGACATCAGTGACTTTCCGACGCGTCACAACTATGGGCTCGCGCTGAGGCAGAAACACATCGAGCGCATTCTGGCCGAGTGGGTCACCGAGCTGGGTGTGCACACGCTCTACGGTCGCGAAGTCACGGGCTTCGTGCAGCACGATTCAGGCGTCGACGTGACGCTCGCGGACGGGCAGGTTCTTCGCGCGCGATACCTCGTCGGGTGCGACGGCGGCCGCAGCTTCATCCGCAGGACTGCAGGAATCGCGTTCCCGGGCTGGGATCCGACCACCAGCAACATCCTCGCAGAAGTCGAGATGACGGATACCCCCCCGTACGGGGTCCATCGTTCGGCCGCTGGCACTCATGCCTTTGGGCGAGCGGAGTTCGAGATCAGAGGGGGGGAGATCATCTACACGGAGGTCGGCCCGATCGGCGTCATGGTCACCGAGCCGAATGCGAACAATACCGCCGAGCCAACCCTGCAGGACCTCAAGGACCTGCTCATCGCCGCCTGCGGCACCGACTATGGCGCGCACAGCCCGACGTGGATCTCACGGTTCACGGACATGACGCGGCAGGCCGAGAAGTATCGCAGTGGACGAATCATGCTCGCCGGCGACGCCGCCCATGTGCACTCACCGATCGGCGGAATGGGGCTGAGCACCGGTGTGCAAGATGCCGTGAACCTCGGATGGAAGCTGGCCCAGGTAGTCAAGGGCACCTCACCGGAGACGCTGCTCGACACGTACCACGCCGAGCGTCACCCGGTTGGGGCGCGCGTGCTCAAGGCGACGATGGCGCAGGTGGCGCTGCACCGCGAGGACGACCGCACGTCGGCTGCGCGTGACATCGTGAGCGACCTCCTCGAGATGGAGGAGCCGCGCAAGTACCTCGCAGGAATGATGTCCGGCCTGGACGTTCACTACGACCTGGGCCCGGGACACCCGCTACTCGGACGCCGCATACCGGACCTCGACATCGTCACTCCAAGGGGTCCGCTACGGATCTTCAGCCTTCTTCACGCGGCTCTTCCGGTGCTGCTGAACTTCGGGGCGCCCATGACGATGAACATCGCTCCGTGGTCCGATCGCGTGCAGTACGTCGACGCGACCTACGCCGGAGAATGGGAGCTCCCCGTGATCGGCGAGATCGCTCCACCCGGGGCAGTGCTGATCCGCCCGGATGGCTATGTCGCGTGGGTCAGCATCGAAGCATCCGACGAACCGAGAGAGGCTCTGGTGCGATGGTTCGGGCCGCGGGCGATGCACTAGGTGTCTGCACGCTCGGACTCCATCGCACGAAGTACCGAGCCATATACTCCTCTTCGAGGTCGCCCGTCGCGACTGCCCACACGGTATTGCCCCGAACAGGCGGAGGCCGAGATTTCAGGCCTGTCAACGCCGGTTCAGTGCCTGGGTCACGAGCCCCACGAGGCGAGCATTCAGGTCGAGGATCACCTGACCGTCCTCTGACTGACTCTCGTTGACTCCCCCGTTCCACACGAATTCCGGATCCATGGCCCGGTCTGCCCGCATCCCCCTCAGGTCCAGTCGGAGCACCGACGGCCGCTCGATGACGGATGAAGCCGTATCGAAGACGATGTACGGTCCGACGCGATCCCAGAACCGGACGTCCTCATCGAGGATCCACTGGTTCAGGGCTTCCATGGCGGCCTGTCGATCCTCGAAGTAGTAGAAGAGTTCACTCAGCAGACCGGGGTCGCGGATCAGGTTCAGGTTTCCGGCGGCCTTCAAGCCAGCATAGGCTGCGTTTGCCGCTTCGTATGAGTGCACAGCGGGAATCGAGTTGATGATCGACACGACTGAATCGATAGGCACGTCACTGCGTCGCAGGTTGTTGTGTAGCCAGATCATCGCCGTCGCGACACCCCGACTTCGCTCGACGATCGGTGAAATGTCCTCGGCGTCCAGCTCCAAGTCGCGGATGATCTGCTCCAGAGCCTCCTGCTCGCGTTCCCGATCGTTCCTGTACTCGCGGTAGTTCTCGGCCAAGAATCCGGCTGTGACACCAAGAAAGATCGCGATTGCTTCGAGGACCAGCCTGGCGATCGGTAACGGCCTCTGACTCATGCAATCGCCTCCTCATCCTGTGCCGGCGAATAAGCCTATGTCCCTCGGATAGGAGTTTCCCGCAAGAAGGTTGGCGAAGGGGTGAAACAGCGGCTCAGGGAGCTCATCCCATCTGAACCACTGGACCTCTGACAGCTCATAGGCCGCCACAGGAGTCGGGTCGCCGCTCAGGTGCTCCCCTTCCATCCACAACGTGATGTAGTGCCGCTCTTCCGCATCCATGATGTCATTCGTGACGGCTCGAAACCGAACCTCCCCGACGGTAACGCCGACTTCTTCATACGCTTCACGCCTTGCGCATTCCTCCGGGGACTCCCCGTAGTCCAAATGACCCCCGGGAGTTGACCACGTACCGGCGCCGTGGACCGCCCGTCGACGTACCAACAGCACATCATCTCCACGCCGAATCACGACGCCGACTCCGACCCGAGGATAGTGCACCGTAGAGTCCTCCCGACCACATGGTCGTGCGTTGTCAGCTGGGGTTCAAGCGAACCGGCCACATGGCCTCGGGCCTCGTCCGCACCCCTGTTTCCACTCCCGCCGCGACTGCCCTCATCTACTTCGTCAGCCGCCGCTCCCCCGGGACACGCCGTGTGCGAACCCCCGATCCGACGGCGCGATCGCGAACGAATGCGCCCACGAAAGCGATCCGCCCCAAGTTCGGGCGCTCGATAAGGTCGGACCATCGCGCCAACATCCTACTCGAGCATCCGGGCGGCAAGCGGTGTCGGACCGGCCAACGGGCGTGGAATGGGCCTCAGCCTCCTCCTCCCAGGCCGATCTGGTTCATGAACGCCTGGTTGTCCCAGAACAGCCATTCCTCGTCCATGACGTCATCGGTCCAGTGACCGATGGTTGCCATCGAGAGGCGGAAGCTCTGTTGTGTCGCTGGGATCGAAGTCCCGTCGGGGAGGGGCATGGGTTGCGAGAAGGTCCCCTCCATGTATCCCATGACGGCGGTCCAGGGACCCGAGGCGATCCGGATCGGGTGCTCCACGACGCGCGTGTCCGGAGCGAACACGAACATCGCCTCGAGATCACCGATGTGGACTTCGCGACCCTCGGTCACGCGGCCGTCCGGCCAGTGTACGCGAATGTCCTCGGCATGGCTGCGGGACAGCTCGTCCCACTTCTGGTTCGTGAAAACGTTGAAGTCGAGGTCGTCGAACGTCGCCAGATGCTGCTCCCCGAGGGCCGCCGCAGCGCGAAAGGCCTCGAGTTCGGGGTTGGAGTCCGGGGCACAGGCGGCGAGCGTCAGAATCGCCAGCATCATGGTGGTATGGGTTTTCATCGTAATCTCCGGTTCGCTACGACTTGGGTTACGCCTCGCGGACAGCGGTAGCAGCCGTCGCCTCCGCGAGGACTTCGACCCGTGTCCCCCACGGGTCGGACAAGAGCCGGCCGCCCAACAGGCCGACTCCAGGGGCGCTCACCGTGCCAACCTGGAATGACGCAGCGACCCTACTGACGTCGGCTTCCTCAGGTAGCACCAACGTCCACGACAGGAGGCGTGCGTCCTCCGGTCCAGGAATCGGCGAGTCAGGTGATCGGACATTCCCAGGCGAAGGCCTTGGCGTTCGGCGTGTAGGACGAAGTCAGCCAACGAGCGCCGGTCGGGCACAAGAAGCGCATAGTGGAACAGTCCCAGCCGCGAATGCGGAGCCAAAGCTCGAACCGCCGGTCGCTCGGTCAACTCGATCAACGCCTCCTTTCCCTCACCGGCGGTCAGGAGCAGCGTCTTTGCGCCTCGGTGCGCGACGCGGAGTCCTAGAACGTCGGTGTAGAACCGCTCGGAGCGGTCCAGATCTGAGATCCGGAGCCGCACGGTGCCGAGTCGCGTGCCGGCCGGAAGTCGTTTCGAGCCGCTGGGTTCGGTCATGGCCGCCCCGCGGGGTGTGATGTCCGTGGACATGTCAGGAGCCCGCCCTGGTGGCCTGGACCTCGATGAGGATCCGGACTTCGTTTCCGACCAGGATGCCGCCCGTCTCGAGCGCCTGGTTCCAGGTGAGACCGTAGTCGCGACGGTCGATCGTCGCGGTCGCGGTGAAGCCCACCCGTTCGTTGCCCCGCGGGTCAGTCCCTCTCCCCGACTCCTCGACCTCGAGCTCCACCTGTCGAACGACGTCACGGATCGACAGGTCGCCATCGAGAACCAGGCGCCCACCGTCACGCCGCAGGCTCCCCGCCTCGAAGGTCAACCGGGGGAACTGCTCTACGTCGAAGAAGTCTGCAGAGCGAAGATGCTCGTCACGCTGCGGTTGCCCGGTGTCGATGCTGGCCGCACGGATGACGACCGAGGCCGTCGACTCCTCATCCTGCGCAGCGATCACGATCGTGCCCTCCACGTCCGTGAAGCGGCCCCGAACCTTCGCGAACATCATGTGCGTGACCTCGAACCCGACCTGGGTGTGCGCAGAATCGATCGTCCAAGCGGAAACCGCCTTGGGGGCGGTGGTGATCATGCTCATGGGGTTCTCCCTGTGATTGTCGTCACACTCAGTGTGATAACATTTAGTGGTGGAAAAAAACCCTGGGAGGGCCTCCCTGCAGGATCTCAACTCCCAGTCTTGTATCCATGGCGTACAATATGTGTTGTAACACGTACTGTCAAGAGCTACGCTCACGTCGAACGGTCCCGGACCTCGTCAAACCCATCCGGGGAGAGCCATCACTACTGCATGACGGTGACGCAGCGGCGCACGTGATCCGAGTGGGTCAACTGGTGCAACATCAGGTCAGCGACGTCCGCCCGAGAGATCCTGGGCACGATCCCGCGAGGCACAAGGCGCTCCCCGACCCGGTACGTTGAGGTCCTGGCTCCATCTGTGAGCTTCGCCGCGCGCACAATCGTCCAGTCCAACGGGGAGGACCTGATCGCCTCTTCGTTTTGTCGGTGACCCTCCGTGGCATGCCGTAGAACTCGAGGAGCGATGAGATGCTTTCCGATGAACCCGAACTGATCTCTGCTCTCCGGTACACCGACGAAGGAGAGGTAGACCAGGCGGCGCCCACCGCCCTCCTCCAGGCAATCTAGGATGTTGCGTATGCCCTCGAGGAAAGGAGGGTACGGCCGAAAGGGTGTGGGGGCACCCAATGCGGAGAGGACCGCCACATCGCCCCGGAGGACCCCGGCTATGGAGGTGCGATCAGCGACGTCTCCCCGAACAACGCGTGCGCCCAGGAAGTCCATGCCACCAACGGGCTCACGTCGAATGAACGCCGAGACATCATGTCCGGCCGCGATCGCCTGCTTGACGAGTTCTTGCCCCGTGCCACCGGACGCCCCGAAGATCACGACTTTCATCGCCACGCCTCAATAGTTGGCAACGAGTGGATGGACCCCAAACGAAGGTGGCGTCACCGCCTGCGAAGGGCGAGCAGCGCAGTGGCCGACACAGTGCGCGGTCCGACGTGTCCCTACCATCGCGACTGGACGGCTTCAACCTGTTCGAGCAGTCGTTGGGATACGGCTCTCATTCTCTCCCGGTTTATCCTCATCCGCCCCTTCGCCTCGTTCATGCGCCACAACAGGAGATG
>QJYK01000219.1 GCA_003248075.1 Gemmatimonadota bacterium | reverse complement strand
AGCTCTCTGCGCGTGAGAAACTCCTGCCGGGTCGCGAACTCCGCTCCGAACCAACAGAACGGCTGCAGAATCGTGGAGCGACACTCGGTGGCGCGGGTCACGATGGCCCTGGCCAACGAATCGGATGGGAAGGCGCGATTCCCCTCGAAGCGGACCTCTTTCACCTCGAGGCGACCGATGAGCTGCGCCGCCGCCGGCGCCGCACCCGTTCCCGAGAGTGCGAGAAGGAAGACGAGGTGGAGGAGGAGCGCTCGAGCCTGGTGCCGGGGATGCATGGTCCAGCCGCTCACTTGCTCCCGACGGATTGCTCGGAGAGCTCCTCCCGGCGCCCCGCGGGTTCATCCAGCGACTCTCGTGCCAGAAGCGTGCGCACGAGCCAAAAGGTCACCGCCCCGACGGCGCCCGCGAGGGCCACCGCAGCGGCCACGGCGGCCGCGTTCTCGCGTCTGCCCGGGGGCACCGGGATCCATCTGCCGCTCATCGCCCGGGCGACCCCGCACCCCTGAGTCCGGAGCCCGATCGTCGAGGCATCCGGAGCGCGGCGCCGCGCGGCTCGAAGCGCCGGCTCGTCTCGACGAAGCGGTGGGGCGTGACCTCGATCCACTCGGAGCCGATGTCGATTACGTTGAGCGAGTTCGCGCTCCGCTCTTCACCCCGCCCTCTCGACGAAGTGCTGGTTCCGCAGGCTACCAGGGGAATTCCCGGTCCGTGGCCGGCGACCAGGGCCCTCGAGGTGATGACGTGCGTCTGATGGACGTGTCCGCCCAGGATCGCGTCCACACCCATCGCCTCGAAGGTCGCCAGCAGGCCGCGTGCATGCGGCAGGGGCCTGCCACCCTCCCCATCGGGTGTGGCGACGAAGTGATGGTGCACGACCAGGAGGCGTGCCGCCCCCGGCGCCGCCGAGGAGAATGCCTCCTTCGCGAACGCCACTTGTCGGGGACGCAGACGTCCCCCGACGATGGCGCGGCGCGGAGCCGAGGAGTTGAGAGCGACCACGACAGCTCCCTCGATCGAGAGCCTCGAGTCCAGGGCCTCGGAGACGTACCGGCGCCAGTTGCCATAGGGGTTGAAAAGCCGTTCCCACACTCGGTAGAGCGGTACGTCATGGTTCCCCGGGGTCACGACCAAAGGCCAGTCCGAGAGCCGGTCCAGCAGCGTTCGGACCACCTGGTATTCGCGGCGCTTTGCGCGTTGCGTCAGATCGCCGGCGATCACCACCAGATCGGGCCGCAGCTCATGCGCGAGCGCAAGGAGCGCCTCCATCCGGTCTGGCCGGTACGGCCTGCCCACCTGAAGGTCGGACGCGTGCAGGACGATCATGCCCGCTTCCGGGCCTTTTGCGGTGGAGGCCGAAGCCTGAGCGACCCAACGACCCCCACCGCCACGATCGAGAGGCTGATGCACTGCGCCAATGTCAGCATCCCGATGAAGCGGTCGTCCTTGGCGCGAAGGAACTCGACCAGGAAGCGCTCCATTCCCGCCATCGCCAGCCACACCATGAAGAGCCACCCTGGGTGGTGTCGATGATCGCGGATCCGCCAGAGCAAGAAGAAGATGAGCGTCGACATCCCGACCTCGTAGAGCTGGGTCGGGTGCACGGGGACAATCTGCCCGTACTTCTCCACCAGTGCCGGATCGACGGCGATCCCGAAGTCGCGCTCGATGATATCGACCCGCGTCGGCGGCCTGCCGTTGGGGAAGGCGATCCCGACCCACGAATCGGTCGGACGGCCCCAATCGTCCCCGACCAGGAAGCATCCGATGCGACCGACTGCGTAGGCGATCGCCAGGCCGGGTGCCACCACATCGGCCATCTTGCCCAACGGCAGCTTACTGCGCCGGATCTCCCAGATGACCAGGGCGGTGGCCAGGATGAAGCCGCCATACCAGACCAGCCCACCGCGGGCGAACACCAGCGGGACGGGATCCTCGACGAGGCGTTGCCAGTTGAGCCCGATGTAGTACAGGCGCGCACCGACGATCCCACCGATCACGGCCATGAAGACGAAATCCCAGGCCTTGTTGGGATCGTGCCCGGTGCGCTCGAGCTCGGCCCGGGTCACGTACCCGGCGGTGAGGAACGCCAGGAGCATGCAGACCCCGAAGGTGGTGATCTCGGCTCCCCCGAGGATGGGGAGCGATTCGGGGAGCCTGAAGAGGACCGGAAACATCGGATCCTATCTCCCGTCCGGCGCGGTGACCGGGGCGGAGTCCATGGAAGGGTAGCGGGTGCTCACGCAGACCGCCGCGTCAGACCGGGGAAACGCAGATCCGCGGCCGCAGTGACGTCCGGCGGGGCGACACGACCCAGGTCGTAGCGGAAACGCGCCGCTCGCGCCACCATCGCCCCGTTGTCGAGGGACAGGCGAGGCGTCGCGTGGAACAGCCGCCCGGTGGCGCCAAGCCGCGCATGCAGCTCGGCCCGCAGACGGCCGTTCGCCGATACCCCGCCTCCGAGCAGCACACGCGAGCATCCCGTGGCCTCGACCGCCCTCATCGTCTTGGACGCGAGCACGTCCACGGCGGCCTCCTGGAACGCCCACGAGACGCTCGACCGCTCCTCCTCGAGCCTTCCTTCGTCCTCGAGCCGACGGACCAGCTCCGCGACGGCCGTCTTCAGACCGCTGAAGGAGAAGTCGTAGTAGTCCTTGTGCCCCGGCCGCTGATTGGAGCGCAGCATCGGGCGCGGAAGTCGGTGGCGCCCCGGCAGCCCCGAGCGCGCATCACGTTCCACATGCGGCCCACCCGGATAGGGTAGACCCAGGAGCTTGGCGACCTTGTCGAAGGCTTCACCCGCCGCGTCGTCCCGGGTTTCGCCGAGCAGGGTATAGTGGCCCCACGCCTCCGCGTGCAGCAGAAGCGTGTGTCCTCCCGACACCAGAAGTGCCACGAACGGTGGCTCGGCCCCGGGATCCTCGAGCGAAGGACCGAAGAGGTGCGCCTCCATGTGATGGACCCCGACCACCGGCCTCCCCAGGGCGAAGGCGGCCGCCTTCGTCCAACACACCCCCACGAGCAGGGCCCCGATGAGCCCAGGTCCCTGGGTCACCCCGAAAACGTCGATCTGGTCGAGTCCGACGCCCGCCTCCGCGAGGGCGCGCTCCACCACCGAGTCGATCTTCTGGAGGTGGGCGCGCGCCGCCAGCTCGGGTACCACGCCGCCGAAGACCTCGTGGACGTCCTGCGACAGGACGACATGCCCCAGAATCCGATCATGCCCATCGAGAACGGCCACCGACGTTTCGTCGCAGGAGGTCTCGATGCCGAGGACGAGGGGCCGGGGTGGCGTGCTCACGGGCCGCCCTTTTCGGCGGACCCGTCGGCCTCGGTCTCCGCCGCCCTCCGCACGGTCACCAGCTCCTCGGGTATGGCGGACGACACCAGCCCCGGCACGCCGTCCACCCGGACCGGAACGCGGCGCTCTTCCCCAGGGACCATTCCGCGCAGCAGCTCGGGAGCTACCCAGGCCCTGAGATCGGCGGCGTCGACGGCCCCTACGAGTGTGCGTGCCCCGCGAAGCGTCACGTCCACGGTGGCGGGAGACACCTCCATCTCGGCTTCGTCGACCTCCATCGAGGCGACGACCGGGACGCCGGTCAGAACGCGCTCCACCTCCTCCTCGACCCGGATGCCGACCGTGGCGATCGCGGGAAGCACGCGCAAGCCGCGGGTCGCCATCGTATCCACCGGTAGCTCGAACACACCCGATGCGCCCACGGTGGACAGATCTAGAGGTCGCAGCGGCACGGAGTCGATGCCCTCCACGCGACTGGCCGGGCCCCGGATCCGGACCACGGTGGGGTTCAGGCCGATGGGGCTGGCGAGCGCGAGACGATCGGGGAGCTGGCCCTGTGTGGTCACGGAGATCGGGACCACCCGGGTGTCCGCCTGCTCCAGGGTCACCTGAACGGCGGACGGGCTCATCGACTCCACGGTCAGACCGCTGCCTTCAGCGAGCACCACCCAGTCCCGGCGCAGCGTCACGACGGTATCGGGGGTTCCGACCTCACCGACCGGGACACGGACCGTGGTCCCTTCGCGCGCGAGTCGGATGATCTCCCGGGCGGGTCCGCTGAGGCGTAGCTCGACGAACCCGGGATCCGGTGGGCCAGACGCCGTCCAGAGCGTGTCGCTGACCTCGACCACTACGGGCACCGCAGGGACCGTCTCGGTGTTGCGGTCGGTCTGCGCGATCGCCCACAGGAGAACCGCGAGGCCGAGCGCTGTCAGCTTCAGCCTCCAGTTGTGGAACAGGACACGGGTGGAGAGCGCCACGGGGCGCTACTCGGCGAGGAGCCGACGGACCAGATCCTGATTGACCGCGAGGTCCCACTCGGTTCCGCCGGCCACCTTCTTGTAGATGATGCCGTCCCGGCCGATCAGGAACGTCTCCGGCACCCCGGTCGTCTGATACGCTCTCTGAACACCACCCCCGGGGTCGTGGAGGATGGGGAACGTCAGGCCCAGCCGGTCGGCGAAGGCGCGCAGATCACCCCCCGGGCGGCCGAACTCGTCGGTCTGACCCGCGCGGGCGTCGATGCTGATCGCCAGGATCTCGAAGTCGGTGCCCCGGAGCGACTCGTACAGCCGCTGCATCGATGGCATCTCCTGCAGACAGGGTGCGCACCAGGTTGCCCACACGTTCACCAGAATGACGCGACCGTCGTAGTCCGAGATCGCCACTGACTCCCCGGTATCCAGGGAGGTCGCGACGTAGTCCGGTGCGCGCGCCCCCGTGATCACCGGCTGGTAGCTCTCGCGCCCGACCCAGGCGACGATCACCAGAGCGACGACTCCCGCGATCGCCCAGAGGTACGGAGACCTGAAGAGGCTGCGCTTCATCCTGTTGTGCTCCACGGCTCCTATCTGGGTGTCTTCCCCGCGCCGAATGCTACGGCGGGCCGGGGGCTTTGTTCCGTGACCAAAGGCCGGATCCCCGCGCCAAATCTAGCGGATCCCGGGCCAAAGGAAGACGCCGGCTGGGCCGTTCGCGAGTGCATCGCGACGGGTCGTAGCATCATCGCGAGGGCCACATGATCGAGCCGCCGTACCAGCGCACGTCGCCCAGCACCTTGGCTTCACCGGTGACCAGCAACGGCCCTACGCGTAGGACCGCGACCGGCATGAGATCCCATTCATTCTGGTCCAGAAAGAAGTATCCACCCCGCACGCCCACCCGGAGTTGCCCGGCGTGCACGCCGACCCCGAGCATCATGTCGAGCTGATTGACACGCGGGTCCGTCTCCGGGTCGAGCGCCTTGAAGCGAGTGTAGCCGCCGGACAACGACACCCACGCGGATCTCGTGTCGGCGATCGAGGCCCAGGTCATTCCCCAGCTCCGGTCGTGGGTGTCCGCGAACTGCTCGTAGGGCACCGCGTATCGGACGCCGAAACCGGCCACCGAGCTCTGCGCGCGCACCGCGATGGGCACCCCGACCAGGAGCGCGCAGCCCACGAGCAGGGGATGAAACGGACGGGTCATGGCTCGTCTCCGGGCGGGTCGTTGCGAACGTCGTGGGTGTGGGACGCGCGGCCAGACGGATCAACCACCGCGGCGACCGACCGAGAGGCGAACTCCGGTGCCCCGCTCGAGCTGGGTCTCGGCCTCGGGATCCTGCTCGACCACGACTCCCTGGTCGCGCCCGAAGCGGAAGACCTCTTCGATGTCGTCGACCACCAGGCCCAGGGAATCCAGCACGGCGATCGCGTCTGCCTCGACCATGCCGAGGAGCAGGGGCATCGGTACCAACGGCGGGCCGCGGCTGACCGCGACGCGGATCTGTGCGGGGAGCACCACCATCGAGTCCGCCGGAGGATCGGTCGACACGACGCGGCCACGGGGAATCTCGGAGTCGACGGTGTCCGAAGCGACGATGAACCCGCTCGCCTCGAGGACGACCCGGGCCCGTTCCCAGTCGACCCTGGCGAGGTCCGGGACCCCGCGCGCCTCCGGGCCGAGGCTCCGGGTGAGCCATACCTCCGAACCCGGCGACGCCAGCTGGCCCGGAAGGGGAGACTGGCCCAGGACGTAGCCGGCGGGCACGGTCGGGTGACGCAGGGAATCCACGGCTCCCAGGGCCAACCCGACCTCCGCCAGCCGAGCCGATACCAGGTCGATGGGTTCCCCGCGGACGTCCGGCACCTCCACGAGATCGGCCGGAGGAGGCGGGGCGGGATAGAGGATCCGGGTCGAGACGAGGTACCCGATGAGCCAGCCCGCGATGCCCAGACCCACCACCTGGAGGCCGAGACGTAGACGGTCGTCCAGCCTCCCGTACATTCCGAGGTCGACGTACGTCTTGCCGTCGGGGCCCTTGCGTCGCCAGATGGTCGGGCCGCGGCCCTGATCACGATTCCTCCTCAGCGAGCCCCCGAGCTTCACGCGGCCCTCCTGAGGCGCGCGGCGAAGGACCCGTCGAAGCCGGCCTCCTGGGGGAGCACCTCCAGATACCCGCCATCGTCGACGAGCTCGGCCGACACCGCGCCGGTGGCTTCGACGGCGAAGCCGCCTCCCTGCTCGAGGAACCAAGCCATCTGCCCAGCGTTCTCCTCGGGTTCCAGGGAGCAGGTGGAGTAGATCAGAAGCCCTCCAGGGGGCACGAGCCGGGCGGCCGCCACAATCAGGGTCCGCTGCACCTCGCGAAGCACCTCCAGGGAGTCGGGTGCCAGCCGCCAACGTCCGTCCGGATGTCGTCGAAAGGTGCCCGTCCCCGTGCACGGTACGTCCAGCAGCACGGCGTCGAACCCGCGGATCGGCGGGTGCCTGGCGTCCGCGACGACGAGGCCGATCCTCCGCCCCACACGGCGCGCATTGTCCCGCACCATCCTCATCCGCACCTCGGATCGATCGGCCGCCAGAGTATAGGCCGCTCGACCGGAGAGGGCGAGCGCCTTGCCGCCGGGCGCCGCACATAGGTCGGCAAGCTTCGTGCCGACGGGAAGGTCCGCGTAGCGCGTGACCAGGTGGGCCCCGGGATCCTGCACCAGCGACGGGAGCGCCTCGAGGGCGCGGCGCGGGTCCGCGCCGGAAGCAAGGCGCACGCAGCCGCTCCCGTGGCCCGCGTCCCACCCCTCGATGCCAGCGTCGGCCAGCAGGCGCAGGGCCTCCTCGACCGAGTGGTCCAGCGGCACCAGATGGATGTGTGGGGGCCGGTTGTCTAGCTCCACGAGCCGCGTTACCTCCTCGACCGACCATCGTGCCAGCCATCGCTCGACGAGCCAGCGGGGATGGGATCCCCAGGAAGCCAGAAAGCCCACGGGGTCGACGCGCCGGTCGGGAAAGAGCGACTCGGCATCACCCTCGGTGGCCACCGCGCGGAGCACCGCGTTCACCAGCCCCCCCGCCCGCCCACCGGACACCTGGGTCGCCTGGGTCACAGCCTGCGATACCGCCGCGTAATCCGGTACGCCATTCATGTAGAGCAGCTGATAAGCGCCGAGGCGCAGGATCTCCCGCACGCGTGCGTCGACTCGTGCCGGGTCGCCGCGCACGCACCGATCGACCAGATGGTCGAGTCGGCCACGAAGCCGCGCCACTCCGTAGGCAAGCTCATGTAAGAAGGCGCGCTCCCTCGGCTCGAGCGAGCGAGCCGCGCGGCCGAACGCCATGTCCAGTCGACGTCCGCGGGCCACCTCCTGCGCTACGCGAAGAGCCGCACCTCGCCCCTCCGAGACCGCCGTTCGAGGCGTCAGTCCAGCATTCCTTCCCGCGGCGACGAGGGCACCGCGATCTCCCGCGCCGGCATTCTTCCGGCAAGGTAGGCGAGCCGCCCCGAGACGATCGCGTGCCGCATCGCGTGGGCCATGCGCACCGGGTCGTCCGCCGCGGCCAGCGCCGTGTTCATCAGGACGCCGTCGACGCCCTGCTCCATGGTGACACAGGCGTCCGAGGCGGTGCCGACTCCGGCATCCACGATGACCGGCACGGAAAGGCGTCGCTTGATCTCGCGGATGAAGTACGGGTTCACGACCCCGAGTCCGCTGCCGATCGGGCTGGCCAACGGCATCACTGCCACGCACCCGGCGTCCTCGAGACGGAGGGCGGTGACCAGGTCGTCGTTGGTGTACGCCATCACCTTGAACCCCTCGGAGGCGAGCGATCGGGCGGCCTCTAGGGTGGCGTGCACATCGGGCAGGAGGGTGCTTTCGTCCCCGATCACCTCCAGCTTGATCCACTCGTTGAACCCGGCGGCCCGCGCCAACCGCGCATAGCGCGCGGCGTCGTCCGCCGTGTAGCAGCCGGCCGTGTTGGCGAGAAGGAAGAACTCGCTCGGATCCAGGTGATGGAGGATGCCTTCCTCCTTGGTGCGGTCAAGGTCGACCCTGCGCACGGCGACCGTCACCATCTCGGCGCCGCTGGCCCGGATCGCGTCGACCATCACCCGGTTGGACCTGTATTTCCCGGTTCCCACGATGAGCCGTGACCCGAACGTGCGCCCTCCGATCTCGAAAGGCGTGTCCAGATCCGACCCGGTCGCCGTCATCGTCATGGAATCGCTCATGCGCGCTTCAGCCCCCGCCCACGAAATGGACGAGCTCGAGGGTGTCGCCGGCACGTACCGGCACGTCTCCGTACCGCTCGCGCTCCAGGATCTCGCGGTTCAGCTCCACCACCACCAGCGACGGATGGAGGTTCAGAGCCTCCAGGAGCCCCCGGACGCTCAATCCCGGGTCCACGTCCCGGTCCTTGCCGTTCAGGCGTACGCGGATGGTCCCGACTTCGCTCATGGCCTGCTGGCCTCCCCTGCGCAACGCGCACGCTCCAGCGCCTCAAGATACTCGCTCACGGCCGCCACCGGATCGGCCGCATCCCACACGCCCCGGATCACCGCTCCGCCCCATGCCCCCGCGGCGCGTGTCGCTGCGAGTCGGGCGGGCGTGACCCCGCCGATCGCGAGGACCGGAGTGTCTCCAGCCGCCGCGACCGACGCCTCGAGGCCCGCCAGCCCCTGCGCGCGCACTTCCCGGTGGCTCGGCGTCGCCCAGATGGTACCCGCGAAGATCCATCGTGCGCCCTCGGCCGCGGCCCGCGCCACGGCGGGGGCGTCATGCGTGGAAGCGCCGATCTCGGCCGCGGGCCCGAGCAGCCGCCGAGCGACGGCAATGGGCAGGGACCTCGGTCCCAAATGCACGCGATGACCGCCGACGGCGAGGGCCACGTCCACCCGATCGTTGAGGACGAGGGGACAGCCGTTGCGCGCGGCAGACGGCATCAGCCGCGCGGCGAGGGCGTGGAGCCTTCGGCCGTCGGTGCCATGGCCGCGCAGGTGGAGGGCGATGGCGGCGCCCGCCGCGTCGAGGATGCGCTCCGCGATCCGTGGGAGCTCGGGCCACGCGAGCAGGCGGTCGTCGGTGACCACGTGGAGCCTCGGGACGGGCTCCGCGGCGCGATCAGGGCCTTCACGCATCAAACGAAGCGGCGACCGGCCTCGACCCCGCGCCCGCGGATCCAGTCGGTGGCGGGCATCCGGCGTCGACCGGGAGGCTGAACCTCGTCGAGGGCCAGCGCGCCTTCTCCGGTGCCGACCACGAGCCCGAGCCTGGGATCCGCGATCAGCACCAGGCCCGGCACGACGCTCCCGTCCGCGCTGGCCGAGACTTCGACACGCGGACGGAAGAGCTTCACGCTGTGCCCGTCCAGCTCGGACCAGGCACCCGGTACCGCATCCATGCCGCGGACGTGTCGCTCCAGCTCGAGCGCGGATCGGTCCCAATCGATCCGAGCGGTGTCCCGGCCGATCTTGGGCGCGAACGTCGCGGCCGCGTCGTCCTGGGGCACCTCGTTGGCCAGCCCGCCCGCCAGCAGTGCCAACCCCTCCACCAGTGCCTCCGCGCCCAGCTCCGAGAGCCGTACACTCAACTCCGACGCGGTCTCACCCGGCAGGATCGGCTCGCGGATCTGGAGGAGGACCGGACCCGCGTCCATGGCCTCCACCATGCGCATGACCGAGACCCCGGTGTACTCGTGTCCGCGCACGATCGCCCAGTTGATCGGGGCGGCGCCACGCAGCTCGGGAAGCAACGAGGCGTGCACGTTGATCGATCCCATCGGTGGAATGGCCAGAACCTCGGGCCGGAGGATGTGTCCGTAGGCGACCACGACCGAGAGGTCCGGCGTCAGGTCACCGATGTGCGCGAGGAACTCCTCGCCCCGGGGCCGCTCGGGCGTGAGCACCGGATAGCCCATCGACAGGGCCGCCTGCTTCACCGACGATGCGGTGACGCGGCGCCCCCGGCCGGTGGGACGGTCCGGCTGGGTCACCACGCCGACCACCTCGAAGCCCTCGTCGTCCAAGGCGCGCAGCGAGGGCACCGCGAAATCGGGAGTCCCCCAAAAGAGGATCCTCACCGGTCGGGTTCGGCACCCGTCACTCGGCCGCCTCCTGTTGTTTCTTCCACTTCTTGAGGGCCATCCGTCGCTTCAGCGGCGTGAGACGGTCGAGGAAGAGCACGCCGTCCAGGTGATCGATCTCGTGCTGGAGCGCCCTCGAGAAGAGGTCGTCCGCCTCGATGACCACGTCGCGACCCTGCGGGTCGCTCCCCTGCACCCGAACGATCTTCGGTCGCTCGACGACGTCCTCGATGCCCGGAATGCTCAGGCACCCCTCCGGCTGCCGGTCCGTCTCGTCGCTCGCCCAGATGACGCGGGGGTTGACGAGGGCCACGTGCGCGCTCGGCTCGTCCTCTCTGCGGAGATCGACCACCATGACCCGCTTGTCGACCCCCACTTGTGGAGCCGCCAGGCCAATCCCCTCGGCGTGGTACATCGTCTCGAACAGATCGCGCACGAGGGCGCGGAGGTCGTCGTCGAAGACCTCCACCTCCTCGGTCTCCTGGCGCAGAATGGGGTCCCCCAACAGCACGATCTCGCGTACGGACACCGGACTACTGATCCTTGGTCGCCTGAGACTTGGGGGCGAGGACCTGTGCGACGCGGCCGCGGTCCACCGTGATGCGCGTGCTCTCCGCGGTCTTCACCGTCAGCCGATGCTCCTCGATGTGGACCACCGTCCCGATGATGCCACCGGTGGTGACGATCTCGTCGCCCTTCTTGAGGTCGGACAGCATCTGGTCGTGGCGTCGTCGCTCCCTGGTCTGAGGACGGATGAGCAGGAAGTAGAAGATGGCGAAGATGACGAGCATCTGCGTCATCAGGATCAGCCCCGGATTCCCGCCTTCCCGAGGGACCATGAGGAGCGCGAGGGCGGCGTTGTTCACCGATGTCTCCGTGGGAGTGTGGTTCGACTCAAGGCGCAGGGAGCGCAGTGCGTGCTCCCTCTCGGTATCGTTCCAGCCAGTCACGCTGCCAGCCTTCGAACGTGCCGTCGATGATCCTCCGACGCGCCTCGTCGGCCAGTCGGACCAGGAACCGGAGGTTGTGGATGGACAGAAGGCGAACCGCGAGCCATTCGCCGGACACGACCAGATGGCGCACATACGCCCGGTCGTAGCGGCCGCAGGCGTAGCAGTCGCACCCCGGGTCGACCGGACGCGTGTCCTCACGGAAGCGGGACGCCTTCAAGTTCACTTGACCCTCCTCGCTCGTCCAGGCGGTTCCGTGTCGAGCGTTCCGGGTCGGCGCCACGCAGTCGAATAGATCGCATCCGCGCGCGATGGCCTCGAGCAGATCGTCGGGGTAGCCCACGCCCATAAGGTACCGGGGGCGGTCCGTGGGGAGCTCTTCGTCCAGGACCTCGAGTGTACGGGTCATGTCGTGCTTGTCCTCACCGACGCTGAGACCACCGATTCCGAACCCCCGCCAATCGCCGAGCTCCAGCGTTCGACGGGCGTGGGCCCGCCGAAGGTCGTCGAAGACGTTTCCCTGAAGCACCGGAAAGAGGGCCTGGCGCAGGACACCATCGCCCCCTGCCACTCGGTGGAAGCGTTCCCGGCAACGGACGAGCCATCGCAAGGTGCGGTCGTTCGCCTCCTGGGCCCGCGCGCGATCCGATCCTCCGGGCGGGCATTCGTCGAAGGCCATGACGACGTCGGCGCCCAGGATGCGCTGGACGTCCATCACCGACTCCGGCGTGAACGCGTGGCTCGAGCCGTCGATGTGGCTCTTGAAGATCACACCCTCGTCGTCGATCTCGCGGATCTCGGCGAGTGAGAACACCTGATATCCACCCGAGTCCGTCAGGATCGGCCCGTTCCAGCGCATGAAGGCGTGGAGCCCTCCGAGTCGACCGACCAGGTCGTGCCCCGGCCGGAGGAAGAGGTGGTAGGTGTTGGCGAGGATCATGCGCGCGCCGAGATCCTCTACCTCCTCCGGGATGAGGCCCTTCACGGTCCCCGCGGTTCCGACCGGCATGAAGGCGGGTGAGGGCACGTCACCGTGCGGCGTGGTGAAGGTGCCGGCGCGCGCGCGACCGGTCCGGTGCTCGAGTTGGAAGTGGAACATCGGGAGGGAATGTAACCGGCCCGACCCCGGTTCCAACCCGCCAGGCCGGAACGCCGTCGAATCCCCGCAGGCACTTGCTACACATACTATGTGTGACATACTATGACGCCCGTCGATCGACCCCTCATGGAGGCCCAGGCATGACCCTGGAACGGGAGTGGATGCGAGGCGCAGCCCCCCTTGCGGTCCTGACTCTGCTGGTGCGCAGAGAGATGTACGGCTACGAGCTCGTCGAGGCGCTCGACCGGGACTCCGGGGGGATCCTCGCCATGGGCCAGTCCACCGTGTACCCGCTGCTCTACAACCTCGAGGCACGTGGGCACGTGGCGGCCGCGTGGAAGACCGCACCGACCGGCCGGCGGCGCAAATACTACGGCCTCACCGCGGAGGGCCGCGCCTGGCTCGAGTCCCAGCGCGACCAGTGGGAGCGGCTGGTGCTCGGGCTCGCCCGGCTGGGGCTGCCGGGTGGGGTTCCGGAGCCCGGAGCATGAGCGCCGCCCGGCGACTCCCGGAGGTGCTCGAGGAGCTGGTGGCGAGAGTCATCGCTGACGCGGGACTCGAGCTTCCGGAGCGGGGCGACGTGGAGTCGGAGCTACGCGCGCACTTCGAGGACGGGATCGAGGCCGGGGTTGAGCCGGAGGAGCTGGTGCGTCGCTTCGGCGACCCCGTGACGGCTGGACGACGCATAGCGCGCGCGCGGGCCCGGGCTCGCCGTGCCCACGGAGGCGATGGAGGTGGACGGATGGGAGCGACGGAGATGGGACGGGAGATCAGACACGCGCTGCGCCGGCTCGCCCGGGCGCCCGCGTTCACCCTCGTGGTCGTGCTCACGCTCGCGCTGGGCGTCGGGGCGAACACGGCGATCTTCACGGTTCTGGACGCGGTGGTGCTGAGGCCCCTCCCCTATCCTTCGCCCGACCGGCTCGTGCGGGTCTACGAGGCGGCTCCGGACGACCCCGGGAACGTCAACTACCTCCGTGGGCCGACGTCCGCCGCGTACCGGACGTGGGCTGAGGTATTCGACCGCTTCGCGGCAATCTACACATACTCCCAACAGGGCGCCGACCTGACGCTCGGGGACCGCCCGATGCGCATCACGATCGTGCCCGTCACCGCGGGCTACTTCGAGACGCTGGGCGTGCCGCCCCTTCTGGGCCGGACGTTCGTGGAGGCCGAATCGTTCCCACCGGGTGGGGAGCCGCCGGAGGGTGCCGTGGCCGGCTCGGGCGCCCCGGTCGCCATTCTCTCCAACGAGCTCTGGGAGGAGCTCTTCGGAGCGGACCCGGCCGCGCTCGGCGCCACGGTGCATCTCAACGACGTCGGATACGAGATCGTCGGCGTCATGCCGCCCGGCTTCGACAATCCGTTCGGACCCTCGGCCGACGCCTGGATCCCGCAGAATCTGGCCACGGACGCCGCCGGGCGCGCGAACGGCTGGGGGAACTACTACCTCTCGGGCGTGGGACGTCTCCCGGAGGGCCTCTCCCTCGCGGCGGCCCAGGAGCGCGCGAGCGCGCTCTACGCGCGGCTCAAGGCCGCCAATGCCGACGCGGGCGACTGGGGGCCTCGCCTGGAGCCGCTGCACGCCGATCTGGTCGGTCCGACGCGCCGCACGATGCTGTGGATCCTGACGGGCGCGGCGGTGCTCGTCCTGCTCACGGCGTGCCTGAACGTGGCGAACCTCATCTTCGCGCGAGGACTGGGCCGGGACCGCGACGTCGCGCTGCGGTCGGCCCTGGGCTCGGGCAGGAGCCGCATCCTCCTCGGTGTGCTCGCAGAGAACGCGGTACTCGCGGTCGTGGGCGGCGCAGCCGGGCTCACCCTGGGTTGGGCCGGGGTACGCGCCCTGCTGGCTCTGGCACCCGAAGCGCTCCCCCGCGCCACCCAACCCGAGCTGGGAGCCGCGGTCTTCCTGTTCGCGCTGGGCACCACGGTCCTCGCCCTTCTGGGGTTCGGGCTCGCACCGGCACTCCGGATGTCGCGCACGGCGCCGGCGGACGTCCTGCGCTCGGGCGACCGCGCGGCCACCGTCGGCCGCAAGGCGCGACGCGTCCGGAACGCCCTGGTCGTCACCCAGGTGGCGGCTGCGCTCGTCCTCGTCACGGGGGCCACCCTGCTCGCGCGCAGCTTTTCCGCGCTCACTGCGATCGACGTCGGCGTCGATCCAGAAGACGTCCTCACCTTCGAGGTCCATCTGCCCCAGGCCCGCTACCCGGACGGTGACGACCGGCATCGCTTCCACGAAGAGCTCGAGGAACGCGTGGCATCCCTGCCCGGCGTCGAGGCGACGGGCGCGGTGTCGTGGCTCCCCATGAGCGGACCCTACCACAACTGGGGCATCCGCTGGCTGCGCGACGACGCCGCGGACGGCACGCGGACGTCGTGGTCGGGGACCAACGTGCGCGTCTTCTCGGGAGCGTATCTGGACGCGGTGGGGTTGTCGGTCGTGCGGGGCACCTCCCCCTCCGAGGTCGACCTGGACGGCGAGCCCTTCTTGTGGATCTCCGAGACCGGGCTGGATCTCTTCGGCGACGTCGAGCCCGTGGGTCAGCGCGTCAGTGTCGGGGGAGGAACGTGGCGAGTCATGGGCATCGTCGAGGATGCGCCGCTCGACGCACGCGGTCGCCTCGTGCGCACGGTGTACCTCCCCCACGCTCAGTTCGCGAGCGACCGGAACTGGTCACTCGTGCAGACCGTGAAGGCGCAACGCGACCCCGGTCCGCTGCGCGAGGAGATCCGGCGCCAGATCGCCTCGATGGACGGTGACCTGGTGCTCTATCGTCCGCGCCTCCTGAGCGACATCGTCGGGAGCTCACGGGCACAGGACCGCTTCGCCACCGTGCTCATGGGCGCATTCGCCCTGCTCGCGCTCACCCTGTCCCTCGTGGGTACGTATGGCGTGCTGGCGGGCTCGGTGGCGAGCCGACGACGCGAGATCGGCATCCGCATGGCGCTCGGAGCGGACGGCGCCAGCGTTCGGGGCATGGTGCTCCGCTACGGCGCCGCGCTCACGCTGCCCGGCATACTGATCGGGCTCGCGGGCGCCTTCATGGGCGCGAGGCTGCTGGACACGCTGCTCTTCGGCGTGGCCAGCCGCGACGCGGCACCGTATGCGCTGGCCACCGGCATCTTCCTGCTCGTGGGGCTGCTCTCGGCATGGCTGCCCGCGCAGCGCGCCACGCGCGTGGAAACGGTGCGGGTCCTCGGCGCCGAATAGCCGGACGCCGAGGACCACTCGAGGCTACCGATCCGACACCGGTCGCTGCGTCTTGCGCGGCATCATGTCGTCCCGCATCGCGAGCGCGTACACCGTCGCGGCCACCACGACCGCCGCCTGCTCGAGGTCGGGGATGACCAGGTGGTCGAAGGTGTCCAGGTCCGTGTGGTGTGTGTTGATCCCGTACTCGATGGGATCCTGGATGAAATTGAAGCCCGGGATTCCTGCACGGTCGAACGACAGGTGGTCCGTGCCCCCGGTGTCCCCGTGCTTGACCGCCACGACGCCCAGGTCCCGGAACGGCCACAGGAGCTGCTCGAAGACCGGGATCGCCTTCTCGTTGGACTGGTCCCAGATCCCGCGGATGCGTCCGGTGCCGTTGTCCACGTTCACGTACGCAGAGATGCGGTCGTGCAGCTCCGGGTGGTTCTGCACCCAGGCGCGCGAGCCCAGCAGCCCCTGCTCTTCACCGCTCCACAGCGCGATGCGTATCGTGCGCCGCGGCTTCACGCCGAGCGTCTTGAGGATGCGCATCGCCTCCATCATGACCACGGAGCCCGCGCCGTTGTCGGTGGCGCCTCCACCCATGTACCACGAGTCGAGATGGGCGCCGAGCATGATGTACTCGTCCGCCTTGTCGGTGCCGGGGAGATCGGCCAGCGTGTTGTACTGACGGAGGTCGTCCTGGAGGAAGCGGTTCTCCACGAGCAGCTCGACCCGGACCGGGACGCCGGCCTCCACGTTGCGGTAGATCTGGTTGTACTGCTCACGCACGATGTTCACCTGCGGCAGCCCCTCCGGGGCGCCCGCCTCGCGGCTGCCGGCAGAGCTGCCGGTGACGATGCCGTCGCCCCGCGACGAGCTCCGCAGGAAGCCGAGCGCGCCTTCCCGTTCGGCCATCACGGCCAGCGAGTCCCGCATCTCCCGCAGCTGCTGGAAGCGCCCACCGCCGAAGCGGCCCCCACCGCCCTCCCTCGGCTCAGGGGGGGTCAGCAGCGCCTCCAGCGACGTGCGCCGGTCGGTGTGCTCCCATTCGGGCTCCACCGGCTGCATGTCGTCCAAGAGCAGGAAGGCACCCGCGAGCTTTCCGCGATAGCGCGCGAGATCGGGCGCGCTATCGGCCGTCACCACCACGGCGGGACCGCGCTGGGTTCCCTTGGTCGATCCGGACCACGCCATCGGCTGACCGTTCAGCGGCTGCTCGAAAGGCGTGAGGATGCGCCCCTCGAACGCCTCGGCCACCCAGCCCCGCCCGAACTCGCCCCACGGCTCGATCTGGACGTTCTGCAGCCCCCAGTCGCGGAACGTCTGGGCGGTCCACTCGTTGGCGGCCTTCATGCCGGGCGAGCCGGTCAGTCGTGGACCGATCACCTCGGTCAGGTAGCGGGCGAGCGGCTCGACCTGGGAGCGCTCCAGCCCCTCCTCGCGGATCCTCTCGACGACGCCGAGGTCGACGGCCTCGCGGGCGACCTGAGCGATGCCGAGCGACGGCGCCATGAGCGCCGGAACGCCGAGGAGCGATAGGAGCGAACGACGACTGAGCATGGCGATACCCTCGCTGACTGCGGGACCGGTGGTCGGAGATCGGCTCGAGGGCGCCGTCGGGGCGCGTCCCCGATGCCTGGGAATCTAGCTCTTTCGACGGGGCGGGCTACCGCGGGAGCAGTGCCATGGCGTCGCCGTACGAGTAGAATCGGTACGGGCCCGCGATGGCGTGCCGATACGCATCCATCACCCGCTCGTAGCCGCCGAGCGCCGCCACGAGCATCAGCAGCGTCGAGCGCGGCAGGTGGAAGTTCGTGAGCAGCGCATCGACCGAGCGGAACCGATACGGCGGTCGGATGAACAAGTCGGTTTCGCCGTGCCCCGGATGCACCCGTCCTTCGTCGTCCGCGACCGATTCCAGCGCGCGCACGACCGTCGTGCCGACTGCCCATATCCGGCTCCCGCGTGCCCGCGCGTCGGCGATGACGCGTGCGCACGCTTCCCCGATCTCGAAGGCCTCCGCGTGCATTCGATGGTTCGCGGGGTCGTCGACCTCCACCGGTCGGAACGTCCCTACGCCCACGTGAAGCGTCAGCGCCGCCCGCTGCACGCCTCTGGCCTCGATACGTGACAGGAGCTCGGGTGTGAAATGGAGCCCCGCGGTCGGTGCGGCCACCGAGCCCGCCGTCCGCGCGTACACCGTCTGGTATCGCTCCCGGTCCACCGCTTCGTCCCCCCGCCCGAGGTAGGGAGGAAGGGGCACGTGTCCGTGCCGCGCCAACGCCTCGTGCGGGTCCAGAGGCGTCCGGAGACGCACCAGGCGCCCGCCCCCGGCGACAGAGTCGAGAATCTCGACGGAGAGGTCGGGCGCCACCGTCACCGTGCGCCCGGGCTTGAGCTTGGATCCAGGCCGCACCAGTGCCTCCCAGATCCCCGGATCCCCGCCCCCCATCGCGGTTCGGAGCAGGAGGATCTCGGCCGGCGCCCCCGTCGGCTTGCGCCCCAACAGCCGGCACGGCAGCACCCTGGTCTCGTTCACCACCAGGACGTCCCCGGGCTCGAACAGCCCCACCACCTCGTGGAAGACCCGATCCCGGAACGGAGCCTCCCCGCGCGGCACCACGAGGAGGCGGCTGGCGTCGCGCCGATCCGCCGGATACCGCGCGATCCGATGAGCGGGAAGCTCGTAGTCGTAGTCGGCGACGCGCGCGCCGCGCACGGCTACCCCTCCTCGAACAAGGTGCCCTGCGGGCCCCTCTTCGCGGGCTGCGGCTCGGGTATCGTGTACCCGAAGTGCCTGAACGCGCGCGAGGTCGCGACACGACCCTGCGGCGTGCGCATGAGGAATCCTTCCATGATCAGGAAGGGCTCGTAGACTTCTTCGAGCGTCGTCACGTCCTCTCCCAACGCCACCGCGAGCGAGTTCAGCCCCACGGGGCCACCCTCGAACTTCTCGATGAGCGTCTTGAGCACGCGCGCATCCATCTCGTCAAGTCCGTACTCGTCCACGTCGAGCAGGCCGAGCGCCCGCTGCGCGAGTCGGTCGTCGATCACCCCGTCGCCGCGCACCTGCGCGTAGTCGCGCACGCGGCGCAGGAGACGGTTCGCCACCCGTGGGGTGCCCCGCGAGCGCTTGGCGATCTCGAGCGCTCCCGCCGACGTGGTCTCGGTGCCGAGGATCTCGGCGCTACGCGACACGATCGTGGCGAGGTCCTCCGGGGGATAGAAGTTCAGACGCTGCACGATGCCGAAGCGCGCGCGCATCGGTGCCGTCAGCAGCCCGAAGCGCGTGGTGGCCCCCACGAGCGTGAAGCGCTCGATCTTCATCGTCATCGTCTGCGCCTTGGGGCCGTCGGCCAGGCGGATCTCGATCTGCCAATCCTCCATCGCGGGATAGAGGAACTCCTCGATGATCGGGCGCAGCCGGTGGATCTCGTCGATGAAGAGGATGTCCCCTTCGCGCTGGTTGGTGAGAATCCCCACGAGGTCGGCTGGCTTCTCGAGCACCGGGCCGGACGTGGACTTGAAGTTCACGCCCATCTCGCGGGCGAGCAGCGAAGCCAGCGTCGTCTTTCCGAGCCCCGGAGGGCCATGGAAGAGGACGTGGTCGAGCGCCTCTCGCCGGTGCTTTGCCGCCTCGATCGCTATGGAGAGCGCCTCGCGCACCTTCCCCTGCCCGATGAACTCGGCCAGCCGCTGTGGGCGAAGGGAGGGCTCGGACGTCCGGTCCTCCTCGAGGGGAGTCGGCGTCGTGATCTGCGTGCGCTCGGTCATGCTGCGGAGGTTCGCCAAAGGCCGGGGTCGCGGCAAGCCCGCCCACAGCAGCCGAGTGGGCCGTGCAACGTTTCCGACTCTCATGGCGTCAACTATACTGTACGACATGATAATTGACGCCTCCGCACACACAGAGGACCGCCTACGCCGATGACCCACCCGAGCCGACGACAGACGCCCGACCCGACGTCGCTGCTGCCGCTCAGCCCACCCGTGTATCACGTCCTGCTCGCCTGTGGAGACAAGGCCCTGCACGGCTACGCGATGATGCAGACGTTCGAGCAGCTGACCGGGGGCGCCGAGCAGCTTCTCCCCGGTACGCTCTACGCGACGCTCGCGCGCATGGTGGAGTCGGGCCTCCTGGAGGAAGTGCCACCGCCGTCGGCGGACGCGGACGCGCGTCGGCGTTACTACCGCGTGACGAGCTTCGGCCGCGCGGTCGCCGCCGCGGAGACCGACCGGCTCGCGCTGCTGGTGGACGTGGCCCGCGCCCGTCGCTTGGCCGCGGAGCGGGGACGCTGACCGTGGACGTGATCGCGCGCGCGGCCTTCCGGCTCGCGCTCCAGACCTTCCCCGCCCGCTTCCGGCGGGCGCACGGGGACGAGATGTGCGACGCGTTCGCGCGCGCGCTCGGGGCCCGGACGGTGGCGGGGCGGGTGGCGTACACGCTGCACGCGTGTGCCGACGCGGTGGGACAGGGATGGAGGGAGAGGACCCGGCGGGGCGTTCCCCGCGGGCACGGAGCCGAAGACACGGAAAGGGGGGGGAGGGGACCCATGCTGGTAGGAACGATGAACGACATCCGGATCGCCGCGCGCTCGCTTCGGCGCGCGCCCGGGTTCACGCTCGCCGCGACGATCGTGCTGGCACTCGGCATCGGCGCGAACACGACCGTCTTCAGCGCGCTCGAGCGCGCGGTGCTGGCCCCGTCCGGATACCCGGCGGCGGACCGCCTCGTGATCGTGGATCACACCTGGCGGCGCCGCGACGGCGGCGCGCCTGAGAACTTCCCGTGGTCGTGGCCGAAGTTCCGGAGCTTCCAGGAGGCACGCCCCGGAGCGATCGCGGCGGCAGCCGGATACGCGTCGCGCTCGGTCACCGTGACCGAGCCGGGAACGCCCACGCGCGAGTCGATCGAGCTCGTCACCTCCGGGTACTTCCCCGTTCTTGGACGCAACCCGGTGCTCGGTCGCGCCTTCACGGTCTCCGAGGACGAGCCGGGCATCACGCCGATCGCCGTGGTCTCGCACGGTTTCTGGCGGAGCCGCCTCGGCGGCGATCCCGGGGCCGTCGGGACGTCGATCACGCTGAACGGGACCCGGGTCGAGGTGGTCGGCGTGGCGCCGGCCGGCTTCTCCGGCCTGTCCGGACGCGCCGAGCTGTGGATTCCGATGGCCGCCGCGGCGTCCTTCTTCTCGCCGGTCTTGCTGCGCGGCAGGGAGGCCCACTGGTTCCGGGTGGTGGGCCGCCTGAGCGAGGGAGCCACGCTCGCGGAGGCGCGCGACCAGGTCACCGCCCTCGGTCGGGCGATCGGGGAGGAGGTGCCCCCGCAGGATCCGGAGGACGTGTACGGCGCGGGGCTGCGGTCGTTCGACGACGTACGCGTGAACGAGGATGCACGCGCGGCCGTCTTCCTCCTCGCCGCCGCCGCCGGGCTCGTGCTGCTCGTCGCGTGTGCCAACCTCTCGGGGCTGCTGCTCGCACGATCGCGCCGCCTCGCCCGGGACGAAGCCGTCCGCCGCGCCGTGGGAGCCTCCCGCTGGCGGCTCGTGCGGGCGTCCCTGGTGGAGAGCTTTCTGCTGGCCGGGCTCGGCGGGCTCGCCGGGCTCGGACTGTCGGCCTGGGGCGTGCGCGCGATGGCCGCGGCATGGCCCAGCCAGTTCACGTCGAGCGGCGGCGGGGAGCTGCGGGTGATGGATCCCTCTTCGCTGGCCCTCGATTCCCGCGTGCTGGCCTTCGCGCTCCTCGTGACCGCGCTCACCGCGACGCTCTTCGGAGTCGTGCCTGCGCTGCGAGCGTCCCAGGCGGACGTCGCCGGCCGCCTCCGTGAGGGAAGCGGCGCGACGCGCCCGGTCCGGCGCGCGCTCGGCCTGGACGGCCGGGCCGCGCTGGTCGGGGCACAGGTGGCGCTCGCGCTGGTCCTGCTCGTCGGAGCGGGCCTCGTGGGCGGGAGCGTGCTCCGGCTCCTCGACGTGGACGAGGGCTTCGACACGAGGGCACTCCTGACCTTCAGCTATGCGATCCCCGCGACCAGCGCGTCCGCCGACGACCCGAACGCGTTCCACGCGGCGTTTCGCGACCGGGTGGCCTCGCTCCCGGGGGTCACCGGTGTCACGAGCGGGTGCCCCCCGCTCGAGGGATACTGCTGGACCACCCTCGTGCGCGCCATCGAGGGAGCGCCGGAGATCCCCCAGGGGGAGGGGCCGCAGGTCGCGGTGAACATGGTCGGGGACCGGACCTTCGCGACCCTGGGCATCCCCCTCCTTCGAGGGCGGGAGCTCGACGAGCGCGACGGCACGGACCGAGTGCCCGCGGTGGTGATCAGCCGCCAAGCCGCGGAATCGCTCTTCCCGGGACAGGACCCGCTCGGGCGGCGGATCCAGCTCGGCGTGGGCGCGGACGACAAGGACGACCTGGCGGAGATCGTCGGTGTGGTGGGCGACGTCCTGTATCGGGGGCCCGACGAGGAGATCCTCCCGCAGGCCTACTACTCCTGGCGCGACTACCCCGAGCGCGCGGTCACGATGATGGTGCGTACCGCGGGAGACCCCTTGGCCTCGCTCCCGGCGATTCGTGCCGAGCTGGGCACGATGGACCGTACCCTCGCGATCTACGGAGTCTCGACCATGGACCAGGCGATGGCGCGCTCCATGGGCGACCGGAGCGTCGTCCTCGTCCTGTTGGCCCTGTTCGCCGGCGTGACCCTGCTGCTGGCCGCGACAGGCACCTGGGGCATCGTCGCCTACCAGATCGCGGACCGGCGGCGCGAGCTGGGACTGCGCATGGCCCTGGGGGCGGGCCGCAGCTCGGTCCTGGGGATGGTACTCCGCCAGGCCACGCGTACGGCCGGCCTCGGCCTCGTGGTCGGGCTCGCGGGCGCGTGGGCCGGCTCCCAGCTGCTGGACACGTTCCTCTTCCAGACGCGCCCCACGGATCCGCTCGCCTACGGCGTGGCGGCCACACTGCTCCTCGGGGTCGTCCTGACGGCGAGCTGGCTCCCGGCGCGTCGGGCGACGCGCGTGGCCCCTGTCGAGGCGCTCCGGGCCGACTGACGCTCAGGCGCTGCGCGGTCAGTCGCCGCGCAGCGCCTCCGCCGGAGCCACTCGGGCCGCCCGCCAGGCAGGAACCGCGCAGGCCACCATTACCACACCGAGCAGCAAGGCGCTCGCGGCGACCAGCGACCACGGGTCGGCGGTGCCGATCCCGTAAAGGAGCCGCGCGATCACACGGGCAGCCAGCAGCGCCCCCGTCAGTCCGACGGCGACGCCGACCATCGCCAGGCGCGAGCCCTGCCGCACGACCATCCGTACGACGTCGCCCGGCCGGGCACCGATCGCGATGCGCACGCCGATCTCACGCTCCCGCTGCGACACCGCGTAGGCGAGCAGCCCATACAGCCCGATCGCGGAGAGCCCCGTGGCCAGCGCCGCGAACACTGCCATCAGGTACGCCGTCACGCGCGGACGAGCCGTCGACGCCGCGACGACCGACGTCATCTCGCGAACGTCACCGGCCGCCAGTCCCGGGTCCAGCTCGCGCAGCACGGCCCGGAAGGCCGAGGCGGCGGCGGCCGGCTCGCCCTGGGTGCGCAGCACGATCTGCTGCCACCGGAAGCTCGGCGACTGCGCGTACGACATGTACACGGCTGGGTCGATCTTCTCCGCCAGCCCCGCCATCCGCACGTCGTCGACTACTCCGACGATCGTCCAGGGCTCGTCGCCGCGCCACACGACCTGAAGCTGCTTGCCGAGTGCGTCCTCGCCCGGAAAGCTCGTCTCAGCAAGCGTCCGGCTCACGACGATCGAGCGCGGCGCGTCGGTCGCGTCCCGCTCGTCGAGAAGACGGCCCCGCAGGAGGGGCACCTGAAGGGCGCCGAAGTAGTCCCCGGAGACGTTCATGATCCACGCCGTGGGCTCCTCCCCGGCGTCCGGCTTCGGTTGGTCGAGCCGCCAATACGACGACGAGGCACCCGGGCCGTCCATGGGCAGGAAGGCGATCCCGCCGGCCGCCTCGATGCCAGGGGACGCGGACAGTCGTGCCTCGAGCTCCTCGAAGAGGGCGATGCGCACCGCCTCGTCGCGCGCATATCGGTCCCCGACCAGGTTGACGCGTCCCACGAGTACACCTTCGGCGGCGAAGCCGGAATCCACCGCGAGCAGCGCCTGGAGGCTCCGGCCGAGAAGGGCGGCTCCGGCGAGGAGCATCACGGACACGGCGACTTCCGAGATCACGAGGGCGTCGCGAACCCGCCCCGTGCGACGCGAGGGTCCGCGCGACTCGGCACTGAGCGTGGACGCAGGGCCGGAGCGCGCGGCCTGGAGCGCCGGCAGGAGACCGAACAGGATCCCGGTACAGGCGGTAAGCGCGACCGTGAACGCGAGCACCGAAGGGTCGAGCGCTACCTGCTCGAGACGCGGGAGCGCGTACGCGTCTGGGAGCCATCGCACCAGCGCCCGGATCCCGACCCATCCGAGCGCCGTGCCGAGCATCGCGCCGAACACCGCCAACATGAGGCTCTCGGCGAGCAGCTGCGCTGCGAGCGTCCTTCCGGATGCCCCGAGCGAGGTGCGCACGGCCATCTCCTTCTGGCGCTCCGTGGCACGCACGAGGAGCAGGTTGGCGACGTTCGCACACGCGATCAGGAGCAGGAGCCCCACCGAACCCATGAGCAGCCAGAGGGGCTGCCGGACGTCGCCCACGATCTGGTCGAGGACCGGAACCGGCAGGATCGACCACCCGGCGTTGAAGTCCGGGAACTCCTCACGTAGCCCGGCGCCGACCGCGTCGAGCTCGGCCGCCGCGGCCTGGAAGGAGACGCCGTCCGCGAGGCGCCCGACCACCATGGTCCAACGCCCGGTGTTCGTCTGGTCACCGAGGTCGAGTGGGGTCGAGATCCACAGGTCGGTCCCCGCGCCGAAGAGCACATGCACCGCGGGCAGGACGCCCACCACCACGGCGGCGTTCCCGTTCACCGACACGGAACGTCCCACCACCGAGGGGTCGCTCCCGAAGCGGGAACGCCAGTAGGCGTTGGAGAGGACGATCTCCACCCCTTCGGTCTCCGACGCCCGCTCCGAGAACGTCCGCCCCACGCCGGCCTCGAGCCCGAGCACGCGGAAGTAGTCCGGGTGCGCGTACTGGCCCCAGCTCTCCTCGACGTCGCCGCTGACGTCCAGCGTCACCGACAGCCCCAGGCTCACCGAGCTCATCGACGCGAACGACGCGGCCCGGGCACGCCAGGCGGCGAAGTTCCCCGGGTTGACGACGTTCTTCTCCCCTGGCCGCCGTGCGCTCTCCTCCCAGATCGCTACCAACCGGTCCGAGTCACGGTACCCGAGGGGCGCGAGCAGCACGCCGTCGACCACCGAAAAGATGGTGACGTTCGCCCCGATCCCGAGCGCGACCGTGAGAATCGCCACGATCGCGAAACCGGGCGCGTGCCGCAGGCGTCTCAGGGCGAGCCTGACGTTCCTGCCCGTCGTCTCCATCCAACCACCTCCCATGCCGTCGTCCGGCATCCGCGTCACGCGGTCCACGTGGTAGTGCGCCGCGAGCTTGAGGGCCTCCCAGGCGAACCACCGGATCGCCGCGCCCCGCCCCGCCCGCGCGAGCATCTCGTCGAATTCCTGCTCCAGGTCGGCGCGCACACTGCTCCCCGTCGGGCCCGGTGGGAGCGAAGCCTCGAGGATCGCGCGCGCCCAGCCCGGAGGCCGCGTTCGAGGCTCGCTCACTGCGCCTCCTCGAGCACGTCGTCCAGGCCTCGCGCGAGGGTGCGCACCGCGTTCCACGAGTCCCGTAGCGCCCGACGCCCCGAATCGGTCACCGCAAAGCGACGCAGAGGCCCCGAGCGCGCCTCGTCCCTGGGCACTTCCTCCGCCCAGGTGACCATGCCCTTGCGCTCGAGACGCTCGAGCGTCGTGTAGAACGCGCCCCGCGAGACGCTCCGGTCGGCGCTGCGCTCGATCTCCCGACGCACCTCGAGAGCGAAAGCGCGGTCCCCCTGCTGGAGGATCGCGAGCATCACCATCTGCTCGAACTCGCCGAGGAACGACCTGCGGGTCACCGGTGCCCTCCCGTTCGCGACATGATCGGGTGTTCACATTGTAGACACGTTCGTCTACAACGTAGACGCCGGAGCCGGCGAAAAGGTTTGCTGGGACCCGATGCGGCGGTCAGCGGTAGGACAGGGCCCGGCGGAGGATCTGGTCGGGCTCCCCGGCAGCGCCTTCCTCGAGGGCGCGCCGCACCGCCTGGTCCGCATCGGTGAAGGAGTAGCCGAGGGCGACCAGGGCCTTGACCGCCTCCTGCGCGCCAGCGCTCGTCCCCTGACCGTCACGCCCCACGACGGCCACCGCCAGGTCAGCGACCTTGTCGGCGAGCTCGAGCGCCAGCTTTTCGGCTTTCTTCCGCCCGATCCCACTCACCTGCTGAAGCGCCGCGAGATCCTTCTCGACCAGCGCGCGGGCGAGCCGGTCCGCCCGGTAGGCCGACATCATCGCCACGGCGAGCTTGCCGCCGACGCCCGACGCCGTGAGCAGGCGCTGGAAGAGTGTCCGCTCCAGCTCGTCCAGGAAGCCGTACAACGCCACGGAGGACTCGGTCACCACCTGGACCGTGCGCAGCTCGACGGGGCTCCCGGCCGCAGGAAGGCGTTGCAGCACGGTCAGGGGCACCTCCACCTCGTAGACGACGCCCCCGGACGTCTCCACCTCAACGGCGTCGACGCCCCGACTGAGCAGGACTCCCTTCAGCCGCGAGATCAACGGCGGACCTCGGCGGGGAAGGAGCCGATGACACAGTGGGCGAGCGCCGCTGCCACGCCGTCGGCAGCGTCCTCCGGGGCGGGTGCCTCGGCGAGTCTGAGCTGCTGCATCACCATGAACGCGACCTGTTCCTTCGTGGCGCTCCCGGTCCCCACGACCGCCTTCTTGACCTGTCGCGGAGCGTACTCCGCGATCGGAACGTCGCGGAGCGCCGCCGCCAGGAGAATCGCGCCCCGGGCGTGCCCGAGGGTCAACGCGCTGCGTGCGTTCCGTCCCTGGAAGACGTCCTCCACGCTCATCGCATGGGGCCGGTGGCGCACCAGCAGCGCGTCCACCTCTTCGTAGATCTCGCGGATGCGGAGCGGAAGGGCCTCGTGCCGACTGGTGCGGATGACACCGCATTCCACCAGCGACACGGCGCCTCCGTCACGCCGACGAACCACCCCGTACCCGGTGACGGCCGTGCCCGGATCGATTCCCAGGACGAGCACCCCGTCACACACCTGGCTCCCGCCGGCCGTCGCCCGGGGCCTCACCCCGTCGCGCACCTCACATCGCCTCGGCGAGAACGGCCTCGTCGATATCGGCGTTGGAGTGGACTTTCTGTACGTCGTCCAGCTCGTCGAGCACCTCGAGGAGCCTCACCAGCTTCTCGGCATCTCGTCCGGTCACGGACACTTCGTTCTTCGGAATCATGGTGAGCTCTGCGGACTCCGGCACGATGCCCTTCGCCCTGAGCTCCTCCCGGACCGCGGCGAAGCTGGTCAGCTCGCAGGTGACGATGAACTCGTCTCCCTCCTGGGAGACGTCCTCGGCGCCTGCCTCGATCGCGGCCTCGAAGACGGCCTCCTCGGAGTGCTTGCCGGCGTCGATGACCACCTGGCCCTTCCGGTCGAACTGCCAGGCGACGGACCCGGAGGTGCCCAGGCTCCCCCCGTACTTGCCCAGGGCGTGTCGGACGTCCGCCACGCTTCGGTTGCCGTTGTCGGTCAGGCACTCGATGAACAGCGCCACTCCGCCGGGGCCGTAGCCCTCGTACGCGATCTCCTCGTAGCTGACACCCTCGAGCTCCCCGGTGCCCTTCTTGATGGCCCGGTCGATGTTGTCCGCAGGCATGTTGGCGCCCTTGGCCATGTCCACGGCGAGGCGGAGACGAGGGTTGAAGTCGGGGTTCCCTCCCCCCTCCCGCGCCGCCACCGTGATCTCACGGATGAGCTTCGTCCAGTGCGCGCCGCGGCGGGCGTCCGTGACCGCCTTCTTCCGCTTGATCTGCGCCCATTTGCTGTGACCCGCCAACTGTGCCTCCCGGATTGACCCGCCGGCGGCAAAGCTAAGAACGGGAGGGGGCGCGGATCAATCGCGAGGCTCGGCGAGGCCGGTCCCTCGCGGCCATCGATCGCCGCACCGGAGCGTCGGTCCCCACCGGTCCGGCGCCGGAGGGCTCGGCGCCGGCCGGCAGGGTGCCTCAGCTCGTCACCGCTCGTCCGGCTGCTCGCTGATCGGCCTGGCGCGAACGGTCGGATACTCGATGCCCAGCTGCTCGAGGTAGGTGTCGAACTTCGAGGGATCGTAGTAGAAGGGACGCATCATCGGCCTGTACTTCGCCATGATCCCCTCGTTGAGCCAGATCGCAGGCTGGTCCGTGGGAGCAATGAACGGCGTGTACGCGGTCTCTTTCGTCTGCTCGTCGTTGAAGTAGCTCCACGCGGCTGCAACGGTCTTTCCGTCTAGTAAGAGGTCGAGCAGCGTCAGGGCCTGCACCTTGGCGCCGGCCAACGCACCCTTGTGGGCGATCGGGGTCGCCATCGCGATCCCGTTGGCCCAGTTGTGTCCCGGCCCACCCGGGATGTTGGCCGGGTAGTTCAGGGTCACCGTCGGCATGTTCCAGCTGACGTCGCCGATGTCGTCGGAGCCTCCGCCCAGGGAGCGCTCCAGGTCTACGGGGCCGCTCAGCTCCGGGATGGAGTCCGGCAAGCCCCGCTCCTCCTGACCGAGCTCGCGCTGGAGGCCCTCTGCGAGCTCGATATCCGCCTTACTCCATTCGGGTAGCCCTACGCGCTGGATATTCGCGTAGCTCACCTCCGCAACCGGTCGGCTGAAGTGCCGCCCCCATGCCGAACCCACGGTCATGATGGTGTCGATCTCCGTGCCCGTCATCAGGGCGGCTCCCTGGGCCATCTTCACGGCCGCGTCGTACATGTCCTTGGTGCGCGGATAGTCGCGCTCTCGGAAGTAGAACCAGATCGTCGCGAACTGCGGCACGACGTTGGGCTGATCGCCACCTTCCGTGATGATGTAGTGCGAGCGCGCCGCCGGCTGGAGGTGCTCGCGCTTGTACTCCCAGGCCTGGGCCATGAGCATGACGGCGTCGAGGGCCGACCGCCCTCGCCAGGGCGAGCCAGCGGAGTGGGCGGTCTCTCCCTGAAAGCGGAACTGCACCGACCAGAGCGCATTGCCGCCCCCCTGCCCCCAGGACATCCCGAAGTTCGACCCGACGTGGGTGAAGAGGTTCACATCCACGCCTTCGAACACCCCCTCGCGCACGAAAAAGGCTTTCGAGGCGACCTGCTCCTCCGCGATGCCCGGCCAGATCAGCAGTGTCCCGTCGATGTGCTCGCGCTCCATGATCTCCTTGACCGCGAGAGCGCCAACGATGTTCACGGCCTGGCCGGAGTTGTGACCCTCACCATGCCCTGGAGCCATCGATACGATGGCCTCCCTGTATCCCACACCCGGCTTCTGATTCGACTGCGGGATGCCGTCCACGTCCGAGCCCATGGCGATGACCGGTCTTCCCGTGCCGTTGGACCACCGCGCCGTCCAAGCGGACGGCATCCCGGCCACGCCGAGGGTGATGTCGAAGCCCTCTTCTTCAAGAAGGCCGGTGAGGTATCGCTGGGTCTCGAACTCCTGCATGCCCAGCTCGCCGAAGGAGAAGAGCATGTCGACGATCTCCTGCACCTGCTTGGCGCGGTCCTGCACGAGACCGAGCGCCTCTGTCTTGAGCGCTTCGAGACGAGGATCCTGGGCGGCGAGGTCATCGGCGGCGCCCAGGCCGAGCGTGAGAAGGGAAGCGAGGACGAATGCGCGGCGCATGGAGGCGTCTCCAATCACGGGTTCCGAGGCTCCGCGGGAGGGTCGACGGGGCCCCGAGGGGTCGGCGATCTGCGTGAGGATGCGGGCGTAGGCGGTCGCTGGCAAGCCGACCGCCGACGCTGCCGGCACCACCCAGGGCGCCGTGCGCCGCCGCGGCGACGGACCGCCATCTTCGTCACGGCTCCGGGCCCGCTCACGGCGTCCGCGAGCCGGGGCGTCCCCGACCCGGTTGAAGGGCGCCCCGGGGCGAGGCTCCTTGTCCGGAGCGAAGGTCGGGAGTGCGTCCACGGGAGGGTTCATGCGACACCAGGCAAAGGCGGACGTCCGCGCGGCAGCGCATGGCAGCAGGCCGCCGAAAACTTCAGCGGTGGGCGCGCTGCTCGCGGTCCTGGCGGTCGGGGCGACATCCTTGGCCGGCCAGATTCCCGAGCGTCCGACGAACCTCCGTGTTCTTCCGACCGACCTGTCGCGGGATTCCCTCGTCGAGATCATGCGAGGGTTCTCGTTCGCGCTCGGCGTCCGCTGCCAGTACTGCCACACGGGGGGAGACGGGATCTCCTTCGAGGGTGTCGATTTCGCCGACGATTCGGATCCGGACAAGATCAAGGCGCGCGCGATGCTCCGGATGGTGGGGAACCTGAACGACGTCGTACTCGCCGCGCTGCCCGAGCGGGACG
>QJYK01000024.1 GCA_003248075.1 Gemmatimonadota bacterium | reverse complement strand
CGTGCCCTGGATGATGCCCGTCGTCGGCTGGAGCGTGAGGCCGATCGGAAGCCCCACGCCCGCGAAGCTGAGCGGATTTCCGTCGGGATCCTCCGCCTCGATCTGATAGAGGACGACGTCGCCCTGGTCGTTGCGCAGGCTCCCGATCGGCGGACCGCGCGGCTTCCCGTCGTTCACCACCTGGACCACCCGGGCCACGGACGGCACGCCACCGTCGAGGGCGAAGAGCATCCAGTAGCCGGGCACGAGGACGTTGGGGTTTCCGTGCAGGGTGACCTGGTAGGTGCCAGGCGCGGTCTCCACGAAGGCGGGGCGCAGGAAGCGCTGGTCCGTGTTCATCGTGTGCGTCGTCGCCGACATGCGCACCATGCTGAAGGCGCTGAGACCCGGGGAGGCATGGACCGTGAAGGTGCGGCCGACGCGGAGGATCTTGGGCGAGTCATCGATCAGCGGTCGGGTTGCGAGCGAGCCATCCGGATCGAAGAGGTAGGGCGGGGAGAAGACCTCGGCGTTGTAGTGATCGTCCTCGCATTCGCCGGGAGGGCCCTCGCCCGGCGGGGGGCAGGGATCGTGATCGAGGCCGCCGCCGGCGGACAGCACCGTGCCGTCGACGAGCAGCAGGGCGGTGGAATGATATGCCCGAGCCTGTGCCTGGGCGTTCCACAGGGTCCAGGTGTCGCTGTCCGGATCCCATGCCTCCGGGTTCAGGACGGCCAGTGCGTCCGTGAACTTGACGCCGCTGGTGTTCCCGCCCACGACGAGGACGTCGCCCGTGGGCAGCACGACCTCGTTCATGAACTGACGCGGCAGGTTCATGTTCGCAACCGGGCTCAGGACCGGCCCCGGGCCGTTGATGTCGATGGAGTACGCGCTGGATACGGAGGTCCCGTTGTTGATGTTGGTGGAGCCGCCCGCCACCAGGATCTTTCCCTCGTCGTACAGCACCGACACGCCCTCGTCCGGATACCAGCCGTAGTTGTGGGGGCCGAGATCCGCGATCGTGCCGAGACCGGACGGTCCTCCGAAGGGATCGATCCGACTCATGTTCGTCGTGGCCCCGTGGTGGAAGACGGTCCCGTCGGGGTCGAGCTGGAGCAGCGGCCAGGAGCCCGATCCGTCCTGGTTCTCGCCGTACTGCAGGATCGAGTCGGTGAGATCGATGCCGGTCAAGAGCTTCCAGCCCGAGCCGGGCGTCCAGAGCTCGGGGTGGATCCCGCCGCCTTCGCCGCCGGCGATGAACACCTGCCCGGTTCCGAGATAGACGGCCGTCGGGTACCACCTCCCCCGGTTCATGTCCTCGTTCTCGTCGAACTGGACCCAGCGGTCCGCGTGGAAGTCGTAGTAGCTGACCCATGGGCTGTTGCTCTTGTTGCGCCCGCCCATCACGAAGGTCTCCCCGCTCTCGAGCGTGATCAGCGCGGCACAGAACATGTCGTGGCTCGGGTGCGGAACCGCCTTGAGCTCCCCGGTGCGGTAGTCCCAGACCGCCGCGTGCGTGTACTCGTCATTCACGGAGGAGGGGAAGGATCCCGGCTCGTTCGAGGCGAAGGTCAGGATCCTTCCGTCCGGAAGGTTGGCCATCGAGACGGGAACGTGGGGCCAGAGCAGGATGGGCCCCCACTGCCCTCCGATGTGGGGAGGGAAGCTGGGAGGCGGGTCGGGCGGAACGACCTGGCTCGTCGCCGGGGCCGCGAGGAAGAGCCCCGCGATCACCAGACCCGCGAGAGGGCCACTCGAGCGGCGCGGCCGCGGCCCACGAGGAGACGGCAACGCGCATCCTCCGCGAATCGACTAGTGCATCGGTCTGGATCCAGCCGCACGTGGGTTCGACTCAGCTTGCCACGCGCGGAGTCAGCGAAGCAAGCCGATAACACCGCGCTGCGGCATGCGTGGGCGCGGGCGCAACGCCGCTGGATCGCGCTGGGAAAGCCGACCAGAGGGCGTCGCGGCGATCATCGCGTTCGAGGAACGAGAGTTCCCATTCGTAGGTTCCCGCGGGGTGGGAACGAATGTTCCCGCGCTCAGGGCCCGTTCTCGTCCACGTCGGCCACACCACCCGACAGCGTCTTCAGGAACGCGACGAGCTGCCGGCTCTCGAGCTCGCTGAGCTCGAGTGGCACCAGCTCGCTCCCCGGAGCCTGAGGCGGATTCCGGTAGTGGGCGATCACCTGCTCGAGCTGCGCGAACCTCCCGTCGTGGAAGTAGGGGCCGGTGCGCGCCACCTCGCGAAGACCGGGGGTCTTGAAGGCACCCGATTCCAGCGAGAGCTCTCGTCGTGTCAGGAAGCGGAGCTCTTGGCAGGAGTCTGGTGGCGCGTCGCTGAAGGGACCCAGACAGTTGAAGACGTCGAGCAGCAGCGACTGGATTCCCAGTAAGCGGCCGAGATCCGGCGGCCCGCTGCCCAGGCCCGTGGCCACGTCGTGAAAGCTCTGGTTGGTGAGCATGGGGCCATTGTGGCAGCGCAGGCACTGCGTTCTCTGCCCATCGACGAAGAGGCGGAGACCCGCGATCTCGTCGGGGTTGAGCGTCCTTGCGGCGCCGGATGCGTCGCCCGCCAGCAGCTGCTCGACGTAGCGGTCGAAGCGCGACGCGCCGGGAACGAGCTGCCGCTCGTAGGCCTCGATGGCCTTGCCGACGTTCGAGAAGGCGCGATCGATCTCGCGCTGCGCCTCGCGTGAGAGGCCATCCCACGCTCGCCTGGCCTCGTCGTCTCCGAACGGGCTCGCGCGCTGGGGAGGTGGCGCGTCGTCGGCGAAGTCCGGTGGCGACCCGAAGAGGGTGCGGTAGTCCGCTGCGTAGC
>QJYK01000129.1 GCA_003248075.1 Gemmatimonadota bacterium | reverse complement strand
CGATGACCATCCCTACCTCCTTGAGAAAAGTGCATCTCAAGGCTATCTGATATACTGCCACTTTTTGGCAGCTTTCTTCTCATGCCCAACCGACTCGACCGACTCGACCTGCTCGTTCGGATCCTGCGGGATCGGCCTGGCGTGACGGCACGTGATCTGGCGGAGCTCCTGGACGTCAGCGCGCGTAGCGTCTTCCGCGACTTGGCCACTCTTCGGGAACGAGGATATCCCGTCGAGTCCAGCCCCGGCCGGGGAGGCGGCCTTCGGCTCAGCCCGAACTGGGGCCTGAGCAGGGTGCTTCTGCCGGTTGAGGAAGCGCTCGCCGCCCTCCTCAGCCTCGCGGTCGCCGAGCAGCTCGGACTCCCCCTCTTCACGGCAGGCCTCAGGCCCGCGCGCGCCAAACTCGTCGATGCGTTCCCACCCGAGCAGCGCAAGCGCATGGCTCCCCTCAGAGAGCGAATCCTCGTCGGTCCCCCTGCATCAGCAGCGGTTCGCTCGTCCTACGGCAGCCCGAGTCGCCCTCCGATGCAGGAGTTGCAGTCGGCCTTCCTGCATGGACGTTTGGTCACGTGCGTATACCGCAGAGAGGATGGTCAGCGTACCCAACGAAGCATCGAGCCCCACGCGCTCCTCTTGAACTGGCCTGCCTGGTATCTGCTCGCCTTCGACCACCTGCGCGGGGAAGCACGAACGTTCCGCCTTGATCGGTTTGAGTCCGCTCAGGAGGAAGACGCTTCCTTCGTCCCCCAGCCACACCGCATCATCCGCTCCATTGAAGGCCTCAACGCCGACGACCAGCGCACTTGGCGGGTCTGATCGGTCACAACCGCCAGAAACAGATGCCGCCGCCTACGTAACACGCGTTTCCTCCACCGCGCGTAAGGCAAGCTGGCTCGGTCCGACCGCTTCTGGCTACCAAGACGGCGGCGCCGCCTGCGCTCCGCCTCCAATGCGTGTGGGCGTCGGCTTCAGGAGGCGTCAAGGTAGGCGCGACGACGTGACCCCGCACGGGCTGGAGACCGGCGACGGGCGGCGGCTACGCCGCGTCCTCACCCGGCTCAGGCGGCTGGCCACGGCAGCAATATCCTCGCAGCGGCTTTGGCAACGTCCTCCTGCGAGTCCGTGCTCGACCTCGGTCGACAATGCGTTACTCGAAAGCCGCTGCACCAACGGATCGCGGAAGCCGACGACCGATCAGGCCTCGTCGAAACACAGCTTGAAGAGCCAAGTTCATGGGCCGGAGCTATTTACCCGACGTGCATCCTCGACCATCAGCAGAGGTCGCGCGGCAGATGGGTCGACCGGCTGGCCGGAGCGACGCTGCCCAGCCCGTGCCTGGAGTAGTCGGGCGCCGGGCGCTGGCGCTCGGCCGACGCCCAACGGTAACATCCTGGCGGCCACGCGACTTCCGAGGCCTGAGAGGTACCAGGGGCAGGCGACGGCTCACGCCTCAGAAGTGGACCGATCTCTACATCGTCGCGCCAGGTACGATCTACCCGATGTTCATCGTTGCGCCGATAAGAGAAGAAGGGACGGCACGCGCCGCGATGGAACCATCTGACGCGTAGGAGGCAGCGTGCTTGCAGACCTCGTTCCGCGCGTCGCCGACAACCGCTACGGCGGCCGTCGGCTTGGACTGTGGCTGTTTGCGTTGATGCTGCTCAAGGTGCCCATGGGCACGAACGTCATGATCAACGCACCGGAGGTGGCGACGACCGCTGATGGTATACCGGTCGACACGTTCGGCGGAGCCGCGGCCTCGGCCTTCCTCTTCATGTTCGCCGTGTGGGGTCTGTGCCAGCTGGTGCTCGGGCTGTCCTGCCTCCTGGTGTCATCCTTGCTAGGCACACTACACCTTCGCGATTGAGTATATCCACTGTTGGAGATATATGCCCCATCCTCAGATGCAAGTCGTCGTGCGGAGGAAAGGCCGCGCGGACGCCCGACCCCGGGTCGACACCGTTGCGCGCCGTCTTTCCGTCTCGACCCCTCGGGCTGGCGTCGGGGGGCCGCCCGGACGTATCCTCGCGAAGACCACAGGAGGCTGCCCATGCGACCACGGACCCTCGCTGTCCGCGCGCTCGCGATCCTCGTCGGGGCCGTACCGCCGTCCGCGTCGGCGCAAGTGCTCCCCCTCGCGCCGGTGCGCGGTGCGCGCCAGAGCGTGACGCCCGCCTTCGAGGGGTGGTACCGCAATGCCGACGGGACCTACACGATCTCCTTCGGCTACTTCAACCGGAACGCCGACGAGACCATCAGCGTCCCGCGGGGGCCGCGTAACCACATCGAGCCCGAAGAGTACGACGGCGCGCAGCCCGATCTGTTCGAGCCGCGCCGGCACTGGGGCGTGTTCGGCGTGGTGGTGCCGGCCGACTTCCCGGCCGGCGCGAAGGTCTACTGGACCATCGAGGCCAACGGTGAGGAGCTGCGCGTCCCGGGGCACCTGAAGACCGAGTGGGAGATCGACGCGCTGGCCGGCGAGGCGGGGTCGGGGAACACGCCGCCGACGCTGCGCTTCGGCGAGGCGTCCGGCGCCGGGCCCCTCGGGGTGACGAGCCCCCAGGTCCTCCACGGCCAGGTGGGCGTCCCGGTGGCCCTCGAGGTATGGGCCGAAGACGACGGGCGTCCGGACAACAGCGTGGCGTCGGCGGGCCGGAGGGACGTGCCCGTGACCCTGACCTGGCGGAAGCACCAGGGCCCGGGGACGGTGACGTTCAGCGAGGCTACCGGCACCGTCGAGGTCTCGGGCGGTGAGATGACCACCCAGGCCACCTTCGACGCGCCGGGAGACTATGTGCTGCGCGTGCTCGCGAACGACGCATCGGGCGTGTCGGGCGCCGGCCACGCGCAGTGCTGCTGGACCAACGGGTACGTGAGAGTGCGCATCACGAGGTGACCTGACGGAGGGCTACATGTCGTCTGCACACGAAAGGCTGGCGAGACTCGCGGCCGTGACGCTCCTGGCGCTGCCGGCTTCGGCCGCGGCGCGGCAGTCCGGACCGGCGGCGCACGCGCCGGGACCCAGCGGGATCACCTGGGCGCGGGACGTGGCACCGATCGTCCAGGAGAAGTGCCAGGAGTGCCACATGCCCAACTCCATCGCACCCTTCGCCCTCACCAGCTACGACGAGGTGGTGAAGCGGGCGCGTCAGATCCGCTCCCGCGTCGAGCGGCGCATCATGCCGCCCTGGCACATCAACCGGACGGTCGGCATCCAGAGCTTCAAGAACGACCGCGGGCTGTCCGATGACCAGCTCGAGACGATGCTCACCTGGATCGAAGAGGGCATGGCCTTCGGCGATGAGGCCGACCTTCCCCCGCCCCGCGTCTATCCCGACTTCTCGAAGTGGCAGTTCGAGGAGCGGTTCGGGTCACCCGACCTGGTGGTCCGGTCGGATCCGTATACGCTGCCCGCGAAGACGCAGGACAAGTGGTTCAGGCCCCTCGTGGAGACCGGGCTCACCGAGGAGCGCTGGGTGAGGGCGATCGAGATCAAGCCGTCCTTCCCGGAAGGTCGACGCATCATCCACCACGTGCTCACCTTCCTCGAGCAGGACGAGCGGGGCCTGACCGGGCTGGCCTCCAGCGCGCAGGAGGTCCAGACGAACGCCGGCCTGTTCATGGAATGGGCCGTGGGCAAGACGGGTGAGATCTTCCCCGAGGACGCGGGCAAGCTGATGCTCCCCGGCGCGAAGGTGCGCTGGGAGGTCCACATGCACGCCGTCGGTGAGGAGGTCCGGGACAACCAGGTCGAGCTCGGCATCTGGTTCTATCCCCGCGGCTATGTGCCGCAGCACCGCACGGTGCTGCGCATGTTCGATGCGCGCGGCGAGTCCGACATCGACATCCCGCCCAACTCCATCGCGGTCACCCAGGACCACCACGTCCTCCAGGCTCCGGCGCGCCTGGAGAACTTCCAGCCGCACATGCACATGCGCGGCAAGGCCATGTCGCTGGAGGCGATCTATCCGGACGGCCGGAAGGAACTGCTCAGCGTGGTGGACAACTTCCAGTGGAACTGGCACAACAACTACATCTACGCCGACGGGCACCAGCCTCTGCTCCCGAAGGGGACGACCCTGGTCATCACGGCCTGGCACGACAACACCGCGGCCAACCCCAACAACCCGGACCCCGAGCAGTGGGTGGGATGGGGCGACCGCACCGTGGACGAGATGGCCCACCTGTGGGTCGATGTCACCTACCTGGACGAGGAGGAGTTCGCGAGGCTGGTCGCCGAGCGTGAGGCCGTCGTTGAAGGGAGTCGATAGGGCGCGTCCCGGAGGTCGGAGCGAGCACCCCACGCGGTGGGCGCCGCACTCGTGGTCGATGGGCGGCCTCGTGCTCGTCGCCACGATGTCGCCGGGGGCCTGTGCGGGAGAGCCCGACGCGGGCTCGACCGCGACCACCGCGGGCAGCCTGGTCGCGCTGCCCGCCACCGACCACACGGGTGGCCTGGCCCGCGAGCCCATGGTCGTGGAGACCCGCGACGGCGCGCTCTTCGTCACGGGATACGGCTCGGGGGTTCCGTCGCTCTGGCGGAGCGACGACGGAGGCGCGAGCTGGGCGTCGGTCGACGTGGGCTCCGAGGCGGAGGGCGCGATCGGAAACTCCGACGTCGACCTCGCCGTCGGCCCCGACGGCACACTCTACTTCGTGGCGATGTCGTTCGACGACGAGACGTTCGAGGGGCTCGGCATCTCGGTGGGATCGAGCCGCGACGAGGGTATGAGCTGGACCTGGACGGACCTGTCCCGGGACCGCTTCGACGACCGACCGTGGCTGGAGGTCGCGCCCGACGGCGTCGCGCACGTCATCTGGAACGACGGCGCCGGCGTGAGCCACGCGGTCAGCCGCGACCGGGGACTCACGTGGGCGGAGCTCGACCGGGTGCACACCCGCGGGGGCTCCAGTCACCTTGCCATCGGTCCCGACGGGACCCTCGCCGTGCGGGTCACCCCGCTGTCCGCGTCCGGCAACCGCTATGACGAGGGCACGGACCTGGTCACCGTCAGCATCGATGGCGGCGCGTCCTGGGTCGATCATGAGCTGCCCGGCCCACGCCGGTGGAACCAGACCTTCGACCCGGAGCAGGGCGTGCTCCGCTGGGTCGAGCCGCTCGCCTGGGACGCGGGTGGTGCACTGTACGCGCTGTCGAGCGCGGGAGACACGCTCTGGCTGTCACGCTCCGGGGATCGGGGGGCAACCTGGCGCCGGTGGCCGATCGTCGCCGGGCAGGGTGTGCTCTACTTCCCCTACCTCGTGGCCCGGGGGCCTGGTGAGCTGGCCGCCACCTGGTTCGAGGGGTACGGCGACGGGTTGCGGGCCCACGCGGCGCTGGTCCGCATCGACGACGTCGTCGAGGCCACGCCACGGGTCGTGCCCGCCGAGGCGTTCGTCGTTCCGGCGTTCCACCAGCAGGACGACGGGGAACCGCTCTCCCGAGATACCGGGGGAGAATACCTGGCCGTGGCGTTCCTGCGGGACGGTCGCCTCGCCGTGGTCTCGCCCCTGCAGGATCCCACCGCCGATCGATGGGGGTTCACGTTCCGTCCCTACCGCATCGGACCGTAGACGCGACCGCCCCCTTCACCACGGAGTCGAATCATGTCAGCAGAGGGCACCCGTCGTTCCTTCCAGGTCTTCCACGTCGTCCTCGCGCTCGGCCTGCTGGCCGCCAGCCTCCCCGGCCTCTGGCATGCCCTCCCGGAGCTCGGCGAGCCCGGACACATGCATTTCGCCTTCGTCATGGGCCTGGGTAGCCTGGGGGCCGTCCTCCTCCTCATCCCCCGCACCGTCCGTTGGGGCGGTGCCGCGCTCCTGGTGGTCCTGCTGCCGTCCTTCATCGCCGAGCTGACGCATGGGGACTTGCAGTTCCAGCACCTGATCAACGCCGCAGCGGTGTGGTTCGTGATGATGCACGGCGCGGCATGGGGGACGTCCTCCCACGGCTCAGCGGGCATGCCCTCCGAGGCCTGACCTGGCGCTTCGGCGCTCGGGCCCCCGGAAACCCCATCGCGCCCCGAGGCGCCCGGGAGGAACCCATGCAAGACAGACGCGCACTGCTCCTCCGGGCCCTGCTGGCCCAGTCCGTCGCCGTCACGCCCGCCGTATTCGCCCAGGACTCGATCCCGGCCGTCGGCGGCGTGTTCATCGAATTCGCCTGGATGCCAGGGACGGAGGCCCGGGTCTCGACGACCCAGAGGACGGTGCGCACCGGTCAGGGGACCGACACGGACATGACGGTGACGGGTCGCCACCGCATGGTGGTGTCGGAACACGCCGACGGCCTGCTCGTCTCCCAGGTCGATCCCGAAGTCGTCTCGGTGGAGTCGGACCCCCCGCTCGAGGACGGCAACCCGATGCTGGCGATGTACCAGACCCTGGGTGGGATCGAGCTGGCCTACATCGTCTCCGAGGACGGGGAGCTGCTCGACCTACTGGGCGCCGATCAGGCCGCCCAGGCCTTCCGGACGCTCATGGCACCGGTTCTGGACTCGGCGAACGCGATCCCGGAGGCCCAGGGCATGGTCCAGTTGCTCGAGGGCGTGCTGTCGGAAGAGGCCCTGTTCAACGCTGCGGCGGAGCACTGGGGGGCGATGGTATGGACCTGGGCGTGGGAGGAGTTCGAAGAGGGCGCCGCATACGAGTTCGAGACCGACGAGCCGAGTCCCCTGCTTCCGGACATCTCCGTGCCGATGCGCCATGAGCTCGGCTACCTCGATTGGGTGCCCTGCGGTCGCTCGGGCGAGAATCCGGCTTGCGTGAGGTTGACGCTCCGTTCCCGTCCCGCCACCGACAACCTCGAGGAGCTCATGACCGAGCTCTTCAGCCGTATGGGTGCCGCGTTCGGGGATGCCACGATCGGCTTCGACGAGTTCGAGCAGGAGAACCTCGTCGAGGTCGTCATCGAGCCGTCGACGCTGCTGCCTCACTACATGCTGAAGTCGAAGACGATTCGCGGGGTGATCCGCGCGGAGGGCGAGCCGCAGGCCTTCTCTCGCCTCGATTCCACCGAGTACGTGTTCGAGTACCCGACACGCTGAAGCACCCGGACGCGGGTCTCACACGCGCGTCCGTTACATGGAGGTGGCGGAGCGGCCGTCTCATCGACAATTATTGAAATACGTGTATTGAAATACGTGCCTCCGCCGCGCGCTCCGACGCCACGGTTTCGCGTTTCCGCGAGACCCGTCGGGCCCCCCGGAGTGTCACCGGGCATTCAATCCCCCCCAGTGGCTGCCCCTTGGACTACGCATCCTATCTTCGCGTCCTGCTCTCGTTGTGGGTCGCCTTGGGCATGGCTCAACTCGTCCAGGCCTTCCATCGGCTGGCCCGTTTCGAGGGAACCGTCCGCTGGGACTGGCTGCCCGTGGTCTGGGCCGCCCTCTCCTTCCTGTTCATGGTGGAGACCTGGTGGGTCTACTTCGAGCTCATCGAGTCGCCGATCTGGGCGAACCTGTTCGCGTTCCTCGCGCCCCTGAACGTCTTCGTCGTCCTGTACCTGATCTGTGCCTCGGCTCTGCCCGACGTCTCGCGACGCTGTGGTGAACGGACGGTCGACCTGACCGCGCACTACCTCAGCCAGCGCGGCTATTTCTTCGGCCTGTGGGCCATTCTCCTGGCCCTCGCGGTCGCGGTGTCCGGCATCATGCGGGGCCGCTTCGCACCGGACGAGGACGGCTACCGGGTCGCGGGCGTGGCGACGGCGTTCGTGATGGCCGCATCGGAAAGACGGCGGCTGCACGTCGTGGTGACGCTCCTGGCCGTGGCGGTCGTCGCGGCCTACATGGGCCGGTTCACGACGCCTGCCCAGACGATCCTGGGTCGCTAGGAACCGCCGGGCGGGACCGACGTGCTCCGCTGGCGCACGCGGTAGCGCGCTTCCAGGGCCGCCGCGAGACCGGCGACCGACAGCGCCAGTCCGAAGATCCCCGGGAGCCACTGGAGCCCGATGCCGACGCGTCGCCGGAACGATTGCCTCAGGATGTCGGCGTCCAGGACCATCTCCGCCGCCACCCCCGAGACCGCGAGCCAACCGCACACCGCCCACAGGATCAGGACGGTCATGAGCACGAAGCGCCCCCGGGGCACCTGCTCGATCGCCAGCCGACCCAGCCAGATCCACGTCGACGCGAACAGCGCCGCTGCCGGCCCGGACCACGACAGGAACATGGGGCCGGGCCCCGTCCAGGGGCTGCGCACCCAGAGGACCGACAGCCCGATCAGCGCCCCGATCCATGCCAGCAGGAGCCCCGAGGCCTGTCCCCTCGGGCTCACGGCCCGTCCCCCATCCTCCAGCCGCCCCGACCCGACGCCCCCGGATCCACCACGATCCACTCGGAGAGCAGGGTGGAGCGGGGGCCCGGCTCACCGGTCTCGACCCGCACGGTCACGGTCCGGTCCGCGGCGATCCGCAGCCACACCTTCGCCCTCGGCGCGACCGGCGTGCGCACGAACAAGGCGGCCGGGTCCTCGGCGAAACATCCCTGGTAGACGCCGCTCAAGGTGAACGTGGCGCTCACCGCGGCAGCCGTCGGGGGCGGCGGCGACGCGAAGACGACATGACCCGACGCCAGCGGGTCCACGCGAACCAGCACCTCCCCCGAAGTGTCACCGGGGAGGGAGTCCACATGCACGACGATGCGCAGTGTGTCCGCGATCGTGCGTGAGCCTGCTCCCGACCCCCACGGGATCTCGCGGCACATCACGGGAGGGATGGAGGGCGGCTCCGTCGAGCACGCCGCCCCGAGCATTGCCAGCAGAAGGACACGTGGGCGCATCGGTGCAGGCTATCCCGCAGACGGTTCCTGGGACAGGCTCTCAGCGACCTCGGCCCCGGGTGTAGACGACCACGACCCCGGCCGCAGCGCCCGTCCCGTACATCAGGGTAGCGTCGATCGGTCCGATGACGACGTAGCTCTCGATGTCCTCCGGCGCGTAGGCCTTCAGCGCCTCCTCGGAGACGTAGACGTTGTTGATGAGGATGCGCGCGCACCCGTGCCGCATGCGGATCACCACGCATCGCGATCCATCGTTGCCTTCGGTCACGACCGTCACCTTTCCCGACCAACGCAGGGGGTCCACGATGTGACGCGCGGCCCTGGTGAACCGCTCGAACTCCTCTCGCTCCCAGAGAAACCCGTCCGACAGGGCCGCGATGCGCCGGGCCTCGCCGCGAGCCACCGCATCGACCGAGACATCGACGCCCTCGACGGGAATGGGGCGCGGGGCGAGCTCGAGCTCGAGCTCCAACGGCCCCAGGTCCCGATCGATGGACAGGCGCATCGAGTCGTACGCGAGGTGTCGCACGACCAGCGTGTCAGGGCCGCGCACGTCGTGGTCCCCGAAGGAGAAGCGGCCGTCCACGCCGGTGATCCGCGTCATCCTCGAGACGATGAGCGTGACCTCGGCGCCGGGAATGGCGTTGCCGTTCGCCGCGTCCAGCAGTCGCCCCGACAGCGTCCCTCCGACCGGGACCTCCGTGCGCTTGGCCCGGGGCACCGCCGGCAACAGAACCGCCAACCAGAGCGCGAGTGCGCCGATACGAAGACCTGTCACCTTCGATCTCCCGCGGGCGGGGCTCGTGGATCGATGAGGCGCATGGGAACACCCGAACGAGCTACGACCCGAGGCGTCCCTTCCTTACGCTCCGCGATGGTCGCCGGCGCTTGCCGCCGCTCGGAGGACTCGCCATCGTGCTCGTCGCGCCGATGCCGACGGCCGGAACACGTACGTCCTCAGGAGCCCTGCGACCCATGAACCGCCACCGTCGTACCCTCCCGCTCCTCGGTGCAGCCGGAGCCGTCCTGCTGTTCACGACCCCCGCCGCCTCCCAGCAGCAGCGACAGCCGCCCACACCGGCGGACTACCGGCACTCGATCATGGAGGGGATGGAGCAGCACCAGGGCGCCCTGCGCTCGTTGCTCACCGGAGTGGTCGACCATCCCGACCACGTGCTTCCACACGCACAGGCCATCCAGGCCCTGTCCATGATGCTGCCCGAGGTCTGGCCCGAAGGAAGTGCCGAGGGGACGCGGGCCAAGCCGGAGATCTGGGCGAACTGGAGTGACTTCATGTCCCGCATCACCGCGCTCCAGGAGACCACCGCGGCTCTCGTGTCGGCCGCCGAGTCGGGCAACATGGAAGCCACGTCGGAGGCCGCCGGAAACGTCCAGCGGGCCTGCCGCTCCTGCCACGGCGACTACCGGGCGCGGCAGCAGCGCTAGGCCGCACCCGGACGCCCCACGCTGCTGGGGCGCCAGCGCTCCCTACTGGCAGCCGCGGGCGTCTCCGACGAGGTGCGGGGGACGTCCCACCGGGAGGCCACTCCCCGCCCCTGAGCCACGTCGAGACCGGGCGCCGACCCGGCACTCTTCTTGCGTTTCCAGGCGTCAGCCGACCCCGGCGCGGGCTCGTCCAAGAGGCCGTCTTCCGGCCCTGCCCCGCCCACGCCGGACGGCGAGGAGATGACCATGAAGAGCCCGTCGAGGCGGATCCGTCCGCTGCTGACGGTCCTGCTGCTGACGCTCGCCACCGCTTCGACCTCCGGCTGCTGGGGACATCACGCGTTCTTCGCGATCGGAACGGCCGTGGACATCCTGCCCCACGGCTTCGTGAGCGTCACCGTCGGCACGACGCCCTACTATTACCATCGCGGCACCTTCTACCAGCGCCACCGGCACGGCTTCGTCGTCGTCCCCGCGCCCATCGGAGCGGTGCTGCTGCTCCCACCACCCGGGTACGTGACCGTCATGGTGGAGCGGGATCCGTACGCGTACTACAGCGGGGTCTTCTACCGGCCGTACGGCGCGGAGTGGATCGTGGCCGCGCCGCCCCCGGGCGCGTTCGTGCGCAGGCTTCCCGCCGGCGCGAGGTCCCGGTACGTGGACGGCGTCGAGTACAAGGAGTACGCCGGGGCGTGGTACCGGCCCGCCGTCCGCGGCGGGGACCGCGGCTGGGAGGTCGCCGAGCGGCCGACGACCCGCTGAGGCCGGCGCCGGGAGTCCCCGGGCAGCCGGTGTCGGGGACCGGGCGGCGTCAGCCGCCCGGGTGGTACTCGCGCTCCTGGTGCGCCTCGATCTGCTCGGGGTAGAAATAGACCTCGCGCAGGTCACCCTCGGCGTACCGTTCCGCCTGGTCGTTGAAGTGGGGCGAGGCCGGGTCGCTGGCGAGTCCGCCGGCGGTCACGGCCCGGGCACGGACACGGTCCCCGAACTCGACCACCGCCACGAAGCTGTTTCCGCTCGTGCCGTACCAGCGTTTCGTGCCGGGGTAGGGCCGGGCACCGAACGACGCCAGCGACCCCCAACGTGAGGACGTGAACGCGACCGGGGTGCTCGGCCCGTCGTCGGAGAACGGCTGGACGATGTCGCCGGTGAGCCGCTGGAACCGATTGATCTCGCCCCACGGAGTGCGCCAACTGCCGAAGTCCTCCTCCAGACGCCGGGATGCCGCATCCAAGGACGCCAGCAGCTCCGCCGGAGCGGCGCGGGTGGTCGCGTAGGCATCCACGGACATCCTCGCCGACCGGGCGGCGCTTCCGAGGCTCCGGAACAGGTCCTCACCCCAGAAGACGGCCAGGGAAGTCGGCACCGACTCCACGCCCCAGCGCAGGTCCCAGTCGCGGAGCAACGCGATCTGCTCCGCCAGGGCGTCCTTCGTGGGAGCCCCTGCCGGGGTCCGGTCCCAGGCCCGCACGAGGGCGGGAACCAGCGATTCGAAGGCGGTCAGGTAGCTGTCGAAGGCCGCCTCGATGAGCGACTCGATCGTGAAGTCGGTCCGCCCCTCCAGGACGCGGACTGCGTGCAGGCCTCGGGCGTTCTCTCCGCCGCTCTCCACGTACAGGGGGAAGTCCGAGCGACGCGGGCTGTCCGGACCGGACACGGTGAACGGCCAGTTGTTGGTGTTCTGGATCCACCCGCTGGACGGGTTGAGCACGCCGGGCGTTTCCTCGATCGACAACACCTCGCCCCACTCGGTGGCGGGGTCGGAACCGTCCACCGGCTCCTCCCAGTCGAAGCGCGTCTCGCGTCGGGGGATGAAGTTGGAGTGGAAATACGCCACGTTCCCGTCCGCGTCGGCGAAGACCGTGTTGTTGGACGAGTTCGTGTGGAGCTGCATGGTGGCCTTGAACGACTCGTAGCCGTCGGCCTTGGTGCGCGAGTAGGACTGGATGAGCGCCTTCGTCGGCTCTTCCATGAGCCGCACGGTCACCCACTTGCCGTTCTCGGCGCGCACGACGGGGCCGTGGTGCGTCCGGTAGACCGTGAACGTACGCTCGGCCATGCCCGTGCCCGTCCGGTAGGGCACGGTGATCTCCTCCGACGTGATGGGGCGCTCGTCGTCGCCGTACCGGTAGAACAGGCCCCCATCCTCCTCGACCACCGTCTCGAGGTACTCGTCGATGTTGTCCACGCCGCTGGACGTGTGCATCCACCCCGCGCGCTCGTTGAAGCCCTGGTAGACGAAGAACTGCCCCCACGTCACGGCCCCGTAGGCGTTCAGACCCTCGTCGCTGCGCACGTGGACCTCCGCGCGGAAGAAGAACGACGTGTGGGGGTTGATGAGCAGCAGGGCGTGCCCGTCGCGCGTGTTCTTGGGTGCGATCGCGAAGCCGTTGGAGCCACCCGGCTCCGGGAGGAATTCGGCGGCCCACGGTTCGTCGGCCTCGACCGGCGCGAGGTCGGGCCCGGGGAGGTCGCCGGACGCGATCCGGGCGTCCTGCTCGGCCGCCGCCGTGACCAGGCGGTCGTCCCCGGGCGCTCCCGCCCGCCCTTCGACGCCCGCCTGAGGCCGACCGTAGAACGCTTCCAGCTCGCGCAGCGACACCCGCTCGATGTCCCCGCCGATGCTTCCCTCGCTGAACGTCAGCGCCATCCACGGCTCGAAGCGCGTGAGCACGCGCGGCGTGGTCTCGGGGTGGGTGTACAGATAGTAGTTGAGCCCGTCCGCCCACGCGTTCATGAGCGCCTGCAGCCAGTCCGGGCTCGCCGTGTACTGACGCTTCATGTCCTCCGGGTCGATGAAGAGCTTCATGCGCAGGTCCCGCCAGAGCTCCCCCTCCCCCTCGGCCTCGGCGAGGCGACCCTGCGAGTTCAGGAAGTTCACCTCGATCCGGTTGAAGTCGTCCTCGGCCTGCGCGTAGACGAGCCCGAACACCGCGTCCGCGTCCGTCGGGCCGTAGATGTGGGGGATCCCCCAGTCGTCGCGCACGATGCTCACGCGGGCGGCCCGGTCCTCCCAGCGGGCCACTTCGGGATCGGGAGCTTCGGCGCGGCCGCACGAGGCGGCGGCGAGGGCGAGGAGGATGGCCAGCTTCTTCATTCGGCGCGCGCTCCGGACCGTTGGAGGACACGGTTCCCCGAGGGGTCCCGGGGGGCCAACGTAGGCCGAAGAAGGGTGAGCGACCAGCGTCCGGCGGGTCGGGCGCCGCACGCCCCCGTTGCCGAACGGACCGCCGACCCGTTCAATTGCTGCGGCCTGCCCCCTCCTTCGCGCGTTCGCCCTTGAAGAAGCTCATCCTCGAGATTCACCGCCGGTCCCTCTGGCAGGTGCTGGGCATCTACCTGGTCGGGTCCTGGGTGGCGCTCCAGGTGGTGGACGTCCTCGCGAACAACTTCGGGCTCCCGGATTGGTTCCCACCGTTCGCCCTGGCCCTCCTGGTCATCGGGTTGCCCATCGTCCTGGCGACGGCGTTCGTCCAGGAAGGGGTCCCCACGAGTCGCGAGCTGCCGACCCCGTCTTCGGGCGAAGGCGAGATCTCGGGCACGACGGGCGTCGGCGGGCTCTTCACCTGGCGGAACGCCATCGCGGGGGGCGTGGCCGCGTTCGCGCTGCTCGGGGTCGTGACCGCGGGGTGGTGGATCTTCGGGGGCCGGCTGGCCCCGGCGCCCGGCGTGGCCGAGGCCAACGCCGCAGCCGCCACCGACCTCCGGTCCGTGGCCGTCCTTCCGTTCGTGACCCGAAGCGCGGTCGAGGAGGACCTCTACTTCGCCGACGGGATGCACGACGATCTGCTCACGCAGCTCTCCAAGATCGACGCGCTCACGGTGATCTCGCGGACGTCCGTGCAGAAGTACCGCGACACCGAGATGGGCATCCCCGCCATCGCGGAGGAGCTTGGGGTCGCCACCGTAATGGAGGGGGGAATCCAGCGATCGGGGGACCGCGTGCGCGTGAACGTCCAGCTGATCGAGGCCGCCACGGACCGGCACCTGTGGGCGGAGACGTACGACGAGGAGCTCACGGCCGAGAACCTCTTCCACATCCAGAGCGACCTGGCCCAGAAGATCGCCGGAGCGCTCCGGGCGACGCTGACCCCCGAGCTGGTGGAGCGGATCAACGCGCAGCCCACCGCGAGTCTAGAGGCCTTCGACCTCTATGCGCGCGGACGGTACATGTACGAGCGCGCGGGGAGGGATCCGAAGGCGCTGCAGGCCGCTCTGGAACTCTTCCAGCAGGCCGTGGCCCTGGACTCCACCTACGCCCTGGCGTGGGCGGGCATCGCGGATGCGTACGACTTTGGCCAGGGCTTCTTGTTCGATGCGGCGCAGAGCGCGGCCGGGGCATGGCCGGCGCTCGAGAAAGCGCTGCAGCTCGACCCGACCCTCGCCGAGGCGTGGGCCCGGAAGGGCCTCATGGACCTGGCTGCGGGCCGGGAGGCGGAGGCAGAGGAGGACTTCAGGAAGGCCTTGGAGCTCAACCCGGGATCCTCGCTCGTGATCTCCCGGTACGGAGGCTTCCTGTCCAGGACGGGCCGGGCCGAGGAGGCGTTGGTCAACGCCAAGCGTGCGGTGGAACGGAACCCCACGCAGGTCGGCGTGCGGGCCGACTACGAGGACCGACTCTGGACGGCGGGCGATTTCGAGACCGGCCTCGAGGTGTCACGCCGAACGGTGGTCATGGAGCCTTCCTACAGCCGATCCTGGTACAACCTGGGATGGTTCGCCGGGATGCTGGACCTAGACGACGAAGCCATCGAGGCCTTCGGACGGGCCGTGGCCATCAGCGATGGAGGCGCGGATTACATCGCGGGGCTCGCGTGGGCCCACGCCAAGGCCGGTCACAGGGAGGAAGCGCTGGCGCAGGTGGCGCTCATCCCCGCAGGTGAGGGCGGCCACGATGTGGCCAACGTCCACTTCCTCGTCGGGGACAAGGACCGGGCGTTCGCCGAGTTGGAGGAGCTGTTCCGGGCCTTCCCCGCAGAGGCTGAGGCCACGAGGAACGACCCCTCCGCGGCGGCCCTGGTGGCCGACCCCCGCTTCGATCGGCTCGTGCAGAAGCTGGGGCTGGGCGTCTAGGTTGACGTAGACGGGCGCCGGCCTACTCGAGCCGGTCGACCCTGCGCAGCCGGGGGAAGAGCCGCGCCCACAGTCCCGTCACGGCCAACGACGCCACCCCACCGAAGAGGGCCGCGATCACCGGGCCGAAGAGCCGCGCGGTGACGCCGCTCTCGAACTCCCCCAGCTCGTTGGACGCCCCGATGAACAGGAACGACACCGAGGCCACCCGGCCCCTCATGGCGTCCGGCGTCACGATCTGGATCAGCGTCTGGCGCACGTACACCGAGACCATGTCGGCCCCGCCCAGCGTCGCGAGAGCCCCCAGCGAGAGCGGGAACGAGCGCGACAGGCCGAAGACCACCGTGGCCAGACCGTAGACCGCCACCCCCGCGAACATGGCCGTCCCCGCATGGCGCTGGATGGGTCGGCTCGCGAGCACGAGCGCCACCAGCGCGGCGCCCACCGCCGGCGCGGAGCGCAGGAGCCCGAAGCCCTGGGGGCCCACATCGAGGATGTCGCGGGCGAACACCGGGAGGAGGGCAGTGGCGCCACCCAGGAGCACGGCGAACAGGTCCAGCGAGATCGCCCCCAGCACGACCCGGTTCCCCCAGATGTAGGACAGGCCCTCCTTCACGCGGTCGAGCCGCGATCCGACATGGGGCGCCGGGCGCGTCGAGCGTCGGACGAACGCCAGACCGACGATCGGCACGAGGTAGAGCGCCAGCGACACCGAGTACGAGTGGGTCGACGACCAGTGCCCCACCAGATACCCGGCCAGGGCCGGACCGGTGATCGTCCCGATCTGGAAGGCCAGCGAGTTCCAGGCGATGGCGCGGGGCAGGAGCTCCCGGGGGACGAGCATCGGGGCCAGGGCGACGCCTGCGGGTGCACGGAACGCCCGCGCGATCCCGAACAGGAACGCGATCGCCAGGAGCACGCCCACCGTGAGCACGTCGGTCGCGGCCGCCGCCACCAGCGCGACGGCGCACAGGGCCTCGCCCGCGAAGCACGCGGCGAGCACCGCCTTGCGTGGGTACCGGTCCGCGACCACGCCGGCCGGCAGGGCGAGGAAGAAGAGCGGCAGGAAGGTGGCGAGCCCCAGGAGCCCGACATAGAGCGCGGACTCGGCGACACCGCGGTCGACCCGGGCCAGGTCGTACACCTGCCATCCCATGGTCACGCTCTGGGCCACCGTTCCCAGCACCCCCAGTGCCCGGGTGACCAGATAGATCATGTAGTCGCGTTCCCGGAGGAGCGCCCGGGCGCCTTCGGGCGGAGTCGGAGGATTCGGGGGCGAGGTCATGCTGGCGCCCAAAGCTCGATGGGCGGTGGTCCCGGGGCCAGCCCTTCCCCTATGCTTGGGGCCGGGACGACCCCTCGCACGATCACCGACAGGAGGCCGCTTGAGCGAAGCCCAGGAATCCCTGGAGCCGTGGGAGTTCGCGGGATGGGGCAAGGCCGCCCGCATGACCAACCTCGAGCCGTCGCTGCCGGAGGAGTTCACGCGGCTCGACCAGCCGCGCAAGCACGTCCTCGGTCAATGGCGCGCAACCGCCATCTGCGGAAACGACATCACGTCCAGCGTCCTGTACGTGTCCGCTCTGTGCGCCGCGCAGGCCGGCGCACTCGCGCCCGTCGTCCTGCTCATCGTCGCGGGCGTGCTCTACCTGTACCGGCGCGTATACGGTGAGGTGGGCGGCGCGCTGCCGCTGAACGGCGGGACCTACACGGTGCTGCTGAACACCACCAACAAGCGTCTGGCCGCCGCCGCCGCGGTGCTGACGCTCCTGTCGTACATCGCCACCGCGGTCATCAGCTCCAGCGAGGCCATGCATTACGCGCACAACCTCGTGCCGGGCCTGCACGTGATGAGTGCGACGGTGGCCGTCCTGGGCGCGTTCGCCCTGCTCAACATCCTGGGGGTCAACGAGTCCGCGATGGTCGCCCTGGCCATCTTCGTGGTGCACATGGCGACGCTCACCGTGCTCGCGGCGGTCTCCAGCGTGCACGTGGTCCGCGATCCGTCCTTGCTTCTCACCAACTGGAGCATGCCCGATCCCGAGGGTCTCGGGACGGCGCTCTTCTTCGGCTTCGCTGCGGGGATGCTGGGCATCAGCGGCTTCGAGAGCTCGGCCAACTTCATCGAGGAGCAGGAGGTCGGGGTCTTCCCGAAGACGCTGCGGAACATGTGGATCGCCATCTTCGTGTTCAATCCGCTCATCAGCCTGCTCTCGCTGGGCCTCCTTCCCCTCGAGGAGATCCGCACCGTTCCGCCGGACCTGCTGGCCCAGATGGGCTCGCACGCCATCGCCCCCTGGATGGGGTGGTGGGTGAGCCTCGACGCCGTCCTGGTCCTGTCCGGCGCCGTGCTGACGAGCTTCGTCGGCGTGACCGGGCTGGTGCGCCGCATGAGCCTGGATCGCTGCCTGCCGCAGATCCTGCTTCGCGAGAATCGGTGGCGCCGGACCAACCACTGGATCATCCTGGGCTTCTTCGCGCTGTCCACCTCGATCCTGCTCGTGACCCGGGGCGACATCTCCACGCTCGCCGGCGTCTACACGCTCTCGTTCCTCAGCGTGATGGCGCTGTTCGCCATCGGGAACATGCTCCTCAAGCAGCGGCGCGCACGCCTCCCCAGGACCGAGCGCGCCAGCTGGCCCGGCGTGATCCTCGCGCTCCTGGCCGTGCTCGCCGGACTCGTGGGGAACGTCCTGCTCGACCCGCGCAACGTGGAGGTCTTCTCGAGCTACTTCCTGGTCGCGGGGACGGCCGTCGCGATCATGTTCCTGCGCAGGGAGATCCTGCGCATCGTGCTGGTCGTCTCGGGGCGGATCGTCGAGCGCGTGCGCGCGGCCAACGAACACATCCGTTCGCTGGTCGTCAGCCGGCTGGAGGAGATCAACCGCATGGGCGTCGTCTACTTCACGAAGGGCGACGACCCCGCCGTTCTCAACCGCGCCGCGCTCTACGTGCTCACCAACGAGCAGACCAACCTCATGCGCGTGGTGCACGTGTATGAGCGCGAGCGCGACATCCCGGCGGGCCTGGCCGAACAGCTCTCGATCATAGACCATCTGTACCCGAGCCTGAGGATCGACTTCCTGGCCGTGAAGGGGACGTTCGGTCCCGCGCTCATCGAGAGCCTGTCCCGACGCCTCCGGGTTCCGAAGAACCTGATGTTCATCGGCACGCCCGGAGACCGTTTCCCGCACCGGCTCGCCGAGCTGGGCGGGGTACGGGTCATCCTCTGACGGGTGATCCGCAAGCGACCGTGCTGTCGACGGCCGGGGTCACTCCATCGGGTCTTCGCCGGTCTTCCTGAGGATGAGCTTGTGCGCGCGCAGGCGCAGGCCGTTGATCCGGATGAAGCCGCGCGCGTCCTCCTGGTCGTAGCCTCCCGCCACGTCCATGGACGACATCTCCTTATCGTACAGCGCGCTCGTCGAGGTCCGTCCCATGGAGACGACGTTACCCTTGAACAGACGCACGCGGACCTCGCCGGTGATGAGCTTCTCGGACTGCTCGAAGGCGGCCTCGATGAAATCCATCTCCGGTGAGAACCAGAAGCCGTTGTAGATGATCTCGGCGAAGCGCGGTGACAGCATGTCGCGCAGCCGGAGGACCTCGCGGTCCATGGCCAGCCCCTCCAGGTCACGGAGCGCGGCGTGCAGCACCGTGCCGCCCGGGGTCTCGTACACGCCGCGGGACTTGATGCCCACGAACCGGTTCTCGACCATGTCGATGCGGCCGACGCCGTGCATGCCGCCGACGTCGTTCAGGTACTCGAACAGCTCCACGGGGTCGGTGAGGTCCATGCCGGCCGAGGCGTGCACCACCCGTACGGGCATCGCGTCCTCGAAGTGGATGGACAGGTCGGCCGGTTCGTCCGGGGTATCCTCGACCGCTCGCGTGAGCTTGAACATGTCCTTGGGGGGCACCGCGCCCGGGTCCTCGAGCAGCCCCGCCTCGTACGAGCGATGCATGAGGTTCTCGTCGCTCGAATACGGCTTCTCGGCGGTGGCCTCGACCGGTATCCCGTGCTCCTTGGCGTAGGCCAGCAGATCCTTGCGGCCCTGGAAGCGGCTCAGGAACTCACGGTTCTTCCACGGCGCGATCACCTCGAGCTGCGGCCCCAGCGCCGCGAAGGCCAGCTCGAAGCGAACCTGGTCGTTCCCCTTGCCCGTGGCTCCGTGCGCGACCGCCTGGGCATCCTCGCGCAGCGCGATCTCGACCTGGCGTCGCGCGATCACCGGTCGGGCGAGGGACGTTCCCAGCAGGTAGCGGTTCTCGTAGACGGCGTTTCCGGCGATGGCCGGGAAGATGAAGTCGGTGACGAACTCCCTCTTGAGGTCCTCCACGCAGACCTTGCTCGCGCCGGTGGCCCGGGCGCGCTGCGCGACCTCCTCGAAGTCCTCCTGCTGGCCCACGTCCGCGACGTACGCCACGACGTCGTGGCCCTTCTCCAGGAGCCACTTCAGGATGCAGGCGGTATCGAGCCCGCCGCTGTATGCGAGAACGACCTTCTTCCTGGACACGGGTCACTCCGGGGTCACGGGCGCCGGAACGGGACGTGGAGCCTATCGTGCACGCCATCCGCCGCACAAGGCGGCGGCCCGCCTCCCCCGGGAGCTATCCGAGCAGCTCCCGGATCTGGCGCACGGCGTACTCGATCTTCATGTCGATCAGCATCTTCCCCAGCTCGACGGAAGAGCGGCGGGCGTCGCCACGGATTCCGTTGTTGACGCGGGGGGCATTCGGGTCCGGGCGCTGCCCGCGGGGCAGGACCGGATCACCAGCCGCGCTCTTCACCAGGTCCAGGCGTACCCAGCCCCGATCCCCACCCAGGTACATCATCTCTGAGGTGTCGGGGATGCCGGCGTGGGAGCTCGCCGGATAGCCGTTCTCCTCCATCCATTGGTCGAAGTCGTCGCCGGCCTTCTGGTAGACGTCGTCGCAGTAGACGACCCGGATCCCCTCGGCCCGGTGCTTCGCGTCCAGCTTCTCGGCGACCTCGCGGAGCTGCTGCTGCCCTCCGCCGTGGTCCCCCATGAGCACGATGTTCTTGAACCCGGTGATGATCAGCTGCTCGACGACCTGCTCGTTGATCGCGGCGAACAGCTCGTTCGTGAGCCCGATGGTCCCCGGCAGCTCGGCGCTCGCGTTGTTCGGGGAGAACGGGAGCACCGGCGCCACGATCGCGTCGCCGAGCTCCACCGCGACGCGTCGCGCGATCTCCCGGGCCATCAGCGTGTGTCCGCCGTTCACGTTCTGCGGACCCCGCTGCTCGGTGCCGCCGTTGTACACGAGCGCGGTCGTCCTGCCGGCGTCCAGGGCCGCCTTCACCTCGGGCCACGTCATCATGTCGAACTCGACATTCGGAGTCCGGACCCCGGCGGCGCCCGGGGACACCGCCTGCGCCGCGAGCGGACCTGCCGAGAGCGAGAGCGCGGCGAGAACGGTGACAGCGCGGTGGGTCGGGGACATTCTCCGCTCCTGGTGAGGGTCGTGGCCGCAATCTCGGCCCGCGCCGTTCCGCCGGCAACGCCACCGCAGGGGCGGGGCACCGGCGGTTTGAAAAGCGCGCGTCCGTCCCTCAGAATGGCCGGGTTCGACCCGGCGCGGCCGGAGGCCCGGTCGCCCCACGACTCCCAACGAGGTGGACCCATGCCCACGACATTCCCGCGGCGCGCTCGCGCACGCAGGGCCCCGACGCTCGCTGCGCTGCTTGCCGGGACGCTCCTTTCCCCGGCCTCGGCGGCCCTCGCCCAGCAACAGCCGACGCCCCCGCCGAGCATCGAGGACAAGACGCGCGGCATGACCGCGATCGAGGGCTTCTTCGATCTCTACTGGGACGATGCAGCGGGAACGTTGTTCTGGGAGGTCCCGGTGGGGGTCGAGTTCCTCTACCAGATCTCCATGGCCTCCGGGCTGGGCAGCAACCCCATCGGAATCGACAGGGGTCAGCTCGGAGACACCCATCTCCTCCAGGCGAGGCGCGTCGGCCCACGCCTCCTGCTCATGGAGCCGAACTACCGCTTCCGTGCCCGCAGCGACAACCCGACCGAGGTCGACGCCGTCCGTGACGCCTTCGCGCCCTCGGTGCTCTGGGGCTTCGACATCGCGGCCAGGACGGGAGACCGTGTCCTGGTCGACGCGACGACGTTCTTCCTCCGCGACGCCCGCGACGTCGTCGGCCAGATCGCGCGGGGCGACCAGGGCCGCTTCCAGCTCGACCGCTCCCGGTCCGCGGTCAACCTGGAGGCCACGAAGTCGTTCCCGGAGAACACCGAGGTCGAAGCGATCCTGACGTTCACCAGCGACAACCCCGGCTTCCTGGTCCGCGGCGTCGCCGTGACGCCAGAAGCCATCACGCTCAGGGAGCATCACTCGTTCATCAAGCTCCCCGACGACGGATACCGCACCCGCGTGGCCGACCCACGCGTGGGCGTGGGCGGACCGACGATCCTGGACTACGCCACCCCGATCGACGAGGACATGCACGTGCGCTGGGTCGCCCGTCACCGTCTGGAGATGCGCAATCCGGGCGCGGAGCGGTCGGAGGCCGTCGAGCCGATCGTCTACTACGTGGATCCCGGAACGCCGGAGCCGATACGGAGCGCGCTGGTCGAGGGCGCGAGCTGGTGGAACCAGGCCTTCGAGGCCGCGGGCTTCATCAACGGGTTCCAGGTGCGCGTGCTGCCGGACACCATCGACCCGCAGGACATCCGCTACAACCTCATCCACTGGACGCATCGCCGGACGCGAGGGTACTCGTACGGCAACACGGTGGTGGATCCGCGCACCGGCGAGATCATCCGTGGCGTCGTGAACCTCGGCTCGTTGCGCCTGCGCCAGGACTACCTGCACGGGCAGGGCATGGTCCCGCCCTTCAGCGGCGGCATCACCTCGGACGACGGCCTCGGCTGGTTCGACGGCTGGAACACGTCCCCCACGGTCGGAGGCAGCAGGTACTACGAGTCGTGCGACCTCGCGGGGGCACCCGACTTCGAGTACATCGCGCAGGTCGCGGGCAACTCGGACGCCGTGGAGATGGCGTTGGCCCGGGTGCGCCAGCTGTCGGCCCACGAGGTGGGTCACACGCTGGGCTTTCCGCACAACTACATGGCCAGCGCGTACGGCCGTGAGAGCGTGATGGACTATCCGGCGCCGCTCGCCCGCGTCACCGCGGACGGCCGCATCGACCTGTCCGACGCGTACCTCGCGCGCATCGGCGCGTACGACAAGCTGGCAGTGAACTGGCTGTACCGGCAGTTCCCCGCCGGCACGGACGAGACGCGGGCGCTGGTCGACATCGCCGAGCAGGGGGTCGCGGACGGCCTCATCTACATGGGCCACACGAACAACAACTTCATCGGGGCCGGCCACCAGTACGCGGGCGTATGGGACAACGGCGCCAACCTCGTGGATCAGCTCAAGGTGGAGCTGCGCGTGCGCGAGATCGGCCTGGCGAGCTTCGGACTCGACGCGATCCGGGCCGGCGAGCCGCTTTCCAACCTGGAGTTCGTGCTCCTGCCGCTGTACATGCACCACCGCTTCCAGCTCCGCTCGGCGGCGGAGAGCCTGGGCGGTGCGGACTACCGTTACGCACTCAAGGGCGACGGACAGACGCCCTTCACGATCGTCCCCGGCGAGGAGCAGCGCGACGCGCTCGAGACGATCCTGTCGACCCTCACGCCCGACTTCCTCGCGCTTCCCGAGCGCATCGTGCGCATGATTCCACCCCCGGCCTTCCGCTACGAGGATGGCGAGGACTTTCCCGGCCGCACCGAGCTGATCTTCGATCCGCTCGGCGCCGCCGAGGCCGCGGCATCCTTCTCGGTGGGCGAGATCCTGCACCCGCAGCGGCTGGCGCGGATCGTCGTCTTCGGAAGCATGGGAGACTATCCCGATCTCGAGGAGGTCTCGGATCGACTGATCCAGGCGACCTGGGACGCGTCGGTGCCGCGTGACGAGTACCACCAGCGCGTGCAGCACATCGTGCAGCGCGTGGTGGTCGACCAGATGATGCGCCAGGCGACGCTGGCCGGGAATCCCGCGGAGGTGCGCGCGATCCTGTCGGACCGGCTGGATCGGTTGGCCGACCGCATCGAGGGGATCGCGCAGCCCACGCCCCACGCCAAGCTGGTCGCGGCGGACATCCGCCGGTGGGAGTCCCGCATCGAGAACACCGTCCCCGGTCCGACGTTGCAGATGCCGGCCGGCGACCCGATCGGTGGCGGGGGAAGCACGCGGGGGAGCAGCCGCTGACGCAAAAGGGGGGCGCGCCCGAAGGCGCGCCCCCCAGGGGACTTCGGCCGCAGCCGATTACCCGGGCAGGCTCTCAGCGCCCGACCTCGAAGGCGATGCGGATCGGCTCCGGGTAACGGAGCGGACCGAAGCGCGTCTCGACGGTGGGCAGCGCCTGCAGCTCGACCCGCTCCCGGTCGCCCTGACCCGAGATGGCGAGGGCCAGATCGACCAGCTCCGGGAGCTGCTCGTCGAAGAAGTCGAGCAGGTCGACTTCGACCCGGACCGGAACGTCCACGCCCTCGCCGGCCGGGAGGGCGACCTCCCGATCCATCACCCCGCTGATGGTTTCCCTGGAATCCAGGAGCAGCGTCCAATCCATGCGCACGAGCCTCGCGGGACCGTTGTCCGCCGGATTGTCGGCCCGGACGCGGAGCGTGGTCTGCACGGGCAGGCGTCCCTGGCTCAGCGCCGCTCCCAGGCGAACGACGTCTGCGGCACCGACATCGTCGTAGTCCCGGATCCGTGTCACATCGACACCAGCCACCCGCGTGCCGTCCGCGCCGGTGAGCCGAAAGTCCACGTTGCGGAGCGCCGCGATCCCCCGCAGGGTGGCGCAGCCGGCGAGAGCGACGACGAGGGCGAGGGCCAGCGGGCGAGGGAGCTTCCAAGGCATCGTTGGTCTCCGGTGAGAACGGTCGGCACAAGGGGGCGGCAGGGATTTCAGCAACTCCTGCGCCATGCGGGAGAGGTCGCGCTCCGGCCGCTCCTCCCGGGTCCGCGCAGGCGGAAATCCCCCCGCCTCTCGGACGTACGGCCATGCACGGCGGCGGCCGCGCCGGCGCCACCCGGCAGGCCCGGAGTGGCAACTCCGTGCCGCCCCCGGGTATTGTAGGTTCTGTGTTCAGTACGTGCGCCCGGCGCACCGCACCCCTCCCGACGTGAGGTAACACAATGCAACGCAAGTACTTCGCTGTGATCGCCGCCGCGGGCTTGGTCCTCGCCACCGCGACCTCTGTACGGGCGCAGGACGAGTCCCGCGCCATCGAGAACGGAGGAATCCACGTCGACGGCTGGATGGGGCAGATCGACGCCTCCGAAGCCGGTCGTGGCGGCACCCTCGACCAGGCGCGCCTGAGCATGGAGGGTGGCGCACTCCACGTGGCCACCGGACCGGCGGTGGCGTACTGGAATCCAGCGAACACCGCGAGCGGCAGCTACACCGTGAGCGCCACGTTCCGCGAGGCCGAGTACATGAACCGGAACAACCACCCGCACCCCTACGGGGTGTTCATCGGTGGGAACGCGATGGGCACGGACCGCCAGTCCTACCTCTATTGCGCGGCCTACGGCAACGGCACGTTCATCGTGCGGGGATTCGGCCCGGAGCCCTTCCAGATGAACGGCCGCCGCGGCGAGGCGAGCGACGCGGTGCACAAGGCCGCGGAGCAAGGCCAGCCCGTGGCCCAGGAGATCGCGATCTCGGTCACGGCGGACATGGTGTCCTGCTCGATCAACGGCACCGTGGTGGCGTCCTACCCGAAGTCGGAGGTCCTGGGTGAGGGCAAGTTGACGTCCACGGACGGCGTGTATGGGATCCGCTTCGGCCACAACACCGAAGCGTCCGTAAGCAACCTGCATAAGATGTAGGATCGGGCCCGGTCGCCGGGTGCCCCGGGGCCCGTCCGCGCCCCCCGTGCCGCGTCGCTCAGGCGCGCCGGGGGGCGCCGCTCGTCATGGCCCGGTAGCGCATCAGCATCCCGACCCTCCAGCGCAGGATCATCCCGAAGGCCAGCACGAAGAACAGCGCTGCGGTCTGCCGTGGGGGGAGCAGGTTCCCTACCCACTCGTGGAGCAGGAGGCGGAGCGCCAGCAGCCCGAGGAGGATCACCAGAAAGCCGTGCGAACGCCGCATCATCACGACGTTACCCTGAGCCTCCAGCGACGAGGTGCGGGCGAGCGGCACGGACAAGACCAGCGCCCCGAAGAGGAACGCCCCCAGCGCCAGCGGCCAGGGAATCCACATGTTCGGGCTCAGGAACATCAGGAAGCCGGTCGCCATCCCCAGGGGCGGGATCACGATCTTGGGCGTCGTGACCGGCGTCCGTGTCTCGCGAAAGCGCCACACCAGCACGGCGGTGCCTCCCGCGATGGGCGCGAGCAGCGGGATGAGCTTCATGGGCTGGACCATCGTCTGGGGGTACCCTGGCGCCCGCCGGGCGATCCGCCGGCGGCACGGTGGGGGGAAGCACCCTACGTTGGTCCTGCGGGCATCCGCCCCGCCGAACGGAACCCCTGAAGAACAGGACTCATCCACATGGTTCCGGCGCTCGCGCCCCGCCCCGCCCGGCTGGCTCTCCTCGTGGTGTCGGTCGCCGCGCTGGCGTCGCTCGTGACGGTGCTCGCGCGCTCGCCGTCCGCGGACCGGGACTGGGCCGAGGATCAGGCCCGGCTCCCGTCGATCTCCCTCGTGGGGGACAGGGTGACGCTCGGGGGTGTCCGGGACTTCTCCCACACCGCTGACGGGACCGCCGAGGCGCGCTGGCGCGACGAGACCTTCGAGCTCGCCGACGTCCGCCGCGTCTGGCTCGCCCTCGCCCCCTTCGCGAGCCGGTTCCGTGGCCTCGCGCACTCCTTCTTGAGCTTCGAGCTGGGGGACGGGCGTTTCCTGGCCATCTCGGTCGAGGCCCGCCGCGAGGCCGACGAGCGCTACTCGCTGATCGGGGGCCTGCTCGAGGGTTTCGAGCTGGCATACGTGATCGGAACCGAACGCGACCTCATCGGCTTGCGGGCGCTGCGCGGGGACCGGATCTATCTGTACCCCACCGTGGCGACGCCCGAGCAGGCCCGCGCGCTCCTCGTGGACATGCTCCGGCGGGCGCAGTCGACGCAAGTCCGACCGGAGTTCTACAACACGCTCGTGAACAACTGCACCACCAACCTCAGGGACCACGTGAACCGGGTGACGGAGGCCGACCTGCCTTGGGGGTGGGGGGTGGTGCTGCCGGGCTACTCGGATCGCCTCGCCCTGGATCACGGGCTGCTGGACACCGATCAGAGCCTGTCAGACACGCGCCGGCGCTTCCGGGTGGACGAGCGGGCCCGCGCCGCGCTGGCCGCGGGTGGGGCTGAGTTCAGCCGGCGCATCCGCGACGCGGACCCCACCCGCTGACGCTCGGCACAGGCGGAACGGCCGTGGGTATCCGGGTCACACCATGAGCGATCTGCTCGCCGCGCGGTCCCAGATGGCCGTGTCGCTGGCCTTCCACATCGTCTTTGCCGCCATCGGGATCGGTCTGCCCGCCCTGATGGTCCTGGCTCACGGCCTCTGGCTGCGCACCGGCGCGGACGTTTGGCTGCGGCTCACGCACGCCTGGTCGAAGGGACTGGCGATCTTCTTCGCGGTGGGCGCGGTCTCGGGCACGGTCCTCTCCTTCGAGCTCGGCCTGCTCTGGCCGCACTTCATGGAGATCGCCGGCCCGCTCGTCGGCATCCCGTTCTCCCTCGAGGGCTTCGCCTTCTTCACCGAGGCGATCTTCCTCGGCATCTATCTCTACGGATGGGGTAGGGTGCCGCGCGCCGCCCATCTGGTGGCAGGAATCGTCGTCGCCCTCAGCGGCGCGGCCTCCGCGCTGTTCGTCCTCAGCGTCAACGGATGGATGAACGCGCCGGAGGGGTACGTTCCGGGCGCGCCGGGGTCGGCGCCCGTCATCGACCCCCTCGCGGCCATGGTCAACCCCTTCTGGATCGCCAATACCGCGCACATGCTGCTGGCGGCCTACACGGCGACGGCTTTCGGTGCGGCCGCCATCCACGCCTGGCGGCTGCTCCGACACCCCGGTCATCCCCTTCACCGGGCTGCGCTGCGCCTCACCGTGGGTGTCGGTGGTGTCGCGGCGCTGCTCCAGCCCCTGAGCGGAGACGTCACCGCGCGCCTGGTCGCGGAGCGACAGCCGGCCAAGCTCGCCGCCATGGAGGCGCACTTCGAGACCGGACCGTGCGCCCCGCTCCGCATCGGTGGCATCCCCGACGAGGGAACCGGCTCGGTACGGTTCGCGTTGGAGGTGCCGTGCGGCCTGTCGCTGCTCGTCGCGCGCGATCCCGGCACCGTGATCACCGGGTTGAACGACATCCCCAGGGACGAGTGGCCACCGGTGCTGCCCGTCCATCTCGCGTTCCAAGTCATGGTCGGAATCGGCCTCCTGCTCGCGACGGCCGGGCTCTACGGCCTGGTGCGACTCGTGCGCGGCAGGCCGCTCGATGTTTCACGCGCCTACCTCTGGTTGCTGGTGGCCGCAGGGCCGTTGGCGTTCCTGGCGATCCAGGCCGGCTGGGTCGTGACCGAGGTGGGCCGCCAGCCCTGGGTGATCCAGGGCGTGATGCGCACGTCCGAGGCGGTGACGCCGATGCCCGGGCTCGTCGTGCCGTTCACCAGCTTCACCCTCCTGTATGTCTTCCTGTCCGGTGTCGTGGTCGTCCTCATGAGACGCATCGCACTGCAGGAGGACGAGGCGATCGACGAGGCACCGGGATCATGATGCTCGCGGACGTGATGGCGGTCCTGCTCCTCATGGTGCTCATCGTCTATGTCCTGCTGGCCGGCGCGGACTTCGGTGGGGGCGTATGGGATCTCCTGGCCCGGGGGCCGCGAGCCGCGCGCCACCGCGAGGTGATCGCCCACGCGATCGGCCCGATCTGGGAGGCGAATCACGTGTGGATGATCGTGGCGGTCGTCCTGACGTTCACGTGCTTCCCCACCGGCTTCGCGGTGATCATGACCGCCCTGCACATCCCGGTCTCGCTCATGTTGGTGGGCATCGTGCTGCGCGGATCTTCGTTCGTCTTCCGGAAGGTCGACCCGGCTGGCGAGGGTGGCCCGTCGGGGTGGCAGACCGTCTTCGCGGTGAGCAGCCTCGTGACTCCGCTCATGATCGGCGTCGTCGCCGGCACGGTGTCCACGCCCGCGCTCGGCTATGCCGACGGCGTCGTCAGCGGCGGGTTCATCCGACCGTGGACCGCGCCGTTTCCATGGGCGGTCGGCGCCTTCACGCTGGCGCTGTTCGCCTTCCTCGCGGCCTTCTACCTGCCGCTCCAGGCAAACGACGAGACGTTGCGCCGAGACTTCAGGGCCCGTGCGCTCGTGGCCGCCGCGGCCGTGGCGCTAACCGGAGCGCTGGCGGCGTCGCTCGTGGGTGGCGCGGCCCCGCACCTCGCCGCTCGGCTCCTGGGCTCGACGCCGGGGCGCCTCGTCCTCCTGGCCGGCGCCGCGGCCCTCGGGGCGGCGGCTACCTCGATGGCGCGGCGTCTCTGGTTTCTGGCCCGCTCCTTCGCGGCGCTCACCGCGGTCCTGGTCGTCGGGGGTTGGGGGTGGGGCCTCCACCCATGGCTGGTCACCGGCGCGGTCCGCATCGACCAGGCCGCGGCGCCGGATGCGACCCTGCGTCTGGTCGGCGGCATCCTGGCCACCGGCTCCGTGATCCTCGTGCCCGCCTTCGCGTACCTGTACGTGACCTTCCACGGCGAAGTGCTCTTCCCGCGCCGACGAAACTGAGGCGGTCCGACCGGGCCGTCGTTGCGGAGGACCCCCGGGCCCGGATCGCGCTTGCCGACCCCTCGCGGCCACGGTAGCCTCCGAACCTCGGCGATCCTGTGGCCCTCAGCAGCGGACCGGAGCCTGCCATGCGACCCTTCCCCCTCCTGGCGAGCGCCCTGCTTGCGTCGGTCTGCCTCGCCGCGCCGTCCGCGGGGCAGAGCCGGGACCAGATCAATCCCCTGGTCAGGCTGCATCAGCGGCACCTTCCGATGTTCGGGCTGTACGCGCCCCGGGCCGTGTCGCGGGGGCCCGCCGGCGCCAGCGACGGCACGCCGAAAACGCCGGCCGAGCTGGCCTCCGAGACCCTCGCCTACCCGAACAGCGACTTCGTCTTCGATGGGAGCATGGAAGACGACCTCGAACCCGGCCTGACGGCGTTCCGGAGCTATGTGACCGCACTTCGCGAGGCCGGTGCCTCCACGCGTACGCACCCGTTGGCGGTGAAGACGCAGCTGATCGCACCGGATCCCGAGGGTGTGGCACGCAACATCGGACGCGAGCTAGACGCGGGCGCGAGCGTGATCATGTTCGTCGGCGTGGAGAGCGCCGACGAGGTGCGGCGAGGACTCGCGGCGATGCGCTGGCCCGAGCGCGGCGGGACGCGCTCGGGCGATGGAGGTGATGCGCCGGCGTACTGGGGGCTGTCCCCGTCCGAGTACCGGCACAGGGCCGATCTGTGGCCCCTGGACCCCGAGGGGGAGCTGGTCAACTGGACCATCGTGGAGAGCCGCGAGGGGCTCGCGCACGTCCGCGAGATCGCCGCCGTCCCGGGGATCGGAGTGCTGTGGCCCGGGGCGGGGACCCTGCGCAGCGTCTTCTCCTCCACCGGCTCGGACGGCGAGCGCATCTTCGACGAAGAGGGCTGGGAGGCCGCGATCCAGCAGGTGCTGGCCGCGTGCAAGGAGTTCGACGTTCCCTGCGGATACCCCGCGAACGCGAACGACATCGAGATGCGCATGAAGCAGGGCTTCAGCGTCTTCGTGATGGGCTGGGGTGAGGGGGGATTCGAGACGGTGGAGAAGGGGCGGAGGCTGGCTGGGCGGTAGACATCCCGGTCAGCGCGCCCCCAGGTCTGCCCGCCGAAGGAGCTGCGCGTTGGCGGCCACGATCACCGTGCTGGCGGACATGAGCACCGCGCCCACCGCCGGTGCCAGGAGGACGCCCCACGCCGCGGCGACACCGGCGGCCAACGGGATCGCCACGATGTTGTAGCCCGCGGCCCACCACAGGTTCTGGACCATCTTGCGGTACGTGGCCCGACTGAGCGCCACGATGCGCGCCACGTCCCGTGGGTCGCTGCGCACCAGGACCACGTCCCCGGATTCCACCGCCACGTCGGTGCCTGCGCCGATGGCCACGCCCACGTCGGCCGCGAGCAGGGCCGGTGCGTCGTTCACACCGTCGCCCACCATGGCGACGCGCTTGCCCGCGTCCTTCAGCGCCTGGATCTTCGCCGCCTTCTCCGCGGGCAGCACCTCGGAGAATACGGTGTCGATCCCCAGCTCCTCGGCCACGCTCTCGGCCACCGAGCGGGCGTCGCCTGTGAGCATCACCACCTCGATCCCCATCTGATGCAACGCGTCGACGGCGGCACGCGCCTCGGCGCGGACCCGGTCGGCCAGCCCGAAGACGGCGACCGCACGCCCCTCCTCGATCAGGTAGACCGTGGTCCGGCCCTTCGTCTCGTTGTCCCTGGCGCTACTCCGCAGTCGGCCGTCCAGGACGATCTCGGCGCTCGCGAGCAGGGCGGGCCCACCGACGCGCAGGAGTCGGCCATGCACGCGCGCCTGCACGCCTCGTCCGGGCGTGGAGGTGAAGTCCTGAGCGGGGGGAACGTCCAGGCCCCGCTCCCGGGCCGCACCGACGATTCCCCGGGCGATGGTATGCTCGGAGTCCTGCTCCACGGCGGCGGCCAGCCTCACGGCCTCGCCCTCGGTCAGCCCGTCCGCCGTCGCCACAGCCGCCACACCGAAGTCTCCCATGGTGAGCGTGCCCGTCTTGTCGAAGACCACGGCATCCAGCAGCCTCGCCTCCTCCAGGCCTCGCCGATCGCGAACGAGGAGACCGCTCCGGGCCCCGAGGGACGTGGATATCGCCACCACGAGCGGGACGGCCAACCCCAGGGCGTGGGGACACGCGATGACGAGGACCGTGACCATCCTCTGGATGGCGAAGGCGGGGTCGCCGGCGACGACGGTCCAGGAGATCAGCGTGGCGAGCCCAGCGACCACGGCCACGAGCGTGAGCCCCCGAGCCGCGCGATCCGCGAGGGCCTGAGCCCGGGATCTGGACGACTGCGCCTCCGCCACCAGGCGCATGATCCCGGCAAGCGCGGTGTCGTCCCCGGTGCCCGTCACCTCCACGCGCAGCGACCCCGACCCGTTCACGGTGCCCGCGACCACCGCGTCCCCCGGCCGTTTTTCGACCGGCCTCGACTCGCCGGTGAGCATCGACTCGTCCACGTCGCTGCCGCCGTCGCGTACGACCCCGTCCGCGGGCACCGAGGCACCGGGTCTGATGAGGACGAGATCGCCCCGGACCAGATCCGATGCCGCGACCTCCTCAGTGCCACCGTCGACGACCCGCACCGCCATGTCGGGAAGCAGCTTCGCCAGCTCCTTGAGCGCGCCCTGAGCGTTGGAGATCGAGCGCATCTCGATCCAATGCCCCAGCAGCATGACGACCACGAGGGTGGCCAGCTCCCACCACAGCGGGTCCCCCTCCCATCCAACCGTCACCGCCGCGCTGTACACGAACGCAACCGTGATCGCGAGGGAGATCAGGGTCATCATCCCCGGAACCCGGTCCTTCACCTCGTGCCAGCCTCCGACCAGGAAGGCACGCCCGCCGTAGAGGAAGACCGCGCTCCCGAAGATCGGTGGGATCCAGCGAGCGCCCGGGACCTCCGGCGCCGTGAAGCGGAGCCAGCCCTGGAGCGACGGGCTCCAGAGCAGGGTGGGGACCGCGAGGATCAGGCTCAGCCAGAACCGATCCCGGAACATCGCGACCGAGTGTCCGGCGTGGCGGTCATGGCCGGCGGTCGCGTGGCCAACATGGGCCTCGTGGTGCCCGTGGTGCCGCGGGTGTCCCGGGTCCGCTCCAGCGCCGGCGTCGCCGTGCGGGTGCCCGTGCATGTGTCCCGCGTGGTGGTCGTGCTCGTCCTTCATGGCTTTGCCGGCGGCGCGGCGAGCGCCGCGTCAGTCTCCGTGTTGGAGCCGCGCCGCCACCGCCTGCACCTCGTCGAGGACACGGAGCAGGTTCCCGCTCCACAGCATCCCGATCTCCTCCTCGGTGTAGCCGCGCCGAACGAGCTCGAGGGTCACGTTGAAGGTCTCCGAGGCGTCGTTCCACCCATCGACGCCCCCACCTCCGTCGAAGTCGGAGCTGATCCCGACGTGATCGATGCCGAGCTTGTCCACCAGGTAGTCCACGTGGTCGACGAAGTCGGACACGTCGACCGGCGGTGCCATGGCGTTCACCTCGGCGTCCATGCGCTGCGCCACCGCCTCCTCGACGGGACGTGTGCGTTCTTCGTACGCGGCGCGGTCCGCGTCGCTCATCCGGAACTGGGTACGGCGGTCGACGAGCTCGACGCCCATCTCGTCGGCCACCTTCTCACGCAGGGCGTTCAGGGCGTCGCTGTGTGCCGAGTTCTTCGCCGAGTTCACGTAGCTCGCGAAGGCGACGGTCTGCACCACGCCTCCGTTCTGCTTGATGGCCATGAGCTGCTCGTCGTCGAGGTTCCGACTCACGTCGTTGAGCGCCCGTGCGGCGGAATGGGACGCGATCACCGGAGCCTGCGTGAGCTCGAGCATCTGCATGATCGCGTCCTTGGACGGATGCGAAACGTCGATCATGATGCCCACCCGGTTGAGCTCGGCGACCGCCTGCCGGCCGAGCTCGCTCAGCCCGCCATGCAGCCACACACCATCCCGCTCGCCCGTGTTCGAGTCGGCGAGCTGGCTGTGACCATTGTGGGCGAGCGACATGTAGCGGCCGCCGAGGTCGTGGAACCGCTGGATGTTCGAGAGGTCGGTGCCCACCTGGTAGCCGTTCTCGATGCCGATCATCGCGACCTTCCTGCCCGACGCGACGATGCGGCGGACGTCGTCCGAAGTCAGCGCGAGCCCGATGCGATCGGGTGCAATCTCCTCGGTGAGCCGGTGGATCGCCTCGAACTTCGCCAGCGCCTGTGCGGTGGCGTCGGCGTAGCCCTCGGGGGTCAGGTCTCCCTGGCCGACGTACACGACCATCCAGGACACGTCCAGCCCACCCTCTTCCATCTTGGGCAGGTTGACCTGCGTGGGCAGGTCCATGGTGTAGTTGCGCTCGGTCGTGAAGTTGACCGGACTGATGTCGTCGTGGGTGTCCAGGGTGATGACGCGCTCGTGGATGCCCCTGGCACGCGCGACCAGATCCTGCTCGGATTCCGTCCCGGAGCCCGGTGCGGCGGGTCCGCACCCCGAGGTGAGGAACGTGCCGAGGACGACGACGCTGGAAACGACGCTGCTCTTTCTCATTGGTGCCCGGACCCCAGTCGTGGTTCGAGGGAGGGGAGAGGGAGTGTAGAGGCTGGCCGGACTCCGGGAAACCCACCGCGGGATCACGTTCGCCGCGTCCTCGCTTGTGAGCGCGCTCCGCTGTGGACATACTCGCAGCTCGCCGCCAGGAGCCCCGTCACCCCGAGCGCGTCGGGTGCCCCACCTGTACCGCCTCGTCGCCTCGCCACCCATGGTCGCACCCCGCACCACCCCACGGATCGTCGTCAGCGCGATCGCCCTCATCGCGTCGACCCCGCTCGCCCTCGCGGCGCAGGCCCGTATCTCCGAAGAGACACGGATCATCGAGACGTACCCGTTCTCCGAGCCGAACCCCGTGCCCATCCTGGCTCGGGATCGGCGCCTGTATCCGTATCACTCCTTCGAAGGGTACGCGCACCGCTCGGAGCCGAGGGCGTGGAAGGTGGTCAAGCTGGAGAACGACCTGATCGAGCTCTTCGTCCTGCCGGAGGTAGGGGGCAAGGTGTGGGGCGCCGTGGTCAAGAAGACCGGCCACGAGTTCATCTATCGCAACGAGGTCCTGAAGTTCAGGAACATCGCGCTGAGAGGTCCGTGGACCTCCGGGGGCATCGAGTTCAATTTCGGCGTCATCGGGCATACGCCGTCCACCGCGACGCCCGTCGACTACCTCCTCCGCGAGAACGAAGACGGGAGCGTGAGCTGCATCGTGGGCGCGATGGATCTGCCCTCGCGCACCCAATGGCGCGTCGAGATCCGTCTTCCGGCGGATCGCGCCACCTTCGAGACGCGCGCGCTCTGGTACAACCCGACGCCCCTCGAGCAGCCGTACTACAACTGGATGACCGCCGCCGCGTTCGCCCGCGACGACCTGGAGCTCGCCATCCCGGGCGACGCGTATCTGACCCACCCGGGCATGGAGCGGCCGTGGCCCGTGGACGCTCGGGGTCGATACCTGCCGCTCTACCGGAACAACGACTTCGACGGCGCCAAGTCCTACCACGTGGTCGGCGAGCTGAACGACTTCTTCGGCGGCTATTACCTGGACGCAGGTTACGGATGGGGGCACTGGGCCCGATACGAGGACATGCCCGGCCAGAAGCTCTGGCTGTGGGCGCTCTCCCGCGAGGGGGGAATCTGGGAGGATCTCCTCACCGACAGCGATGGCCAGTACGTCGAGTTCCAGGCGGGGCGGCTTTTCGTGCAGTATTCCCCAGACGGGTCGGTGAACCCGATCACCCAGGCGGGCTTCGATCCCCTGTCGTCGAGCTCATGGACGGAGCGCTGGTTCCCCGTCGAGGGGATCGGCGGCATCACCGACGCGTCGGCGGAGGGGGTCATGCACGTGGACGTCGCCGACGGGCGGGTGGCGGTGGGCGTGGAGGCATTCGCGGACGTCCGGGACACGTTGGAGGTCTGGGCCGGAGCGCATCGCGTGGCGGCCTCGCCGGTGTCGCTCGGACCCCTGGAGCCCTTCGAGGCGAGCTTCGAGGCCCCGGCGGAGTTGCCGCTCCGGGTCCGGCTGCCCGCGCTCCACCTCGACTGGTCGTCGGACCCGTCGCCGCTCAGGCTGGCGCGGCCCTTCACCACCGATGCGTCGGCACGACCGGCCATCCCGGAGGCGGACCGGGAGGCCTTTGAGGGCAGGGAGGCCCTGAAGGGGCGCTGGTATGCCCAGGCCCGGCGCCACTTCGGACGCACGCTCGAGCTCGAGCGTTGGCATCGCGACGCGCTCCTGGGGTTGGCGGAGCTCGAGTATCGGAGCGGGCGGCTCGACGCGGGCATCGCGGCCGTCGAGCGGGCGCGGCAGCTGGACGCGTACGACGCTAAGGCCAACTTCCTGGCCGGCCTACTCTACGAGGCCCTGGGGCGACCGGCCGACGCGCGAGACGCATTCGGATGGGCAGCGCGCGCCACGGGCTACCGGGCCGCCGCATGGAGCCGACTCGCGGACCTCATGATCGTGCATGGGGACCTGGTCGAAGCGGAGCGCTACGCCCGCCTGGCGCTGGACTACGATCGCGATGGCGTGTCGGCCTGGGAGGCGCTCGCGATCGTCGGCCGCCTGCGTGGCGGCGACGGCGGCGCGGCTCTCGCCCGGGAGGCGCGGGCCCGGCTCGTCGCCATCGACCCGCTCCATGCGTTCGTTCGTACCGAAGGTTGGCTCGCGGCGCCCTCGGACGAGACCGCCAGCGCGCTGTTGGCGGGAATGCGCTCCGAGTACCCGGAGCAGACGCTGCTCGAGCTGGCCGTCCGCTACTCCGACCGTGGGCTCCCGAGCGACGCGGCGCGGGTGCTGTCCCTCACCCCGCGTCCGGGTCCGGTCCTTCGAGCGTGGCGCGCGTGGCTCACCGACGACCCCTCGCTCCTCGACGATCCAAGCGCCCTCGGGTTCGCCTTCCCCTACCGCTCCGAGACGCTCGAGGTGCTTGAGTGGGCAACACAGCATAACCGCGGGTGGGCATGGCGTTACCTCCTGGCGCTGAACCTCTGGGCGGTGGATCGGGACGCGGAAGCCCTCGCTGTGATGGCCGCCCTCGGTGAGGAGCCCGACTTCGCGCCGTTCTATGCCGCGCGGGCGGCGCTGGCCGAGGGATCCGCGGCGGGGGATCCGGTGGCCGACCTGCGCCGTTCGGTCCGGCTCGATCCTGACAGCAGGGTCCTCCGGGTCGAGCTCGTCCGCACCCTCCAGGACGCCGGCGACTGGACGAGCGCGCTCACCGCATCGGCAGAGGGCCGGGCTCGCTTCCCCGACGACTTCAACCTGGACCTGCTGCACGCGCGTTCGCTCATCCGTGCGGGTCGCGCCGGTGAGGCGGCGTCGATCCTGGCCGCGACGAGGGTGCTCCCCTCCGAGAGCGCGCGCGAGAGCCACCTCCTCTGGGAGCAGGCGCACACGCTCCTGGCCCTGGACGCCCTCGAGTCGGACCGCGCGGGCGAGGCCCGCGCCCACCTGCTCCAGGCCATGGAGTGGCCCGAGACGTTGGGCCAGGGAAGGCCGTACGAGCCCGAGGAGCGGCTCCAACGCTACCTGCTGGGAAGGACGGAGGAGCGGCTCGGTAACCCCGCGGCGGCGCGGGCAGCGTATGAAGCGGTCGTGGAGGCGACGCCCGAGCCATCGGACGCATCGGACCGGCGGGCCGTCCTGGCCAACGCGGCGCTTGCGGCCCTCGGTCGGGGCGCGCCACCGGAGGTCCCGACCGCGGCGGACTTCGAGGGCACGATGGTGCGGCGCGCCCTCCTGCTGGGAGGTCGACGGTGAGGGCGGCGACCCGGTCGGGCGCTTCGGCCCTCGGGCTGGTGGCCCTCGTGGTCGCGGCGGGCTGCACCGGAGCCGCCGACCGCGAAGGCGCGCTCTACCGGGCCCCATCGATCACGCCCGTGATCGACGGAGTGGCGTTCGGGCCGGGTGATTGGGAGCCGCATCTTCCCGCCGGCTCCCAGGGGCTGTCGTGGGGAAACCACCGGGCGGTGATCTCCGTGGACGCGGTCGACGTGGACGCCGTACGGGTCACGATCCCCTGGCGGCGCCACGATCCCGACCCGGTCGCGAAGGCCGTGGTGGTCGTGGACGCGGTCACCGGCCGGACCGTCGAGAACGCCCTCGCGGCGCGCGTGGACCCTGCTTCGGGGGACGTGGTCTTCCAGCCGGTCCCGGGGGCGTCGGTCTACCACGTCTACTACATGCCCTGGACGTCCACCGGTGGGTACTATCCGACCGTGACCTATCCGGCGGAGGTGACACACCCCGATCCCGAGTGGCAGCGCCGGGTGCGGGCGCTCGACTCCGGAGACCTGCCCGAGGGCCGAGTCACGCGCATCGAATCGGTCGACGCCTTCCACTCGTTCTGGCCCATGGAGGTCATCGCGACGCCGGGGGAGCGCGCCTCGTTCATGGCTGGCGCCCCGGACGGGTGGGCGCTGATGCCGGAGCACCGGGACCGTCCCGTGCGCATGCGGCGCTACATCCCATGGCACTGGGCCGCGGCCGGGCGCGCCGATGCCTTCGAGAGCCGTGCGCTCCGCGACGAGTCGTTCACGTTCCAGGTGGCGGTGATCGCGGGAGCCGATACGCTGCGCCACGTGGCGGTCGCCTTCGAGGGCTTCCCCGACGCGTGGGCGGATCGACTCACGTGCTTCAACTGCGGGGGGGTGGACGAGAACGGGCATCCTTTCGATAAGGAACTGGTGGTGCCGGCGGGTGAGGTCCAGCCCCTGTGGATCGGGCTCACGGTGCCCGGGAACCAGCGCCCCGGCCGCTATGTGGGCGAGGTGTCCGTGCGGACGTCCGCCGGCTCCAAGTCCGTGCGGGTCTCCCTCGAGGTCGAGGCCGCGCGGGTGCGGAACCACGGGTTCGACGAGCCCGAGCTCATGACCCGGCTCGCGTGGCTGAACTCCACGGTCGGCGACGACCCCCAATTCGTGGTGGAGCCGTTCGACCCGGTGAACGTCCAGGGACACGTGCTCTCGGTTCTCGGCCGTCGCGTGGTGTTGGGCGCCGCCGGGCTTCCGGACAGGATCGAGAGCTTCTTCTCACCCGAGATGACCCACCTGCTCGACGATCCGGCGCCGGTGCTCGCCGGGCCCCTCGACCTCTCGGTGGTGGTCGGCCGGGCGCCGCTCCACTTCGATGCGGAGCCGTTCCAGGTGCGTCAGGAAGGCCGGGGTCCGGCCCGGTGGGAGGCGCGCCGGTCGGCGGACGGGGCGTCCATGACCGTACGCGGCGCCCTGGAGTACGACGGGATGCTGGACTACCGGATCGAGCTGGTCGCCACGCGAGACCTGGAGCTCGACGATGTCGTGCTCCCTGTCGTGATGGAACCCGGCGCGGCCGAGCTCATGCTCGGCCTCGGGCGCCGCGGCGGCCGGCGCCCCGATCGGGTCGACTGGACCTGGAAGGTCGAGAACCATCAGGAGGGCGTCTGGCTCGGAGGGATCGAGCGTGGCCTGCAATGGGTGCTGCGCGACGAGAACTACGTGCGGCCGCTGAACACGAACTTCTACAGGAACCAGCCGCTCGAGATGCCGCCCTCCTGGTTCAACGGGGGGCGCGGCGGCATCCGCATCGAGACGGGACCGGATGCGGTCACGGCGTACAACTACTCGGGGCCCAGGACGCTGGCCGCGGGGGACACCCTCCACTTCAACGTCCGCTTCTTGATCACCCCCTTCAAGACCATCGATACCAAGCGCCACTTCGAGACCCGCTTCGTGCACCAGTACGTCCCGGTGGACTCCGTGCGCGCCTGGGGAGGGACCGTGGTGAACATCCACCACGCGAACGAGATCAACCCGTACATCAACTACCCCTTCTTCAACCTCGAGCGGCAGGCCGCCTACATCGAGGAAGCCCACGCCAAGGGGATCAAGGTCAAGCTCTACGACACGATCCGGGAGCTCACCTACCGCGCCTGGGAGCTGTTCGCGCTGAGGAGCCTCGGCGACGAGATCTTCAACGACGGCGAGGGGGGTGGTCACTCCTGGCTACAGGAGCACCTGGAGGACCGCTACCACTCGGCGTGGCACGCCTGGCGGGTGGACGACGCCGCCATCCTCGACAAGGGCACGTCGCGCTGGACGAATTACTACATCGAGGGGCTCGGCTGGCTCGCGGAGAACCAGCACATCGACGGGCTTTACCTGGACGACATCGCCTTCAGCCGGGAGACGGTGAAGCGAATCGTCACGGTGCTGAGCCGGGCCCGGCCGGAGGTCGTCATCGACCTGCACTCCGCGAGCCAATTCAACGTGCGGGACGGCTTCACCAACAGCGCCATGCTGTACATGGAGCACTTTCCGTTCATCACACGGCTGTGGTTCGGGGAGTACTTCGAGTACGACCGCGACATGGACTACTGGATGACCGAGGTCTCGGGCCTTCCCTTCGGCCTCATGGGTGAGATGCTGCAGGACGGCGGCCACCCGTACCGCGGCCTGCTGTACGGGATGACGGCGCGGAAGTACGGAGACACGGATCCGCGCCCGGTCTGGCGGATGATGTCGGACTTCGGAATCGAGGCCTCGAGCATGCTCGGCTACTGGCTCGACGACGCGCCGGTGAGGTCCGACGTCCCCGGTGTGCTCGCCACGGCGTACGCTCGCCCCGAGGGTGTGCTGATCGTGCTCGCTTCCTGGTCCGATCGCGACGAGACCGTCCACCTCGACGTCGACCGGGCACGCCTCGGTCTCGCCGACGGAGCGGCGGCCGTGGCGCCGGAGGTCGAGGGCCTGCAGGCGGGGCTCGACGTGGATCTGTCCGCCGTGCCGGTACCGGCAGGTCGGGGGTTGTTCGTCGTCGTGCGCTGACGTCCCCAGGGGGTGTGACATCCCCTGTCCGACCGACCGGACGCCCCGATAGCTTGCGGCTACCCGATCAACCCAAGGAGATCGCGATGAGGGCCCTCGCCTCGCTCGCCGCGCTGCTCGTCACCGTGGTCCCCCCGCTCGAGGCGCAGCAGGCGATCTACGACGTCCTGATCCGCAACGGCCGCGTCCTGGACGGCACGGGAAACCCCTACTTCTACGCGGACGTGGGGATCGCCGGTGACCAGATCGTCGCCGTGGGCGACCTGTCGGGCGCGCGCGGTCGGCGGGAGATCGACGCGAGCGGACAGTATGTGACACCCGGGTTCATCGGGCTGCACGAGCACATCGACTCGGACATCCTGCGCGGCCACACCCGGGTGCCCAACTACGTCACACAGGGCTTCACCACCGCCGTGATCAACGCCGACGGAGGCTCCCTCAACTCGATCTGGCCGCTCTCGGCGCAACGCGACTCCCTCGCGAAGCTGGGGCACCAGCTCAACCTGGTGCCGATGGTCCCGCACGGCGTCGTGCGTCGCCTGGTGATGGGGAGTCGCCCGGAAGACGTCATGCGCCACGCCACCGAGGAGGAGATCCAGCGCATGCGGGGGCTCGTCCGCCAGGGCATGGAGGATGGCGCCTTCGGGCTCACCACGGGCCTCGAGTACAACCCCATGCGCTACAGCTCCGAGCACGAGGTGCAGGAGCTCGCCAAGGTGGTCGGCGAGTACGGGGGCCACTTCCAGGCGCACATGCGCAGCCAGGGGCGCTACCCGAAGTGGCAGGTCCCGAGCCACATGGACCATCCGACGCAGCGGCACGTCGACTGGCTCGACGCGGTGATGGAGGTCATCGACGTCGGCAAGGCCGCCAACATTCCCGTGATGCTCGACCACATCCACCCGAAGGGACCGCGCGAGTGGGGCATCAGTCGAGCGACCACGCAGCTGATCGACCGGCAGTGGGCCGAGGGGTATCCGGTCTACATCAACATGCACTCGTACGAGGGCTATTCGGCGTACGTCACCCTCATCCCGCGGTGGGCCCTGATCAAGGGCGAGGTCCCGGGTCAGAGCGCCGCGGACGACTTTCCGCCGGTCAGCTACGACGGGATGCTCGACAACCTGCGCGAGCGCCTCGCCGACCCGGTGCGGCGCGAGATGATCCGGCAGGACGTCGAGTACGAGATCATCCGTCAGGGTGGCGCCGAGAACCTCTTGATGGTCGACTTCTCGGATCCCTCGTACGTCGGCAAGACGCTCGCCGACGTAATGCTCGAGCTGGGCAAGGACGAGCTGGAGACCGCCATCTGGCTTCAGGAGAACGGGCTGGACATCCTCGGTGGCGCGCTGTGGATGGCCAAGGCCGTCGGGATGATCGACATCGAGGAGTGGATGCGTCAGGACTACACCGCGGTCAGCCTGGACCGCGGAGTCGACACCGGCAACCGCTCGTCGAAGTCCACCCACCCCGGCGAGTACGGGACGTCCGGAAGGCTTCTGCGCGAGTTCGTCTTCGAGCGGGGGACGATCACGCTTCCCCACGCGATCCGTTCCATGACCGGGCTGTCCGCACAGATCCTCGGGCTCCGCGACCGCGGGCGCATCGCGCCGGGGATGAAGGCGGATGTCGTGGTCTTCGATCCAGAGCGCCTGCGCTCCGATGCGACGTACCTGAATCCGTACGTCTATCAGGAGGGAATGACCTCCGTGCTCGTGAACGGACAGTTCGTCGTGGACGGAGAAGAGGCCACCGACGCACTCCCAGGGGTCCTGCTCGCGCCCCAGACGAAGCGCAGCCGACCGGTCTCCGAGTGACAGCCATGGGGGTGCCTATCGAGAGACGTCGAGGCTGCAGCCCGAGATGTCGGTGACAAGGACGTTGTTCACAGGAGCTCCTCGAGGCGGCTGAGGGGTGTCGTGTTGCCGATGCCCCGATGAGGCTGCCGGCGGTTGTATCGGTTGAGGAAGCGGGAAAGGCGAGGGCGGGCTCGCCCACCGACGCCGCCTCAACTGCTCGATTCTCCGAACCGTACTGCTCGGCAGCCTCCGCGGGCTCCGCTTCGGACGGCTCGATCGGTCCTCCAAAGCCTTCCACCCACCTGTGCGATAACGCCTTACCCACTTCCGCACCGCTGCCGGGCTTACCCCCAGCGAACGGCTGACTCCCTCGACCGGTTGACCTTCAAACAGCACACGCTTCACGAGTCCCGCTCGACCTGCGGGCGTCAGCTTCGCATTCTCGTGGACGTTCACTGATGACCTCCCATCGGACTGGTGGTTGTCTAGACACCAACAGCCCTTTCGATGGGACCCTCAGTGAACAACCTCTCTAGCATTCACACCTAGAACACCCTGGTCACGTCCAGCTCCCATCGGTTCGTCGCCAGGCGGATCCCATTACGGCGGATGTTCCTGTGGCCCTGGAGTCGCGTCGTGAACAGCCCCCACTCCCACGTGACCGACACGTTCGCGCCTAGGAAACGCTCCGGGTCCACCCGCTCGCGCTTCCACTGGTAGACCGCGGCCCCGCCGTCGAGCCGCACCGACCGGGACGCGGTCCAACCGAAGTCCATCGATCCGGAAGTGTTCACCGAGGTGCCGAGGTTGTCCTCGTGCCGGACGACTCCTCCGCGCAGTCGGGAGGCGAAGCGGGCGCGGAAGGGGAGATCCCAGACCGCGAGCAACTCGTCGGACGTCGTCGCGACGTCGCCCAGCCCGCGGATCCTCCGGTCCGCGTCGACGCGGATGTCGCCCAGGAAGCTCCTTGGCATCGTGATGCTCACGCCGACCCACTTCTCGGAAGTCCCGGCCTGCGGCAGGAACTCGGACTCGGTGATCGGGTTGCCCGACTCCTGGCGGTGGCCGAAGTTGACGGTAACCGTCTGGTTGCCGATCGCGCCGGAGACGCTGAACGAGGTTGTCGTCCCTTCCACGCGTCCGACCGCCCGGAAGCGGTAGCCGACCAGGAGGACGTCCCCCTCCTCGATCCTCCCGCCCGGCAGCACGCGTACCTCCACCCGCCCCGCGGTGGTGATGAGCAGGTAGTCGATCCCAGCCAGGTAGCGCACGGCGTTGTCGTCGGACCAGACCTCCACCGACGTCGTGTCGATGTCGACGCGATCGAGCTCGAAGGAGAGCGACTCGTTCACCTGGTGCTCCTCCGCGAGGACCTCGATCCAGCTCCCCCCGGCGGCCCCCTCCAGCGACTGATCGAGGAGTCCGACCGCGACGCTCAGCCTCCCCCGCCAGCCGGAGCTGGTCTGACGGGACAGGTCGAGCGAGGGGGCGATCTGGAAGCTCGCCGTGCTCGGGCCGATCTCGGAACGTACGGAGCGCCTGCTGAGCCCCAGCTGGCCGGACAGCCAAGCCGTGGGCCGGATCCGGTGGCCCAGACCGAGCATCGAGACGGACAGGTCTCCAGCGTCGCTCTGCCAGCGCTGGCGTGACCAGGAGAGCTGGCTCGTCGCGCTCTCGGTGTGGGTGATCTGTGCCCGCTCGCTCCAGCTGAAGACGGACGCGTTCCTGAGCCCCTCCCGAGACTCGAAGTGCGCGATCGAGTTCAACGAGCTCCTGCGCCCCCAGCGGAGTCGGTGATCGAGCTTGGCGCTCGTGCGGAGCTGGTCCCGTAGCTCCGCCTCGTCGTCGATGAAGACACGCTCCACGGTGGCCCGCAGCTTGGTGTTGCTCATCTCCGCGCGCGCGGTCGTGATCCTCCTCTGCGATGCGATCGGAGCCCCGACCGTGCTTCCGCTCCACACGTTCAACGCGCTGAAGTCCGAGTATGAGGCGAGGACCGGGAAGTACCGGTGCCGGAACCGCACCGTCATGCCCACCGACTCGGTCTCCGAGTCCGTGTGCAGCCCGAGCGTTCCCCGGCCCATCCCTCGAGCGCGGGTGGCCCGGAACGTCATCGAGAGCTGTCTCGGGGAGAAGAGGTTGGCGGATAGGTCATAGGCCACGTTCTGCCTCGTGGTGGGGCCTGCGGAGAAGTCCGACCTCCCCTGCATGAACGTGGGAGAGGCCGCGAACTGGAAGAACAAGACCCTGGGATCTACCAGAAAGCCGAGCAGGGCGAGGCGCAGGCTCTGGCTCCAGGTTTGGTCCCTGCGTGGGCGCCCGACAAGACTGTTGTCGTCCTCCATCCCCCGCGCCTGGAGCGTCATGAAGCCACGACCCAGCTCCAGCCCCACGTACTGACCTCGGGCCTCCCCGGTGAAGAGCGCGGTCGCGCCAACGAGCGCCGTCACGAGGAGCCGCCCCCGCAGGACGGGGCGCTGGATCATCTCGGTTCGCCCTGAGGCTCGATGGCGCCGACCGGTGTCGGGGTCACGTGACGGCGCGCGCAGTCGGTGATCGAGACCCGAAATGCCGTGCGACCGGCCGCAGCGTCGTCTCATTCTCCGGGACGAGCGCGTCCTCCACCGTCAGCACCTTCTCCGCCATCACGCCCCCGGGGATCACCCCCACCCCCGCTCCGGTCCCGCTCCCGTGTGGCGCACCCCCCTCGCCCTCGGGGAAGCAGCCGCCTGTCCGGCGCGGCCGGCTGGGCGGCGTGTCCAGCAAGACGCCGACGAGGCGGCGGTTGCACTCCGTTTCGGCCAGGCAACCGTCCGCCACCGCGGTGAGGAGAAGCGACCGTCTCACGGGTGCCGGCCCGGGTGGCGCCGGACCCGCGAGACACGGGCTCCAGCGGTCCCCGGGTCCTGCTTACTTGGTGTGGCAGGTCAGGCAGAGCGCGCTGCTTCCGTTGGGTATCCGCAGGAACGTCGCGTTCGCCGTGTGCGGGTTGTGGCAGGTCGCGCACTCGACGGTGCCGACTCCCACGCCCCCGCCGAACAGCTTCAGGCGGTTGCCGTTGGTCACGGTGGCCAGGTCCTTGAACTGGTCGTCCAGCGTCGGATCGTAGACCATCGAGATCGGATGGTCGTTGCGGAGGTCCGCCCCGATGACCTTCAGATTGTCCGGCGACGTGGTGAACATCGCCGACAGGTTCGTTCCGCTGCCGGGGGTCCCGCTGGCCGGGTCCCATGTGTTTGGCGCGTTGACGACGACATCGACGCCCACCGTCCCCTCGTGGCAGGACAGGCACGCCGCGGAAACCCCGTTGGGCGTGGTCGCGAACGGAGACATATCGATGTCGGACTGCCCGGTGTTGGTGACGTCGTTGTACATCGTGTACGAGGCAGCCGGCGCGTTCCGGTTCCACAGCGGGCCCTGATCGTAGTTCCCGCCGTGCGGTGTGTGGCAATACACGCAGATTTCGCCGTAATCGACGAAGGTTCCCGGAAGCGTGGCGGCGGTGCCTGGCCGGCCGCTGCTGATCGAGAAGTTGTGCCGCGTGTTTGTGATGTCCTCGTTCCGCTCCGCCAAGGTACCCCCCGTCTGGGCACTGAGCGCAGGCGCAGCCAGGAAGAGCGCCAGGCCCACCGTGGCGGCGGTCTGGACCGTCCTACTCGTCTTGGGCATGATTGCCTCCGGTTGACGGGCTCTCGTGAGCCCGGTGGTCGCTTCGGGTCTCCGGAGGCCGGGTAATGCACGGACCATGCCCTTCCGTAGATCTACCCACCGACACATCTAACTCACAGTGTCAGAACATGTTACGTACCAGTGTCACGGAACGCGTCGGACGTCGGCTGACTTCCTCCGTGGGACGCTGGACGCCGCGGATGCGCCAGCGGGCGTCACAGGTCGAAAGAGCCCCGCACCGCTCGTGGGCCCGGGCGCGCCGAGCGCTCCGGGGCTCAGGAGCCTGACGCGCGGTTCTCCCCGACCTCGTATTCGCCGTTGCGCACGGGGATGAAGTCGAAGATCTGGATGCGGTTGTTGTAGCGGTCGGCGATGTAGATCCGGTTTGCCTCGTCGATCTCGATCCCGAGGGGGAGGAAGATCTCCCCTTCGTCCGTGCCGCCGTCCGCGAAGTGCAGGAGCAGCCGCCCGTCGGTGTCGAAGATCTGTACGTTGTTGAAGGCCGAGTCGGCCACGTACAAGTGTCCCTGCCTGTCCACCGCCACGCCCTTCGGGCGCGCGAAGGCGCCGGGAACGACCCCCTGCCCGCCGATCTTCCTGAGGAAGTTGAGGTCTGCGTCGAAGGCCTGGATGCGGAAGTTCATCTGGTCCGACACATACAGCGTCCCGTCGGGCGCGACCGCCAGGAAGGCCGGATAACGGAACTCGCCGTCCTCAACCCCCCGGTTGGCCACCAGGTCCCTGGGCTCGCGTGAAAGGTACACTTCCTCGCTCAGCGAGTCGGGAAGGGGAGGGTTCGGGTCCTTGTCATCGGGCTCCCCCGCGCCGTGCGCGCCCCCGCTCCACACCCCCGCGTAGAGCGCCTGTTTGCGCGCGAGGTCACCCTCGTCACGGCCCAGGCGTCCGACGATCTCGCCGGTGGCGATCGAGAAGACCACGACCTGGTGCAGGTAGCTGTCCACGACAAACAGCCGGTCGCGCGCCGGGTCGACCGCCACGTCCACGGGGTTCAGGAGCATGCTCTTCCCTCCGTAGAAGCGGACGAACTCCCCTTCCCGGTCGAAGGCGACCACGCGATCACCCGTGGCGTCGGCCACGTACACGGTTCCCGACCCGTCCCCGCCCACACCCATCGGCTTGTACAGCCGTCCCTCGCCGGACTCTCCGATGACCTTCGCCGACTTCGCCTCGGCGTCGAAGAGGACGATCTTGCCAATGCCACCGTCGGACACGAAGAAGCGGTTCCCGTCCACCACGTGAATGTCGTGCGGGCGGCTGACCGACAGGTAGGACGCCCCTCCCGTCCCGGCGAGCTTCCCTTTCATCCTCGAAAGGAAACCGGCCTTCCGGCCGATGTCCTCCTCGCTGCGCAGCTCCCCCACGTAGCGGATGCGTGTGGGCGCCGGCGGGTCCGGCCACACGATCTCCCTCGTGGCGGCGCGCTGTGCCTCCGCCGCCGCAGGCCACGCGCAGCCGAGAGTCAGGGCGAGAGCCATCCGCCGAGCGCTCATCGGTCGAACCTCCCCATCGAGCCATGCAGGTCTTTCCCGCCCGGCAGCCGCAACCCGTGTGCCACCAGGCGGCGCCGTCCAGGGGCCTGTTCATGCGCTCCAGGTCTCTACCAGGCAACGGGTTGGGGAGCCTCCGCCCTCGTGTCCCGTGCCCTCGAGTGTGATGCCATACGTCCCACCGAGACCCTGGGGGTCACATCCGTTCCCTTTCGCCCCGCCGCTGGATCGACACCCTATCCTCCCGGAGGGAGCATTACCCGAAGCGCCCGGCTGGCCGTTACCTCGGCCTCGGTGACCCGTAGCTCCGCAGCCCGGGATCCGGCCGTGACGCGGTAAGGGACCGACCACACGGTTCCGTTCACGCCCGTGGCATACGGCAGGCTCAGCTCGGCTCGACCCTCGGGGTCGGCCAGGCTCTCCGTGGCCCACCGGACCCGGCGCCCCGAGTCGGTCAAGAGGAGCGTCTCCGCGCGTACGAGCTCGCCAGGGGCGGAGCGGACCTCCAGCCGCGCCCCGGCCACGCGCTCGAAGACCTTGAAGGCCGACGCCAACCTCCCCTGCCATGTCGTGGTTCGCCTGGACTCGAAGACGAGCCGGAGCCCCGGGATGGCTGCCTCCCCGCCCCCGCGCCCCGTCCCGTCATCGAAATACAGCCGGGACGATGCGATCTCCCAGAAGGGCGGGTTCACGCGCACCCTCAGCCCGGTCCGCCAGTCACGCGTCGCCGTCACGACCTCCGGCGCCTCGGGCGGGAGGTACCCCCGAGCGAAGTGCGCCTCCGTGACGGGGTTGGAGAGCACCACGAAGCCGACCCGGCGCCGCTCGAGCACGGCGTCGAACGTGTCGGCATGTGTCGCGAGGAACGCCCTCGCGAAATCCGCCATCGGCCCGTCGCCGACATCGGTTCCGAACGGCGAGACCAAAACCGGCTTTCGCGCGAAGTACTGTATGAGGTGTCCGAAGTCCCACTCCGCGAACACGGCAGGGCTCCCGGGGCGCGAGGGTGCGCGCGCCCGGAGCCACTCCAGCGCTTCGATCAGCGCCTCCCGCTCCGCCGAGCCGCCCGAAGCGCCGCGCTCTCGCCGGTGCCACCCCAAGGTGGGGGACAGGACGACGAGGGTGAGGACCAAAGCGCTGGCCCCACCCAGTATCGATCCGTGCCGGCGAGCCACCCTCCTCGCGGCACCGACCACGAGGGCGGCCGCCCAAAGCGACAGCGGCACCGCCGCGTACACCAGGAACCGCTTGCGCGCGACCGCGAGCGGGATCAGGGCCAAACCCAACCACAGGATGCCGGCCGCGCCGGCCCGCTGTCGCGGATCATCCGGCCAGCAACGGATCATCCACCACATCGACAATGGCGCGAGCGGCAACCCCAGCCCGGTCAGATCCAGGGCGGTGCGCAGCTCGCGGCGCAGGGGCGAATAACCCGCGAAGAGGAGCGGATCGAACTCCTGGATGTTCCGATGCCATGGCGAGCCCGCGGTCAGGGCGGTTAGGCCGTGCGCCACCGGGTCCCTGAAGGCCGGGACCATCAACCCGAGCGCGAGGCAGGCCGCGGCCGCCCAAAGGGGCCTGGCCCACGCCCCGGAGTCGCCCCGGATCGGAACGGCGAGGGCGGCCGCGAAGCCACCGAGCAGGAGGAGCCCGACCACGTGGAAGCCGGTGGCACCGACGAGCGAGAACCGGGTCAGCGCCAGCGGCGACACGAGAAGCCCGACCCCGAGCGCGAGAAGGCCCGCCGCCAAGAGGCTAGCCCGGGCCAGCGAGGCGGCGAGCCGCGTCCTACCCTCCGGGTCGCCGGACATCGTCATCCACGAGGCGGCGAAGCCTCCGGCAACGATCGCGACATGGAGCACGCTCCCGTGCCACACGAGGAAGGACGCTGCGAGAGCCGCGGCCATCATGACCTCGGAGGCTCGGGCGCGGCGCGACGCCGGGCCGGCTCCCGGCAACGCAGCGAGGCCCGTCAGCGCCGCCACGAGCAGCAGCACCTCGGCCCCGTGGTGGTCGAAATCGCCGACGCCAGAGAACGTCACGTGCGCGGGCAGTAGCGCGAGCATCACGGCGGCGACCGCCCCCACAGCAGGTGCCGCCAGGAGTTTGCCCAGCACCGCGACCATGAGGACCGTAGATACCCCGACGAACACCGGGATCCAGGTCGCGGCGCGGAGCGCCGCTGCCGACCCGCCCTCCGGGCCACCCCGCGCTCGTCCGATGGCGGCCACCACGCCATCGAAGAGAGGGGGCCAGGGGATGTCGGCGCCGTCGGGATAACTGAGCCATGCGTCCCTCTTCGGAACGGTCGGATAGCCCTCGAGGGTCCGCTCTACGCGAAGGGCATGGTAGTACGCGTCGTTGCCGGACAGGCGGATACCCTGCTCGGTGAACACGCTCGATATCGACGTCGTCCTGGCGATCGCCGCAGCAGCCAGAGCGACGGCGACCGTGGCGACTACTGCGCGACGGGTCAGAACGTCAGGTCCAGCCGCAGCCAGAGTGCGTGCGGCCGCCTCACACCCGGTTCGACCGCCCGGTCGGCGGCGCGGAGCAACTCCCCCTCCACGACGAGCCGGACGTTCTGCCGCACGAGCATCACCACCCCTGGGAGCACGAGGTCCCGGTCGGCAGGCGCCAGTGCGTGGCCGACCGGGAGCGCCCCCGCTCCCTCGTCGATGCGGAGCCTGTCGTACTTCAGGCTACCGATGAGCCAGGGAAAGAGCTGGTACTCGGCCTTCGCGAACCAGGCGCGGACATCGAGCGAGCCCGCGGCCGTTCCGAACGGTCTCCGATAGCTCCGCCGCACGTGCCCCACCCCCGCGTCCAGCCGTCCCTCCAGGACTCGTGCCGCCCAGCCCAGCGCGCGGTGCCCGCCTGTCGGGGCGTCCGGCGTCGACTCGTTTCCGAAGTAGCCGAAGTGCTCGAGAGTGACCGACCGGTCGAGGAGTTGACCCCCGGCGCCGGGAACCGGCCCCCCATCCCTGTCGTACCGGCCACGGTAGTCAAGGCCGCCGAGCTTGACCCGCACGCGGTAGTAGGGGTCCTTGTGCCCATTCCGGTCCACGACGCCGGAACCGACCCCCTGGGCGAGCCCCGCTCCCCAGTGGAATCGCCCCCCGACGAGCCCCTGGAGCTCCACGGCGGCGACCCCCGTGCCCAGGACCGTCTCGTTGTCGCTTCGCAGAGGGTCTCCCCCACCGGCAGGCTGGACCGCCACCTGATCGAGCCCGAAGTCCTGCCAGGCGAGCTTCTGCCGGCCAGCCCGGTCGATCTGGCGGTCCGTGAAGGTCAACAGGAAGGGGTTGAGGAGCCCCAGGTTCAGGCCCAGAGCCTCCTGGGGGAGCTCCGGTACGAGATCCCGGAAGCCGATCTTGGCCTGTTGGACTTCGATCCCCGAGGCCTCGCTCCACTCGACCTCGAGGAAGGTGGAGACGCCCCCACCCAACGGTCCCCCGGCGAGGAGATAGATCTCGTGGGGAAACCGGTACGTCACCGAAGAGGGCGCACGCTCATCCCGGGTCAGGAGCACGTCGCTCTGCACGCGGAGTGCCATCGGGATGGCCCCGGGGAGCTCACCGGGCCAGATGGACCGGGGCCATGCGTCCTTCCACGGCTCGGCGCCGAGAGGCACCGGCTGGTCCGCGCGCTCCAGGAGCCGCGTGTCCGGCATCTCGTACCCGTTCAGCCGAAACGCCTCACCGAGAACATTGAGCTTGGGCGCCGCGGTGTGGCAGGTGGAGCACGCCGTCCCGTACATGCGCGCGAACGCGGGAATGGGCGTGCCGATATGCTCATCGACGCCGGCGCCCCCGGGCCGAGCCGCCCGAAGCGCGCTCGGGGTCGCCGCACCCGTCGCGACAGCCCAAATCGCCACCGCCGTGACCGCCCTCCGGCGCCCCCCCCTCACGAGTCCCTCCCCCGCTGCCGCACGCCGCCGTCCTCCAGCACGAGGAACAGTCCGCTCAGCCCCCCTTCCGGCACCGTGACCTCTATCGTCATCGTGTCCCTGCTCCGGCGCGGATGCCAGATGGAGAGGCGGTACCGTCCCGGCGGGACCGCTTCCAGGGTGAAGGTCCCGTCACTTCCGGTCACGGTGCCGAACGGCGCACGGGTCACGACGACGTAGGCGACCATCTCCGGGTGGATGTGGCACAGCACCACGTGCACCCCTTCCTTCTGGAAGGTCCAGGTGGCGAGCGCCCCCATCGGGTACGTACCCAGATCGAACACGTCGCCCCCCCGGATCCCCGGTCCGAACACGTTGTGCATGAGCGGGTCGCTGTTCAGGAATCGGACGGGCGTTCCGGGGGTCACCACCAGAACGCTGGGCCGGAAGCGCAGATGCGACTGGTCGATCTCTCCCCCCATGGGCTGGATCGGGATCTCCTGATCCAGCGGCTCCAGGTATACCGCGGCCCTCGGTAGCGGCGTGCCGCCGTTGCCCACCCTACCCGAGACGATGCCGGTCTGCGCGCCGAGCTCCGTCTGTACGGCCAGGAGGGTCGCCACCAGCGGGGCGACTCGCACACCCCGTCGCGTCATTGCCCCCCCCTCCGGAACTCGGCCAGCCAACGGTGGAGGGTGCGCCGACTCACACCCGCGCTTCTCGCCGCCTGGGACACGTTGCCCTCGTGGGAGTCGAGCAGCAGATCCAGATACCTTTCCATGAACTCCTGGTTGGCCAGCTCCTTGGCGAGCTGGTAGTCCAACGGCATCGGTCCGGACGTCTCGCCGTTGGCCCTGACCAGCGTCGTCCCGTAGGCGATCTCCTGGGGCAGATCCGCGGCGGTCACGCGACCGTCGTCGTCGAGCGCCACCATGCGGTGCATGACGTTCCGCAGCTGGCGGATGTTGCCCGGCCAGGCGAACCGCTGCAGGGCGTCCCACGCCTCGGGGGAGATCACCGGCGAGTCGCGTCCCGCGGCGCGGGCGGCCTCCTTGAGGAAGTGCCCGGCCAGGAGGGGCAGGTCGTCGGTGCGCTCCCTCAGGCTCGGGAGCCGCAGGTGCACCACGTTGAGCCGATAGTAGAGGTCCTCGCGGAACCGACCGGCGGCGACCGCCCCCTCCAGGTCCGCATTGGTGGCGGCGACGACCCGGACGTCCACGTCCACGAAGTCCGATCCCCCCAGAGGCCTGACCCGGCGCTGCTCCAGCGTGCGGAGGAGCTTGACCTGGAGCGCCACCGTCATGTCACCGATCTCGTCCAGGAACACGGTGCCTCCGTGAGCCTCCTTCAGCAGTCCCGTACGTCGAGCGACCGCTCCCGTGAAGGCGCCCTTCTGATGCCCGAACAGCTCGCTCTCCATGAGCCCCTCGGGCATCGAGGCGCAGTCGATGGGCATGAACGGTCCGCCGGACCGGCGGCTCCGTTCGTGGACAAGGCGGGCCACGACCTCCTTGCCCGTGCCGCTTTCCCCAGTGACCAGGACGTTGGCGTCCGTCGGGGCCACGCGACGCACCTGGTCGAGGACCCGAGCGAACGCGGGGCTGCTACCGATGATATCCGCGCCGCCCGGCTGCCGCTCCACGCGCTCACGGAGTGTTTGGTTCTCCACCAACAGACTCCGGTGCCGGGCGGCCCGATCGACGGCCACGAAGAGCTGCTCGGCCGTGAACGGCTTCGACAGGTAGTCGAAGCCGCCTTCCTGCACCGCCTCCACGGCGGACGAGATCGTCGCGAACCCCGTGATGAGGATGACGGGGAGCGCAGGGTCATCGGCGCGGGCCGCCGCGAGGATCGTCATCCCGTCCGCGCCGGGCATACGCAGGTCCGTGATCAGGACATCCGGCCTGACGTCCGCGCGCACCTCGCGGAAGCGGACGGGCTCCTGGAGCGTCGTGCACCGGTAGCCCTCGCTGCTCAGGAGTCGGTCCAGGTTGTCCAGTATCTCCGCCTCATCGTCGATGATGAGGATCTTGGCTTTCTTGTTCACGCCCTGATCCTCGCTTGGGCATCCCGGGCCAGGCCGAGGACGAACCTGGCCCCGCCTCCCTCCCAGTCGGTGACCTCCAGGTTTCCGCCGAGGCGGTCAGCCAGCGCGCGGCAGACGGCGAGACCGAGACCGGTGCCACCGGCCTCGGACTTCGTGGTGAAGAACGGCTCGAAGATCCTGCGCCTCAACTCCGCAGGGACGCCGGGTCCCGTGTCCCTAACCTCGATCTCCAGAAGCGAGCCGCTCACGGATCGGGTATGGAGCTCGACCCGCCCTCCAGCCGGCGTCGCCTGCCTGGCATTGAGCAACAGGTTCACGAGGATCGTCTCGACGATGTTCTCGTTGCCGAAGGCCGCAGGAAGAGACGGCTCCTCCTCGACGACCAGTCCGATGTTCGAGGCCACGAAGACCCGTTGCAGAAGGCGGACGGTCCGGTCGACCACCGTGTGTAGGTCGACGTCGCCCATGGTGTCGGAGTCGTTGCGGGCGAAGCTGAGTAGATCGCCCGTGATCGCGCCGATGCGGTCGACATGCTTGCGGACGACATCGAGGTCCTTGAGCAGCCGGGGGTCTCCGTTCCTCACCATGGTCTCCCGCTGCATGAGCTCGAGCCGGTTTCCGACCACCGAAAGCGGGTTGTTGAGCTCGTGCGCGAGACCGGCGGCCATGACGCTGATCGCGGACAGGCGCTCCGAGCGCCGCATCTGCTCCTCCGCAAGCTCCCGGGCGCGGTCGTCGCGGAGGATCACCGAATACCCATACACCTGGCCTTCGGTGTCGCGAAGGGCAGTCTTGGTGAGCGTGAGTGGAATGTCTGTCCCGTCCTTCGCCCTGCGGCGGGTCCGATAGTTCACCACCGAGCCGGTCGCTTCGATCGCGCACCGGATGAACGCCGCCTCTGCCGGGTTGGGGGCCTCGGGAGGACCGATCATGCGCTCGAGCGGCTGACCGACCACCTCCTGCTCCGTGTAGCCGAACAGGGTCTGCGCGCCCCGGTTCCAGAGAAGGACGCGACCATGCGCGTCGAGCCCAACGATCGCGTCCGCGGAGGCCGCTACGAACTGCTCCAGCTCGTGCCGAGTTCGCTCGAGTGCCTGCGTCCTCTCCTTCACCAACGTCTCGAGGTCGGTGCGGTGCCTCTGGAGCGCGACGGCCATGCGGTTGAAGTCGTCGGCGAGCTCCTCCAGTTCATCGTTGGTCTCCACCAACACGGGCTCCGGGCTTCCGCCCGACGCGATGCGGTGCGCCGCCCTCTGGATCCGCAGCACCGGCTGCGTGATCTGGGCCGCTGCCACCATCGACAGGCCTGCGACCGTGACGACGAGAAGCACGCCGATGAGGGAGAGCACCCCCAGGAACCCCGCCACCCTTGTGTAAAGGACGCGCAGAGGTACGGTTCGGTAGAGGATCAGCCGCATGCTCGTCTGGCCGGGTATCGACAGGGGTCTGGCTGCGACCTCCACCCCTCCAGGAGCCTCCAGGGACCGCGCGCCTGCGAGGATCTTGCGCGCAACGTCTGGCGTGAACTCGCGCTCGAGGTTCACCGCCTCGGTGTTCAGCAGGCTCCTCCAGTCGGACTTGAGACGGGAATGGTAGAGGAAGTCGCCCGACTCGTTCACCAGCCCCGTCACGCCGTCGAGGCCGGGACGCCCCTCGTCGAGCCCTCGGAAGAGCTCGGCCGCATCCGCCTCGCCGACCAGAACCCCTTCGAGCCTGCCTCCTTCCCAGAACGGGCGCACCACTGCGAGTGCGGGAACGACATGCACCGAGTCCCCACGGTCGCTCCTGGAGAGATCGACCGGGAGAAAGGCCGCCTCTCCGGGAGCGAGCCGCTCGGCCGTCCACAGGTAGAGGAGCGCCGGGCCCTCGCCCTCTCGGCTCCCGAGGGAGCCCCCGCGTGCCCGCTCCGCGACCGCCGTCACGAAGCCGTCCGCGTCAAGAACCTTGACCCGGAGAAGCGCGGACGAATCGCTGTCGAGGTACGTGCCCGCCAGACCCAGAAGCCGCTCCCTCGCGGGCCCCTCCACCGATGCCAGTCGTGCAAGCCCCACCTGCTCGAGGAAGGAGACGTGCGCACCCACCTCGGCGAGCGACCGGCCCGAGCGGGAGGCCGCCAGGTCGAGGTCTTGCTGCAGCTCCCCCCTTGCGTTACGCCTCAACTCCGACAAAGCGGAAGAGGTACCCACGGCTCCGACGATGAGCAGGGGGATCCCCGCCAGCGCCACGAAGGCGATGGCGAGTTTCCACCGAATGCGGAGTCGGGGGACGATCTTGTTGAGATTCACGATGCGGGTCCGGTTCCTCGATCCGTCAAGCTACCCCCGAGTGCGCCCCGGAGCATCATCGAGGAGGCTCGCGATCGCGGGGTCGCCCGCGGAGGATCGTGATGTAGGCCAGCACGCCCAGGAGCGCCACCGCGTACGCCGCCAACACCCACGGCGTGGGGTCAGCGGACATGCCTCGCCCCGTCGGCTCGCTCGAGGGAATTGACCCTCTCTCCCAGCAGCCAGACGAAGACGGCCACGACGGCCAGCGCACACAGCCATAGAACCGACAGGGCAGGCACCTCTTCGAGGGCGGCCGTCTCTCCCCTTGGCCGGAGGCTGCGAAGTCCGCCGTACCAGGCCAATACGACCCCGGCCACGAGGAAGCCTCCGCAGCCGAACGTGGCCGCGAGTCGCTGGGCCCTCCTCCGCTCCCTGGTCACGCCACGAGCGACGAGGTATGACAGAGCCGCGAGCGCGAAGACAAGGTAGCTCACCGCCCGGACCTCAAGCCCGGCCCAGCCGCCCGAGGTGGCCCATTCCAGCAGCAGGTTCTGGATCCCCGCAATGATGGCGAACAGAAGCGCGACCTCCGCGGCGGCGTGAGCCACGTGGTCCCAGGTCCCCGTTCCGGTCCCGAGGTAGGCCGCCGAACACAGGAAGACTGCTACCAGGCCGAGGACCGAAACCCAACCGATCGGGACCATCAGGTAGAGGATGCGTGCCGCCTCCGAAGCGGCCCGGGTCGGGCTCATGAAGCCCGTCACCAGCGCGACGGCGAACCAGAGCATCGCGAGCGCGCCCATCGGCGACGGACCTCTCTTCCCCGTCTCAGTCATCAGCCCTCTGCCTCAGCCCGAGCTCTCCGGGTTCGGAGCACGGAACGATCGGGCCGCATCGACGTCCCCGAATCGGGGATTGATGCGCTCTCCGTTCGCCGGCTCAGCAGGACACGTGCCCGGTGGGGCACCCGGCCCCACGCCCGTAAGCCACTGTATTGAATACGGTTGGGACCATGGCCCAGGACCTGGCCCACCGACCACCGAGACGTCCCGCGTCACAGATGGGGCGCGGAGTGGCACACGTCTCGGACGCATCCCTCCGTTCCCGGACCAACGCGCTCGCTCCCCGACCAGCCCGCCTGTGACGCTCCGGGGCCCTACTGCGGCGTGTGATGTCACACCCCGAGGCGAAAAGGCCGTGAATCGGGGCCTTCCGGGTGGCACAGATGCTGCCCCGCCCCGTCGGCGCCGGCTCGCCGGCGTAGTCGGACGACGAACGTTCGGCCCTGGAGAAAACCCTGGGATCGGAGAGAGAGGCGATCGTGAGAACGGGATTCAAGGTCCTTCTGGCGCTGGCAGCCTCCGCGGCCCCCGTGGCCGCACAGGGCGCCGCGGGCGGAGAGGCCCTTTACGCACCGTGCGCAGCGTGCCACGGCCCTGCCGGAGGCGGGAACAAGGATCTGAACGCACCCGCGATCGCGGGGCAGGAGCATTGGTACCTGGTGCGGCAGCTCAAGAACTTCAAAGCCGGTGCCCGCGGTACCCACGCTCAGGACGCATTTGGCATGCAGATGGCGCCGATGGCTAAGACGCTGGCCACGGACGCCGACATCGAGAAGATCGCGGCGTACGTATCCGGGCTCCCCCGCGCTGCAGTCAGCCACGACGGCGGAGGCGACGCTGCGGCCGGGCAGGCGCTCTATGCGCCGTGCGCCGCATGTCACGGTCCGGACGGGAAGGGCATGGCGTCCACCAACGCCCCTAACCTGACGCTTCAGCAGGATTGGTACGTGGTTCGCCAGATCATGAACTTCAAGAAGGGCGTCAGGGGCGCGGGAGCCGGCGATACCTTCGGCCCCCTCATGGTCCCGCTGGTCGCCGCCGTGGCCGACGAAGCCGCGGCGAGGAACCTGGCCGCCTTCCTCGCGACGCTCCGCGGAGGCTGATGTGCGCCGCCGATCGGCCTCGTTGTTCCCGGCGCGTCGACTCCGTTCTCGGCACGGCCCGGCAGAGTAGACGCGCATGTCATGCGCGCGCCGCCGGCTGATGGGGTCGATCGGCCTTCTGGTCGTCCCCACGCTCGTCATCCTGTCCTTGCGCCACGGTGCGGACGAACCCACCGGCAGGTTGACGACGCTCCTGGACCGGATGGTCGAAGGCCACGGTGGTCAAGCGGCGCTCGGCCGCGTCCACTCCCTGCGCATGGAGGGCACCGTGACCACCGTGCGCGGAGAGGTAGGCAGCGTCGTGCGTGTGATCCGAGGGCCCGGGACCCTCGCATCCCTGATCGACTACGGAGACCGTGCCGAGATCCGGATCCTCGCTGAGGGTCGGGGGTGGCGCGGCGAAGGCCACAACGCGCTGACCGCCGCGGACGCCCCTCTCCTCATGGCGATGCAGATGCACTCGGCCCGACTGCTCGCGCCGTGGATCCTCAACCAGTACCGAGGCCAGGCGGTCCTGCTCGAGGACGATCCCGACGCCGGCCCACTGATCGGCCTCGACCTCGGCGAGGGGCGCACGCTCCGGGTGCGGCTCGACCCCGTGAGCTTTCGCGTGACGTGGACGGGATCGTTCATCCCGATGGGCGGGACCACGTTGGAATTCACGACCACGTACGGGGACTTCCGCTCGGTGCAGGGCCTGCAGCTTGCGCACCACGAGCAGAACACGGCGCAGCGGTCTCCGACCGCGACGCTGGTCTTCGAGCGCCTCACGGCCAATCCCTGGGGGGACGGCCTCCTGCTCATACCCGCGCGCAAGATCCCAACTCACGGTGATCGTGCCATCTCCTAGGAGCTATCGAGCCATGCGACCTCGACTCACCTCCCTCGGAGCCCCCTTCCTTCTCGCGCTTCTCGCCTGCGGAGAACGGGAGCAGGCGCCCGGGCCCGCTGCGACCCAGCCCTCCCTCCCGGCGGGACATCCCGCGATTCCGGAAGGCCCCACCCGGGACGCCGGCACCTCGCTCGCGCTCTCGGGAGAAGTGCTGGAAACCATGGACTCCGGGGGATACACGTACGTTCGACTCGGCACGGCGGAGGGAGAGCTCTGGGTTGCCGGTCCGGTCACACCCATCGAGGTAGGTCAACGGCTGACTCTGGGCGGCGCCACCGACATGGGCTCGTTCACCAGCTCCTCGCTCGGTCGCACCTTCGACCAGATCCACTTCGTGGGCACCTTCGTGGCGGACGCGGCCCCGGCCTCCGGACGACGCGGCGTCGCCAAGCGGGTGCTGCAGGGAAACGGGTACACGTACGTCGAGGTGGACGTGAGCGAGACGATCTCCTGGATCGCGGGGCCGCAGGCGGACGTGCGCGAGGGGGATACGGTCGTGTGGCAGGGTGGCAACGAGATGGGGGAGTTCCACAGCCCCACGCTCGACCTCAGGTTCGACAACATCCTCTTCGTGGAGCGGATCTGGGTGCAGCGCTGATCACGACGGTCGTTCAGCGACCTCCGCAGAAGTCGGCGAAGGCGGGGAGCGGCCCCTCCACCCCGACGGGCGGCTCGCGTCTCTGGGTCGACAGCTCGGGATCCATGGGACCGAAACGGAAGGCCCGCTCGGGCAGGGGTCGGAGCCGGTGCAACAAGCCGAATCGAAGCTCCGTCGAAAGCCCGCGGACGTGACCCAGAGCCTGGGCGATCCACTCACGCGGGATCTTCTCCGACCACTCCGGCATCCGTTGATGCCCCCACTCGATCGAGGTCAGCAGCTCGCGGTCGCTCTTCTCCATCCGCTCGCCGAGTGCGAACGACGGTGCGGGCCGGTACTCGGCGAGCCCCACCGCGCCGTGGCAACCAGCGCAGAACGTCCCGAAGATCTGACTTCCGGGGGTGGGTTCGACGTAGGTCTCGTCGCAGGAGGCATCGATGAGGTTGGTGAGTGAGACCGGCGCGAGGTCGCCGGGCCTGGCCGGGTTCGCCATCCCCAACCGGAAGAATCTCTCCGCGGTGCCGAGATCCCTGTCCGTTCCGGCGCCGAGGGCGTGCATTACCGCCAGGTTCAGCTGCGCGATCGGGCTTCCCGCCTCCGCCGCCATGCCGAACCAGAAGCGGGCGGCGGTTGGATCCGGCATGGCTCCCTGGCCGTTGAAGAGCATGAACCCGAGAAGATTCTGGCTGTCGGGGTCCCCCCGTCGAGCGCTCGCCAGGGTCCTCTCGAAGACGGAGGGGACCTCGTTGCCGCCCGGGGCGGCCCGCGTGGTCACGACGCCGCACGCAGGCGCGAGCGGCGCCAGACCCACCGTGAGCCACCCCAGCGATCGCTTCACTAGGTTGGGCACCCGCTCCGGGACGAAGTCAACCTGCGGATCAGGTCCCGTCTGCGGGCCCCGAGCACCTCTCGCTCCTCCGCACCGAGTGAAGTCATCCCCTCCAGCGCCTCATCAATCTCGGCCACCGAACGGATGAGGGCTTCCCTGCTCGAGCCGGTGCCTCGGGCCAACGGCCGTGGGCGCCAGGCCAACGTCCCGACTCCGAGCAGCACGATAGCCAGCACCAGCGCCAACGAGTGGGCGGGGAGCGCCACGGACTCCGCGCCCGAACGGAGCCGCAGCAGGTCGTCGCCGAGCCCCTCCCCAGCGAAGTGGAGGAATGGCTCACCCTCATCGAGCCGCACCGTGCCCGCCATGTCGAGTCCCTCGACTTCCGTCGCGGGAGCCGGCTGCCGAACGAGGACGTCCACGCTCTCCGTGGTCCCCGGCAACGGAACTGCGAAGTGAGGACCCTCCACGCCGTAGCGCACCACGAAGAGATGCTCACCCGGAGGCAGCGGCTCCGCGGCATGGAGCCGGTCACCCACGATGAATGCGGGTAGCGCGTTCTCTCGAGCCGCGAGGACGGTCGGACGGACCGCGGCCCGCGGAAGAGGATAGACGAAAGCGACTCCTTGCGCGTGTGCCCCCGACGGTCCGGCTCCGCCTCCCGCCCGTCGCGCTTGGATGAAGTCGGTGACGACCCATCCCTCCGGCCCCCGGTCGACGACCAGGTTCCGCGCCTGAATCACGGTCCTGGCGTCGCCTCCCGTGCCGCGGGCGGGAACCCGCGGGGAGTCGGCCCGCTCGGAGGCCCCCTGGCCGAGCGAGGGCACGGGATGCGTCGTGAGCGCGATCACGATCCCACATGCGAGTGTCCACCCGCAGTGCCTACATGTCATGGAGGGCCCTCCAGTTCGGATTCGTCCGCGAGGTCCACCGGACATCTTCGTGCGAGGCAAGGAAGGGGCCGCCGGGGAACGTATCCGCCTTCCTCCTCGAACCCTTCAATCCCGCGGAAGCCACAGGCGGCCCTGCAGACTCGGAACACCCGATATGGGACGCGCGCCGTCACACCGGGACACAGGAGGCCCCACACTCGACCGTGTGACCCGTCGCGTCGTTGGCCGGAGCTCGTCGGAATGCCTTGAAGGACCCTGCACCGGTCGTCACTCCCGGCGGTCCTACGCTGGCCCCGCTCCTGCAGTCGTTTCGGCTACCGCAATCCCGAAAGAACCCATCCACCCCACGGCTCATGCTTCGCAGGAAGCGCTCGCTCAGGGTCGTCGGTCCCGCCCGGGGCCGCGCCGGCCCGCGGCTCGGCCGAAGGGATGTGGCAGCGGCCGCAATTGGTGATCGAGACCTGGAACGCCGTACGACCGTTGTGGCACTCCCCGCAGGAGCGCCCCTCCTCGATGTCGACCATCGTGATCTCGTTCGTTCCCGCCCGCGGCTCGAACAGTTTCATGTGGCACGTCGTGCACCGATACCGGATGCGATGCACCCAGTGCGGGAACCGCGCTCGCGGAAACGACGCCGTCAGCACCCCCGTCGCGTTCCCCTCCACCACACCCGTCGTGTCCCCGCGCTCCGCGCGGATCTCGCTCGCCCGACGCATTTCCACTGTCCCCGTCAGCTCCGCCTGCGCCCGGTCCGGCGGCATCGCCATGCCCGTGTGGCAACGTTCGCACGCCGTCGTCGGGTTGAACGCCACCTTCCCGTGGCACTCCCCGCAGTATCGACCCTGCAGCACGTCGGCCATCGTGATCTCCGCCCCTCGCGTCCTGAAGATCCGCGGGTGACACTGAGCGCAGTCCATCATCTCCGTGTGCGTCGAGTGCGGGAAGTACGCGTCGAACATCTCGTTCGCGCCCGCGAAGTAGAAATCGAACTTGAACTCGAACGCGGCCGCCCGTCGGCTCCGACGCCCTCCGATCCCGTCCCGGGGCCGGATCACCTCGTCGCGCAGCGCCGCCACCCAGTCCACGTTCCCCGCACGGTCCCTCGGAAGCAGCTTCAGCACAGAGTCCGGCCGCAGCGTCTTCTCGATCTCCGGGACGACGGTGTCCTCCACCGTCAGCATGCTCTCCGCCAGCATGCCCCCGGGGATTACCGCCACCCCCGCTCCGGCCCCGTCCCCCTGCGGCGCGCCCCCCTGGGGCCCCGTTGCTGCCGGCTCGCTCTCTTCACGCGGCGGCGGCAGGTCGATCAGCACTCCGAGCGCCCTGCGGCTGCACGCCTGCACGGCCAACGCCAAAAGCGCGAGACCGATGAGGCCTGCGGTGCGCGCATGGTCGCGCGCTTGTACGCCCGGCTGCATCCGTTCCTACCCCATCCCTTCCCCGAGGGCCGTGAGCGGAGCGTCGAAGGTCGGATCATTTGCGGTCACGGTCAGTCATTCAAACAAGAACCATGCCGGGGAGGAGCCATCCGTCCGAAGCGCTCCGGAGCCTCGCCGTGAGGAGCTTCCGGCGCAGACAACCCCGCAGGAGAGCTGTCGGCTTGGCGCTCGTCCTCCTCGCGCTGGCGCTCGTCGACGCGTGCGCGGGAGCCGGTGCCGTTCGACTTGAGAGCACGACGCCGCCCGGGCGGAGCCTGGTGTGGCCGACGCCTCCCGACCCGCCGCGCATCCGCTTCGTCGCGAGCTTCTCCGGGCCCCGCGACCTCGGGTTCCGGCGTTCCTTCCTGAGCCGCCTCCTAGCGTTCGTCCGGGGTCGCGGTGACGACAACCGACTCGGCCATCCGCACGGCATCGCCGTCGGCGCGGACGAGAAGATCTACGTCGTCGATTCATCGGAGCGCGGCGTACATGTCTTCGACCTTCTACGGGGGCGCCACCGGTGGCTCCGGCACGATGAGCTCAGGCAACCCATCGGGGTCGCGGTGACCCCGCTCGGCACCGTCTACGTCTCCGATCCCGTCGCCGGGATCGTGCTACATCTGGACGAGGACGGGGACGAGATCGGTCGCCTGGAGGGGTTGGTCCGCCCTTCCGGGCTCGCATTCGACGGGGACCGGAACCGAATCTACGTGGTCGATACCGAGCTCCACAGCGTCGTTTCCTTCGACAGCGCGGGGGCGGTGGTCGCCACCATCGGCGGACGGGGCGAAACGGACGGAAGCCTGAACTACCCGACCAACGTCGCGGTCGACCGCGAGGGTTGGATCTACGTCAGCGACTCCATGAACTTCCGCGTTCAGGTCTTCGACGCGGACGGAGCCCCGGTCATGACGATCGGGAGCCACGGAGACGGCGTCGGGCAGTTCGCGCGCCCCAAGGGGATCGGACTCGACCGGCGCCGGCACGTGTTCGTGGTCGAGGGTCTCTACGACGTGGTGAACGTCTTCGACGCGGCTGGGCGACTGCTGATGTCCTTCGGCGGCCCCGGCACCGAGGTCGGAACGTTCTGGCTGGCCAGCGGGCTCGCGGTCGACCAGCGGAACCGGATCTTCGTGGCCGACAGCTACAACGGCCGCATCCAGGTCTTCCAGCTGATGGACGGTGCGGATCCGTGAGCGGCTGCATGTGGAAGGGCCTCCGAGGAAGCGCCTCCCGGACGGCGGCGCTCCTGGTGGCGACTCTCACGTGGCCCGGAGCACGGGGGCTCCAGGGCCAGCAGGCGGGGGTCTCGAACACCAAGCACAACCTATCAGCATCAGGTCCAGGCACGGTGCGGGCGCCGTCCGGAGGAGAGCAGGGGGTGTGCATCTTCTGCCACACCCCACACGGTTCCAACACGGATCTTCCGGGGCCGCTATGGAACCGCGACCTCTCCCAGCAGAGTTACACCCCCTACGACTCTCCCTCCTTGCAGGCCGGTCCCGGTCAACCGACCGGACCGTCGAAGCTCTGCCTCTCCTGCCACGACGGCTCCATCGCCTTGGGGGCCGTCCTGAACCCCGGGAGCGATAACCCGATCACGGTCCTGAACACCGGGCCCGGAGGAGTGATGCCCGCGGGGTCCACGCAGCTGGGCACCAGCCTGCTCAACGACCACCCCGTCTCCTTCGGCTTCGACATGGCGCTGGTCGCCGACGACGGGGAACTGGCGACCCCCGCCGGGGGATCCGTGGGCGGGATCCTGCCCCTCTTCCCGAGAGGCGACGGAACGCAGATCCAGTGTACGACGTGCCACGATCCACACCTCGAGACCCCCGCGATGTTCCTGCGCGTCGAGCCCCGCGACCCGACCGCGGGGCTGTGTTTGGTCTGCCACACGAAGATCGGATGGGTCGGCAGCACCCACGAGTCCTCGACCGACTTCTGGCCCACCGGCCAGAGCGGGACCACGGTCCGCGACCATTCGTGCCTCTCCTGCCACGACCCGCACACCGACGATGGAGCCGAGCGGCTGCTGCGCGGGGGAGCGACAGGTGGCACGTCGGCGATCGAGGAGGCCTGCTTCGCCTGTCACACCACGACGGCGAACGGGGGTGTCGCGCCGGACCTCGAGACCGAGTTTTCGAAGGCCAACCGCCACCCGGTGACGCTCAACCCGACCGCGCACAGGCCGATGTTCATCAACCGGCCGGCGGCGGGTCTTCCCGAGAACGTCCAGCTCAGTCCAGGATCGACCGCGGAGGACCCCCGCTTCACGGACGCCGTGCACGTGGAGTGCGTGGACTGCCACAACCCCCATCGGGTGACGTCCACGAACCGGACGGAGGGGATGAGGGGAATCGACCTCGACGGGAACGAGGTCACCAACGTCGTGACCTCGATCGCCCCCCCCGCTGACGGAGTCGCGAACGACGAGATGTACCCGGTCTGCTTGCGCTGCCACGGGGACACGTACGACCTCGTCCTCGGAACGGCCACCCTGCCGAGCGGCGCTCAACCGGGAAACAAGCGGATCCAGTTCCGCACCGCGAACTCGTCGTTCCATCCCGTGGCCGGACCCGGACGCAATCGCTCGACGAACCTGAACGCGCAGCTCACCGGCGCCGGCTTGAGCATCGACGCGGTCATCGAGTGCACCGACTGCCACAACAGCGAGGCGTACGAGAATACCTCGGGGCGCGTCTCCGCGACCGGTACCGGTCCGACCGCGCCCGTCGGCCCGCACGGCTCCGCATACGGGAGCCTCCTCCGCGCCCCGTACTGGAACACGATCCCCGGCCCAGCGGCATGGAACCAGAACACCTTCAAGCTCTGCTTCCAGTGCCACGACGTGAACGGGCTCGTGACCAACGACCGCCAGGACCGCGGCTCACGAACCAACTTCTACGACGACATCGGCGGCCGCGACAACCTTCACCTCGTGCACCTCGATGACCGCTCGGACAAGGCCCGCGCCGCCTGCAAGAGCTGCCACTACAACATCCACTCCAACGAGGAGGCACCGAACACCATCTACGTCATCGACGGCATCCAGTACGATGGGAGCCCACCCACATCCTTCCCGACCCGGCTGGTGAACTTCCACCCCTCCATCGCCGGAACCGGCGGGTTCGCCAAGCCTCGCTGGAGCTACAACACGGGCAACCGCACGCGTACCTGCAACCTCCGTTGCCACGGAACCGATGGCAGCTTCGGAGGGGGCACCGTCATGAACTTCAGCTACCGGCCGACCACCGCCGGCGTGGACGTTCCGATCTCCTGAATCGCCATTGCCACGGCCCGCCCCCCTTGACTGGCTTGCTGTCGGATATATATTCAACCATGAAGTTGAATATATCCCCCGACCGGCTGGACGCGGTGTTCACCGCTCTCGCCCACCCCGATCGTCGCGCCCTCATCGAGCGCATGGCCTCGGGCGGTGAGCAGCGGGTCACGGAGCTGGCGGAGGGATTCGACGTCTCGCTCAACCAGGTCTCCAAGCACCTGAAGATCCTGGAGCGCGCCGGCATCCTGGTGCGCAGGCGAGAAGGTCGGGAGCACCGGTGCAGTGTGGACCTTCGCGCCCTGATGGGCGCACGAAGCTGGCTCGAGGCCTACGAGGCGCTCTGGCGCGACTCGTTGGCCGGACTCGAGCGCTATCTCGACGGCATGGGCAACGCAGAGGAGGGGGCAGGATGACGAACGCGACCGAGGGACGACTCGAGGTACGCCACCGCTACGCACACCCGCCGGAGCGGGTGTTCGACGCCTGGACGGACGCGGAGGGGATGCGCGCCTGGATGCGGCCGGGCCCGACCACCGACGTGCGCACGCGCCTCGACGTGCGCGTGGGCGGCTCGTACCTGATCGCCATGATCTTCGGCGAGAACGCCATCGAGCACACGGGGGAGTACCTGGTGGTCGACCGCCCCCGTCGCCTCGCGTTCACCTGGATGGCCGCCCACTTCGACACGCCCACCCAGGTCACCATCGACTTCAACGCGGTCGACGGCGGCACGGAGCTCGTGCTCGTCCACGAGGGGCTGCCGTCCGAGGAGTCGGTCACCAATCACACCGACGGTTGGGGGACGATCGTGGAGCTGCTGGAGGGAGTGCTGAGCGGTACGCCGTAGACCTGACCCTCACCTCCGGGAGCGTGCCACATTCCCCGCGGCGCGGGTGTACGAAGGGCGGTAGGTGCTGGTGACGGATCCCGCGCCGCGGAGGAACGGGTGGCCGACTGGCTGTACAGAGGGGTCTTGGTGGGTCTGGCGTGCTGCTCGATCGCAGGGCACGGAGGCGCACAGACGGTTCACGGGATCGTTCTCTACACGAACTCCGACGCTCCCGTGGTGATGGCCACGGTACGCCTGGTCGATCTCGGGGGTCGGGTGATCGGTACCGCGTTCACGGACATCGACGGCCGGTTCGTCATCCCCGTCCCCGCCGACGGCAGCTACCTGGTGGACGCCGAGCACGTTTCGGCGTGGTCGATGGTGGACGGTCCTCTGGACCTGAGCACGACCACGAATACGATGGTGGCCTTCCACCTCCAACCCAGTCCCATCGCGCTGGAGGGACTGGACGTGGAAGTGGAGGGCCGGTCCAGGCGGCTGGAGCGCACGGGCTTCTACGAGCGCCAGCAGCTCAGCGCCGGCTTCTTTCTCGACGACCTGGCCATCGCCAAGAGGGCTCCGGTACGCACCAGCGACCTGATCCGGACCGTGCCCGGCGTGCAGTTCATCGAGGGAAGAAGCGCGGGCATGAGCGGATACCCCATCATGTCGTACGCCCTCCGGAGCCAGACGTGGACGCGGAGCGACCAGCCACCTTGCTTCCCCCGCGTCTACCTCGACGGGGTCGTCGTGGAGCAGGGCGGATCGGTGATCCCGTCCACGGCGTTCGACAACCTCATCGCAGCTCACGACGTCGGGGGCATGGAGGTCTATCGGAGCCCCGCGGAGACACCGTTCCAGATCGGGGGCCTGAGCGCGTGCGGGGTCATCATGCTGTGGACCCGGGGCGGGTTGGGCCGACGCTGACCTGGCGCTCGCGTGGCGGCGGTCTCCTCGTGTGTCGGCCTCGAGGCCCTCGAGCGATCCGGGACCTGACCTACGTCCCCTCCAGCACCTCGTCCAGCCCCGTGCGCAACCCCACGATCCCGCCTACCCTGCGCACGGCCAGCAGGGTGCCCGCCACGTAGGGCTCCGCTCCGCTGCCCCCGTCGTAGCGCAGGGTGAGCCGCTCGTTGTCACGGCCGAAGACGACCTCGAGCCCGATGACGAAGCCCGGCACTCGGACCGAGTGGACCTGGGTGCCGTGCATCGTCAGACCGCGCGCCGCCGGCTCGCCCTGGGTGTCCTCGACCGCCACGCGGAGCTCCGGCCGGCCCACCGCGGCGATGCGACGCACCACCTCGCGCGCGGTGCCGCTCGGCGCGTCCGGCTTGAGGTCGCTGGAGTAGTCGATCACCTCCCAGGCCGGAAGGTGTCGGGCGGCTTCCTCCGCGAAGCGCTGCAGCAGGACCGCGGTGATGGCGAAGTTGCCCGCCGCGATCGCTCCGACTCCGTGCCGTCGCGCGGCGTCGTCGATGGCCTCGAAATCCTCATCGTCCAGGCCGGAGGTTCCGATCACCACGTGGACCCCGGCCGCCAGCGCTTCCAGGGCATGCGCCCTCGCCGACTCGGGCGCGGTGTACTCCACCAGGACGTCGGGACGCCGCTCCAGAGCCTGGCTCACGGTTCCGGACACCACCACGTCTCCGTCAAAGCCGGGCAGGAGGCTTCCGAGCGGAGTGCCCGCCGCGCCACGGGACACGGCGCCGACGAGCTGGAGGTCCGGCGCGGCATCGACCGCCGGGAGCAGGCTCGACCCCACCCAGCCGGTGGCGCCGGCCACGCAGACACGGATCATGGGCCGTCGCCTGCGATCAGGAGTCCGTAACGGGCGCTGATCTGATCTCCCCGCCCTCCCCCACCTTCCTGGCCGCCGCCTGCAGCACCGACTGGATGTCGACCCCCACCGCGGCAGAGACGGCCTCGACGGTCCCCAACGCCCCCTGCACACGCTGGTTCACCGCGTTCCCGACACCTGAGCCGCTCCCACCGTCCAGCACCACCACCCGATCGATGTCCACACCCTGCACGGCCTGGACGGCGGTTCCCAACAGCTGCGGCAGCTTCTCCGCAAGGAACACGGCCAGGGCCTGCTCGCCCCCGGCCTTCACCTGGTCGTACAGCATCTCCAACACCTGGGCGCTCGCCCGACCCTGCTCCAGGATCGGCGCGGCCTCACCTTCGGCGCGGGCCTTGGCCGCGAGACGCTCGGCGTTGGCCGGCTCCACCACGTCGGCCTGGAGGCGGAGCTTCTCACGCTCCACGCGGCGGCTTTCCAGAGCCTTCTGCGCCTCCACCTCCGACTCCTGAGCCTTCACGACGGCGGTGCGCTCGACGATCTGGGCCTCCCGGTCGAGCTCGGCCCTACGCACCCGAAGCTGGTTCTGGGCCTCGGCGATGCGCACGTTGGCCTCGGCCTCCTTGACCTCGGCGTCCTGTCGGGCGTCGGCCTGCCGTTGGCGCGTCTGCGAGGTTGCATCGGCCTCCGCGATCTCGGCGTCCCGCACGGCCTCGGCGGCCCGCTTCCGGCCGATGGCCTCCAGATAGCCGCGCTCGTCGCTGACATTCTGGATCTTGAGGACGTCCAGGTGGAATCCGAGAGCCGCCAGATCCTCGCCGGCATCCTCGGACAGGGCCCTGGCGAAGCCCAGGCGGTCTTCGTTCACCTCTTCCGGCGTGAGGGTCGCCAAGACGCCGCGCAGGTTCCCCATCAAGGTGTCCTTGGCGAGGTGCGTGATCTCCGCCTCCGTCTTTCCGAGAAGACGCTCGACCGCGTTGTTGAAGACCGTCGAGGGCTGCGAGGCGATCTTGACCGCCGCGATCGCCTCGATGTTCAACGGAATGTTCCCCTTGGAGAAGGCGTTGGCCACCGAGATCTCGATGGAGAACGTCTCCAGCGACACATGCTGAACGGACTCGATGATCGGCATGCGCAGCGTCCGCCCGCCGATGACGGACCGATACCCGATGCGCTCCCCGCTCGACAGCTGGCGCGTTCGTCCCGTGAGCACGGCGGCACGGTTCGGGGGCACGATGACGATGAGAGAGCGAACGGTCATCACGGCGACCACCGCCACGAACAACAGGGCCACCGCGACGAAGAAGCCACTCGCGACCAGGTCGGATCCCAGAAGCCCCTGTAGGTCCATTGCCGTTCCTCCTCAAGGCATCAGGTAGGTGTCGTCTTCCGCCGGGGCCACCAGCGCGACGCCACGGACCATCTCCACCACGAGCACGCGGCGCCACCGGGACGCATCACCCGCCCCCACCGCCGAAGCATGGGGCTGGGCCACGAGCTCCACTTCTCGGCCGGCGACCTCCACCAGGATCTTGCCGCCGCTCCCTTCGATGGGGAGCGTGACACGGCCCAGGCGACCGGAGTACCCCTCTTCCTCCCTCAGCGCGCCCGAGTCGCCCCGCCTGACCCATGAGAAAAGGCCGTTGATGAGCGCTCCGGACGCGAGCCCCGTGCCCACGGCGAGCAGAGCGGTCGAGCTCGGCGCGGCGCCGGCGCGGACGAGCGTCAGCCCCGTGCCCACGGCCCCGAACCCGAAGAGCGAGTATGTGATCGTCCGGATCGAGAAGATCTTGGCGGCCGCATGCGACAGCCCGGCGTGCCCGGCGTCGCCCGAAGAATCGACGGAGTGGCCGGCGTCGAGCGGCGCATCCATCTCCGCGTGCCCGACGTCGGTGTCCAGGTCCCCCACGTGGCCGCCGAGATCGACGTCGCCGTGGCCTCCGAAGAGGTCGCCGAAGAGGGACAGGCCGAGGAAGCCGCCGCCCAGAACCAGTGAGAAGATGTAGAGCGCGATCATCTGTCCATGGATACGAAGCCCGCGGGAACGGTCTTCGATTGTACGAAGATGGCTGCGTACGCTGCACCGGGACAGGTGCCGTGCGGCACCCCGGGCGCGTGGGGGGCCCGAAGTACTCGTCGAGGTCGAGTCTTGTCGTTCCGGGGAGATCGGCGCTACTTCCCCGGGCATCACCTCGCCTTCGGAGGCCGTAATGCCCGACATCGGTGTCTTCCACCCGCAGGTCGTACACTTCGTCATCGCCTTCCTGGTCGCGGGTGTCGTCCTGCGCGTCCTGTCCCTTCTGGGCCGACCCGCCTGGGCGGGACCGGCCGCCGCCACGCTGCTCCTGGTCGGTGCCCTGGCTTCGGTCGTCGCCGTACGGTCGGGAACGGACGCGCATGGACCCGCCGAGCGGGTTCCGGGCGCGCGGCCAGCCGTGGTCGAACACGAGGAGTGGGGCGAGCGCACCCGCAACCTGTTCCTCGCCATCGGCATCATCGAGCTGGTCGGTCTCGGCATGGCGCGAAGGCCGCAGCGTGAGAGGATCACGCGCGGTGTCCGTATGGCTTCGGCCGCGATCGGGCTCGTGGGACTCTTCTTCGTCTACGAGACCGGCGAGCATGGCGGACACCTCGTGTACGGGTACGCCGGTGGAGTCGGCACCCGCTCGGGAGAGCCCGAGGACGTGACTCATCTGCTCATCGCCGGGCTCTATCACCAGGCCATGCAGGATCGCGCGCAGGGCAGGCCGGAGGCGGCGGCCCGGCTCATCGAGGAGATGCGCCTGCGGGCGGGAGACGATTGGTCGGTGCGGCTCATGGCAGCCGAATCGCTCTTGCGGGACCGCGGCGAGGCCCAGGCGTCGCTCGATTTCGTCGCGGGTCTCGACGTGCCCGCAGATGACCCGCAGATCGCTCCGCGGATGGGCCTGCTGCGTGCAGACGCGTTCGAGGCGCTCGGCATGGCGGACTCGGCGCGCGCGGTCGTGCAGGATCTCGCCACTCGGTTCCCGACGAGCCGTGCGGTGCAGGCCCGCGCCCAAGCGATGCGGTGAGCGCCGGCGTGCGCGGGGGGCTCGTCACCCGAGCTGTCTGGCTCGTTGCCCTGTGGGCACTACCCGGTGGGGTCGGCGGGCAAACCGCCACCGTGCCGAACGAGCCGTCCCGCGGGATGAGCTGGACCGCCGTAGGCGTATCGGCGGCAGTCTTTGCGGTTTCCCTACCGCTCGACGAATCCATTCGGTCGTGGGTCCAGGGCGATCCCAGGCAGGGAAGCACGGTGCTTCGGCGCGGGACCGACCTGTTGACGCCGTGGGGGTCGTGGGCACCCATCGTCGTCGGCGCCGGTCTTCTGGGAGCGGCCGAAGCACTCGACCGCCCGAAGCTGGCCGACGCCGTGTGGCACACGGGGGAGGGCACCGTGGCCGCATCGGCGATCGCGTTCGTGCTCAAGGTGGCCGTGCATCGCACCCGCCCCTACGACGCGCCCGACGACCCCGGCACGTTCTTCGAGGGTCCCCTCTTCCCCACGAAATCGAGCCGGCAGTCGTTCCCGTCGGGCCACTCCGCCGTGGCCTTCGGTCTGGCCGCGGCAGCCAGCGAGGAGGCCGGCATCCACTGGCCCGGGCACGCCCGCCGCGTGTCCATCGCCCTGTACGGGATGGCCACGGGCGTGGCGTTCGCCCGCATCTACCGCGACGTGCACTGGACGAGCGACGTGGTCGCGGGCGCGGCGCTGGGCATGCTCGTCAGCCGGGCGGTCGTAGCCCGCGCGCATCCCGGGGGGTCCGCCGAGGCGGGGCCACCCCCGCTGTCCGTGATGCTGTTGCCGGCCGGGCGCGCCTGGGTGGGCTATCGCCTGGCGCTGCCGTGACCGTCGAAGAAGCCTTTTTCCGGAGCACTCACGATGGCATCCGCTCGATCGCGATCCCTCGTTCTCCTGACCCTCGGGCTCGCGTGGTGGGTCGCTGCGGGCTCGGGCGCCGGCCGCGCCAGCCTCGCGGCACAGGACGCCCCACCGCTCGACCCCACCCTCCTGGACGCACTCCCGTTCAGGCTCATCGGGCCCAACAGCCCGTCCGGTCGGGTGTGGCAGGTGGTGGGTGTCCCCTCGCAGCCGAACACCGTGTACCTGTGCACCTGTCAGGGCGGCGTGTGGCGGACCACGAACTACGGAGCCACCATCGAGCCGATCTTCGACGAGGAGAACGGCGCGTCCTGCGGCGCAGTGGCGGTGGCGCCCTCGGACGCCGACCACATCTGGGTCGGGACCGGCGAGCCCGCCCAGCGGCAGTCGAATGCGCCGGGCTACGGGGTCTTCAAGTCGACCGATGGGGGTGAGACCTGGGAGCACCTGGGCCTCGAGAGGACCGAGCAGATCGCCGATGTCGTCATCCATCCGCGCGACCCGGAGACGGTCTGGGTCGCCGCGCTCGGCCATCTCTGGGGACGCAACCCCGAGCGCGGGGTCTTCAAGACGACCGATGGGGGGAGGACGTGGCGGAAGGTTCTGTACGTCGACGACATGAGCGGAGCCGTCGACCTGGAGATGGATCCTCGAGACCCGGACGTGCTCTACGCCAGCACCTGGCAACGGATGCGGTCGGGCGGTGCGGAGGCACGCGAAGCCGGTCCCGGCAGCGGCATCTACAAGAGCGTCGACGGCGGAGAGCACTGGACCCGGCTGACCGAGGGGCTCCCCGACGAGCCGCTGAGCAAGATCACGCTCGGCATCTCGCAGCAGAGGCCGGACCTGGTCTACGCGTTCGTCATGTCGGGGGAAATCGGTGCGCCGGCGGGGGCGCCCATGGAGGACTTCTCGGGGCGCCCGACACGGCGGACAAGCCGCGCGGGCGGGATGTTCCGGTCCGACGACGGAGGAGCCACCTGGCGGAGGGTGAGCCCCAAGCTGCCGTCGCGCACCTACTACACGAAGTTCTCCGTCGATCCCAACGACGATCAGCGCCTCTGGGTCCGAGATCTATTGCTCTGGCGCTCCGACGACGGCGGCCGGACGTGGGTGCGGCACAACATGCAGCACGTGCACGACGACCTGCACGGGCTGTGGATCGACCCCGGGGACTCGGACCGGATCGTGCTCGCGGGTGACGGTGGGGTGGACTTCTCGGTGGACGGCGGGGCGAGCTGGGTCCAGGGCGTGCTTCCCCTCGCCCAGTTCTACGAGGTCGCCACCGACGACATGGAGCCGTACTGGGTGTACGGCGGGATGCAGGACACCGGCTCGTGGATCGGTCCGAGCCGCACCTACGACAACGAGGGGATCACGGACTACGACTGGATCAAGGTGCGATGGGTCGGCGACGGGATGGCGATCCAGCCCCATCCGACGGACCCCAACGTCATGTACATGGTGGAGAACAACGGGAATACGTCGCGCCTCGACCTGCGCACGTGGGCCCGGACGGAGCTGCAGCCCAGCCAGCAACGGGCTAGGGAGCTCGCGCTCGCGCCGCTCCGGTGGGATTGGTCGCCGCCCATGATCGTCGACCTCGATGACCCCGAGGTGATCTACCTGGGGTCCCAGTACGTCTTCCGCTGCCGCATGCTCTCCGTCGACTCCGACGGCTACGCCGACCCTCGGTGCGACGCGATCAGTCCGGATCTCTCCAGGCAGCAGGATCGCCCGTTCCCCGAGATCGGAGAGGGCTACCACAGCTACGGAGCCCTCTTCTCCCTCGCCCAGTCGCCGGTCGATCACCGCGTGCTCTGGGCCGGATCGGACGACGGACTCGTCCACGTCTCGAGGGACTCGGGCCGGACGTGGACGCGCGTGGGCACGAGCCTGCCGCCCGGCGACCACAGCGAAGGGTTCGTGTCGAAGATCGAGCCGTCACGCGCCGCAGCCGGCACCGCCTACGTCGCGTTCGACCTGCACTACCGTGACGATCCCCGTCCCTATCTGTTCAAGACGAGCGATTTCGGCAGGACCTGGACCGACATCACCAGCGACCTCCCGGCCTGGGGGTCGACGTACGTCGTCCGGGAGGATCCCACCAACCCGCGGGTCCTGTATGTCGGCACGGAGAGCGGGCTGTTCGTCTCGATCGACGCCGGGAGCCACTGGGTGCGGTGGAAGGGGAACCTCCCCCACACCGGGGTGCGCTCCCTCGCGATCCAGCGGCGCGACCTCGACCTGGTGGTCGGCACGTTCGGGCGGGCGATCTGGGTGGTGGACGTCTCGGTCCTCGGGCAGCTCGAGGAGGCCCTCGGCCGCCCGGCCTTCCTCTTCCAGCCGGAGCCCGCGGTCGCGCATAACATTCGCTACACGTACGGGAGCGGCGTCGAGGAGGTGAACGGCGATCTGTTCTTCCGCGCCGAGAACCCCCCGTACGGGGTCGTCGTGACCTACTACCTGGCCGAGGATGCCGGGGAGGCGGCACGCCTCACGATCAGCGATCCGTCGGGCCGGGTCGTCCGGTCGTTGACGGGGCCGGGCTCGGCCGGTCTGCAGCGGGTCCAGTGGGATCTCGAGACGGACCAGGCCAAGGCCGCCGCGACGGGTGGCGGGACCGCGTCCGAGAACCAGCGAGCACGTCGTGTGGCGCCAGGTACCTACCGGATCACGCTCGAGGTCGCGGGGACGTCGCTCACCCGCTCCGTGGAGGTCGTGGCCGAGCGCGCCGAGCGTGCCCGTCGGGTGTGGCCGCGCTGACGACGTGGGGCGCCGCGGGCGGCAGACCCGGTGAGCTGCTGAGCCGGCCGGATGGCTCCGGTTGCAGGGCCGGCCGGTCGCAACGCAAGTTGCCCGCCATGGATCCGACGCGCCGAACCCGTCCTCGAGACTCGAGCGCCCGCCCGTGACCGACTCCGTGGTGGATCGCCTGAACGCGGCCCTCGAAGGCCGATATGCCGTCGAGCGAGAGCTGGGCGAGGGCGGCATGGCCACCGTCTATCTCGCCCGGGACCTGAAGCACAACCGCAACGTCGCGCTCAAGGTGCTGAAGCGGGAGCTGTCGGCGGTGGTGGGCGCCGACCGCTTCCTCGCCGAGATCGAGACTACGGCCAACCTCCAACACCCCCACATCCTCCCGCTCTTCGACTCCGGCGAGGCGGACGGCTTCCTCTTCTACGTGATGCCCTACGTCGAGGGGGAGACGCTGGCCACCCGCCTGGCACGGGAGCGGCAGCTCCCGGTGGGCGAGGGCGTGCGCATCGCCCTGGCCGTGGCGAACGCCCTGGACTACGCCCACCGGCGCGGCGTGGTGCACCGGGACATCAAGCCGGCCAACATCCTGCTCCAGGACGGCGAGCCCCTGGTGAGCGACTTCGGCATCGCCATCGCCGTGGGCGCCGCAGGCGGCAGCCGCCTCACCGAGACGGGGCTCAGCGTGGGGACGCCCTACTACATGAGCCCGGAGCAGGCCACCGGCGATCAGACGGTGGGCCCGGCGTCGGACATCTACTCGCTGGCGTGCGTCCTGTACGAGATGCTCGTGGGCGAGCCCCCGTACCTGGGGAACACGGCGCAGGCCGTGCTCGGCAAGATCATCCAAGGCCAGCCCGTCTCGGCCACCGCGGTGCGGAAGTCCATCCCGCCCCACGTAGACGCCGCCGTCCGGAAGGGCCTGGAGAAGCTCCCCGCCGACCGCTTCGCCGCGGCTCAGGACTTCGGCCGGGCGCTGGCGGACGAGAGCTTCCGCCACGGCACAGCGCCGGGTGCCCCGGATCCGGTCGCCGCTGCGCGGCGGAGGTGGGTGGGAGTGGCAGGATGGGCGGTGGCCGGGGGCCTCGCCCTGGCGTTGGCCGTCGTGGCCACCCGGCCGGAGCCCGTCGCCCGCGTGGAGCGCTTCGCCATTCCTACCGAGGGCGGAGGAGCCGTCACCGAGGCAGGCGTCTTGCTCCCGGACGGCTCCGGGATGGTCTTCCACAGGGGGAGCGGCGATGCCGGGCAGCTCTGGATCCGGCACTGGGAGGATGCGTCCCCCCTTCCGGTGCGGGGGACGGAGGGGGCCGACTTCCGTGAGTGGGTCGTCTCTCCAGACGGATCGGAGGTCTCGTTCTCCGCAGGCTTCCCTGGCCCGCTCCGGGTGGCGCCGCTCCTCGGAGGGGCGGTGCGGACGCTGGCAGATTCGGCGCACGGCGGTGGCCCCTGGGATCCCGCCGGGGCCCGGATCTACTATATCGACGCCACCTGGGGCATCAGCCGGGTTCCCGCGACAGGCGGGGGCAGGGAGGTGGTCGTACCGGGAGAGCGGCCCGACTCGGTTTGGGCACCTATCGGGTTCGGCCCCGACGGATCCACCTTACTCGTGGGCCATTTTTCACCGCAGGGCCTCGGGCCGTCACTCTGGCTCGCGGACCTGGAGTCCGGAGAACGCACGTTCCTCACTGAGGGCGCCCAGCCGGCGCAGTTTACGGAGAGCCAGCTCCTCGTCTTCGGGACGATGGACGGAGCCCTCATGGGGGCACCCATCGACCTGCGTGACAGGCGGCTCACCGGGGCCGCTACCGTCCTGGTGGAGGGCGTCGCGAGCGGTGGCCGAAAGGTCGGTGTCGATGCTACGCTGGCCGCCGACGGAACGCTGCTGTACAGGCCGGGGGCGGCCAGCCGTGGCGTGACGCCCGTGTGGGTGGACCGGCGCGGCGGCACCCGCGTCATCGATCCGGTGTGGCGCTTCCCCGGCAACGCGACCAATGGCAGCCTGGCACTCTCTCCGGACGGCAGCAGGATGGCTGTCTCCATCCAGGACGAGACGTGGGACCTCTGGATCAAGGAGCTGGACGACGGCCCCCTCACCCGGTTCACCCTGACTGGAGGTACGAACCGCAGGCCCACCTGGTCGGCCGACGGCGAGACGGTCTATTTCCTGTCCAACAGGGACAGCACCCCGGACCTCTGGGCCAAGCCGGCGGACGGGAGCCGGCCGGCCACGCTCGTCCTGGGAAGGAACATCGCCATCCAGGAAGCCTTTCCGGCACCCGACGGCTCCATCGTCTTCCGCACCGGGACGAACACCGGGGGAGGCACGGACGCGGACATCTTCCGGTGGGGACCTCCACCCGACACGGTGGCCCGCGCCATCGTGGACAGCGACTTCCTGGACTGGCAGCCGGCCCTGTCGCCCGACGGGCGCTGGCTGGCCTACGTGTCCACCGAGTCGGGTAGCTCCCAGGTGTACGTGCGCCCCTTCCCGGACACCCAGTCACGACGCTGGCAGGTGTCGGTCGATGGGGGCACAGAGCCCGTCTGGGCGCGGGACGGTCGCGAGCTCTTCTTCCGCGGGGCGGAGCGCTACATGGCGGTCTCCGTGGAGACGCGGCCCACCTTCAGCGTTGGTGGGCGGACGCCGCTCTTCCCGGTGGAGCAGTTCCTGAGCGGCGCCGGCCATCCCATGTACGACGTCCACCCCGACGGGGATCGCTTCCTCATGCTCCTGGCCGGCGACCCCGAGCCGGCGCCGGTGATCCTGGTGAAGAACTGGCTCCAGGACGTGGAGCGGAGGCTGGGGCGGTAGCCGCGGGCGGCCGAAGCCATCACGCCAGCCGCCCGAATCACCGTTCCGGGGGGCGCGCCGAACTGACCCCGGTCAGAGCGCGGGCGCGGCCGGTACGATGCCGTTGACGATGATGTCGAGCACGGCGGCCTCCAGCGGACCCGGGCCACCCTCCTGGCTCAGTAGCCGCCAATCCGTGGTCGCGACCACGACCAGAGCCCGCCGCGGGGCCACGTAGACGAACTGTCCACCGTACCCCCAGGCGAAGAACGCTTCACGGTCGCGATCCACCCACCAGAGGTGACCGTACGTCAGGGAGCCCACCCGGCCGACCTGGGTCGACCACGACCAAGCAGGAGCCGTGGTCTGGTCGACCCACGCCTCGGAGAGGATCTGTCGACCTCCAGAGCGTCCGCCCTGGAGCAGGAGCTGGCCCAGCCGAGCCAGGTCGCGCGGCCTGAGGTCCAGTCCAGCCCCGCCGTTGACGGTGCCGTCGATCATCGGTTCCCACCGGCGTCTGACGATGCCGAGCGGCCCGAACAGGCTGACGTCCGCGAACAGCTCGAGGGGGGCGCCGACGGATCGCTCCACCAGGATGCTCAGAAGGTGCACGGCGGCGCTGTTGTAATTGAAGGCGCTGCCGGGCGGCGACACGACCGGCCGATCCAGCAGGTATCCGATGAAGTCCCCCGACAGCCGCCAGCCGTTGTATTCGCTCACGTTCGACTCGTCCCACTCGAAGCCCCCGCTCATCGTGAGCAGATGCCGGACGCGGATCGCGGCCTGTTCGGCCGTGGGAACGCCGAGCTCGGCCGGGAGCAGCTCACCCAGGGTCAGATCGAGGGAGGACAGATGGCCTTGCTCGTACGCGATCCCCGTCAGGACCGAGACCACGCTCTTGGTCACCGAGCGCACGTCCGCGAGGGAGTCCGGGCCGAAGCCGTGGAAGTACCGCTCCAGGACGATCCTTCCCTCGCGCGCCACGACCAGGCTGCGCATCCGCCCGAGGGCAGCGGCCGTTTCCGCGGCGCGCTCCAGCGCAGCGGCGTCCACGCCCAGGGCCGCCGGCTCGGCGGTCCGCCACGCAGTGGTGAGGTCGACCTCGTCCCACGGTGACGGTCCCGCCAGGTCACCCGCGCACGCCGTGGCGATCCCGGTCAGCGCCAGGGACGCCGCCAGCGGGAAGACGCTTCGACGGCGTCGCTCTCCGATCCGCACAACGTTGAGACCGAGCATGTCTGAGATACGGGACGGGGACCGTGGCCTTTCGAGTGACTGGCCGGACCCTCGCTCTCAGATGAGAGCGGCGTCGAGGATGCGCCGGATCCCGAGATCCCCGTCGAAGCATGCCTCGGCCAGCTCACGGGCTGCGCGACAGTGCTTGGCGTAGTTGGCGTTGATCTGGTCCAGGGCGTCGACGGCCTCATCGACGGAGCGGAAGCGGAACATCCCCTCGCCGCTGGGGAGGAAGCTGCTCGGCCCGGTGTGCTGCACCACCACCGGCTTCCCGCTGGCCAGGTAACAGACGCTGCGGTCACTCACCCAGGCGTTCTGGAACCACATGCAGGAAGGCTTGGCGCAGCTGAGCTCGCCGCGGGAGCCCTGGATGTACCGACGGTACGTCGCCGGGCTGCCGGCGACCTTGCGGGAGTGACGGATGCGCCAGCCCTGGCTCTCGAGCAGGCTCCGGTCCTGGGCATCGGAGTCGTTCGGATCCTGGTTCAGGTCCAAGGCCAGCTCCAGGGGCTGGGATGTGCGTCGCGGCAGGTCCGCGAACTCGAGAAAAGAGATCCGCTTGGTGTTCTCTTTGAGGACCGATCGGCCGTTCTCGGGCATGTAGATCCAGGAGGCCTCGGACCAGCCCGAGATGGTCGTGAACGCCTCGCAGGCCGGATCGTAACGGGCCGGCCACAGATCGAGGCAGACCAGGGGGTGGAAGTGGGTCCACTCGACGCCCCAGTCGGGGAAGGGCGCTTCCGGCGAGCCGACGGTCTCTCCCGTAGTGAGGTACACGTCGTGCGGAGGCACCTGCAGCATCCCGGTCCCTACCCAGTGCTGGAGCAGGCCCGGATCGATGTCGATCAACGCGGTACGCCGCGGTAGAGCGAGCAGGTCCGGTCGGATGGCGTAGTGGAAGTTGAGCAGGAGATCTGCGCCCCGCAGCCGTGCCTCGGCCTCGGAGGCCGCGACGCCCAGCCATTCGCGCTGCTCATCGTCGGTCCCCGCCGTGTACAGGAGCAGCCTCCCTTCGAGGCCGAAGTCACGAGCCCGGCTACGGAAGGCCTCCACCGCCCGGCGATCCCGGACCGGATCCCCGCTCGGATGCAGCTGCTCCATCCAGTACACGTCGCAGCCCGCGCGGCGCAGGGCCTGGAGGTACTGCATGTAGACCCAGAAATGTCCGCCCCCTTCCCAGAAGCTCGCGACCCTGAACGACGACAGGACTACGCTTGCCACGGGCTCTGCGGTTGGGCTGCGTGGAGCTGGTCGAAGCCCAGCAGCCGGATCCCGGCCTGCTCGATCGCCTCGCGGACCCGCGGGTCACAGAGCGTTCGCAGCTCCCACTCACGCGCATCGACGTAAGATGACTGGAGCTCCGCGTCGGCATGACCCGGATGACAGACGAGCTCCGTCCAGCCGGCCTCGAGCTCGTCCAGCATCCCGAGCAGGCTCTCCACGCCGACCTGCTCCGGGTGGTACGCACCACCCCACTGGCCATAGAAGCGGGTCAGGGGGCGCGCGGCCGAGCCTCCTCGTACCGGGATGCCGAGCGGCCCCACCGTCTCCAGCACGCGGGGGAAAAGCCTCGGGTCGCGATGCACGTCGTGGTGGGAATCGAGGTGCGTCGGGAGTCGGCCCAGCAGCTCCTCGAATCGGCGCAGCTGTCCCTGCAGCGCGGCTTCGGCGGCGGCGTCCTCGAGCCCTTCGAGCTCCAGGTGGAGCCCCACGCACAGCTTCGGGGCCGTGCGTGCCAGGCGGGCCGCCTCGGTCGCAGCCGGGCGCTCCACCATCAGGCTCGTGCTGGTCAGGACGCCCTCCCGGTGGGCCTCCAGGATCCCCAGAGTCACGCCTGCGCTGAGCCCGAAGTCGTCGGCGTTGACGATCAACGTCCTCACGCGACGGCGCTCCGCTCACAGGGCAGCACTGGCTCCAGCGCGTCGAACCATCCGCTCGCGTCCTCCAGGGTCGACAGCGCCCAGGAGCGCAGCCCCGCCTCGTCGCGCAGCAGCGAAAGCGCCGGCCAGGCGACGAGGCTGGCGAGCCGCGCCCGCTCGGCCGTGTCGAAGAGCCCGTTGAGGACGTCGTTTCCCGGCACTCGCCAGCCGCCCGAGCCGACGGCGTCCCCGTACTCTTCGACGATCCCGGGCCGCTGCTCGGCCGGGAGTCGGATCAGCAGCGTCGACAGATCGTACGGAAAGCGGGCCACGCCCGCGCGGTCCCAGTCGATCAGGCGCACGCGCAACCGATCGGCGCCATCGAGCACGAAGATGTTCTTGGGCCACAGGTCGCCGTGGACCAGCGTCTCCGGCCCACCGAGCTCCTCGAGGGCGCGTCCCCGCTCACCCTCCTCGTCGAGCTGCTGCTGGAGGTGCTCCAGCAACCGATTGCGCGCGACCTCGGTCCGGTCCGGAAGCCTGGATGACACAGGCGTCAGGGCTTCGAGGGCGCGCAGCGCATCACGGGTGCAGCTCGAATAGAAGCCCATGCCGAGGTCACCGCCCCCGAGGCGGCACTCGCCCAGCAGCGCGTGATCGGCAAAGCGGAGGTGGAGCTCGGCGATGGCGCGCGCCACGGCGCGGGCGTGCCGCGCATCCTCGGGGTAGCCATCGAGACCGGTCTCCCCCCAGTCCCGGTAGACCTGCCAGCAGAAGCGTGCGTCCGGATCGGCCGCCGAGGCCAGCAGGCCCGGTCCCAGCTCCTCCAGGCCGACCGCCGGCAGCCAGCGCTCGGTCAGCATGCGATTACGCTGGGCCGCGACCGGATCGAGGCGCTTGACGACCAGCGATCGACGGGAGCTTCCGGTCTTGAAGCGCAGGCGCCGAACCACCGCCGCGAGGCGCTCGCAGGCGACCAGGCGCGCCTCGGGCCCCAGCAACCGGGCAAGGGCGACG
>QJYK01000170.1 GCA_003248075.1 Gemmatimonadota bacterium | reverse complement strand
GCCGCCGCTCCATCAAGCGCTTTTCCGAGCGTCCGGTCACCCGCGAAGAGATCGAGAAGCTGTTCGACGCGGCCTCGCAGGCCCCCAACCATCGCATGACACAGCCGTGGCGCTTCTACGTCCTCGGCCCGGCGGCGCGGCGCGCGTTCGGCGCCGTGCTGGGGCAACGTAAGGCAAGACGCGTGGAGGACCCCAAGGCCGCAGCCGCGGTCGTGACGAAGGTCACGGAGGCCCACCAGGCCCTACCCGCCATGCTCGTCGTCGCGGTCACGCTCGACGAAAACCCGGAGATCCGTGAAGAGGACTACGCGTCCGCGATGATGGCAGTGCAGAACATCTGCCTCGCCGCCCTCGCCATGGGCTTGGGGACCCACATCAAGTCGGGTGCCGTCATGGACGACCCGGGCGCAAGGGCGGCCTTCGGAGTCGCCGAGGGCGAACGGGTCGTGGCGATGCTCGAGCTGGGCGAGCCGGCCGAATTGCCGGACCCGAAGCCCAGGAGGGACGCCGCTTCGCTGACCACCTGGGTGGACTGAGGGCTCAGGCGATCCCGCCTGGGCGCCAGCGGGCGGGCCAGCGGCTGCGCAGGAGCACCGCCAGTAAGAGCAGGTGCACCAGCGGCGTCCTCAGCCCGAGACCCGTCGCGAAGTCGGTCGTGGTCAACGTCCCGAGGGCTCCGAGCATGATCACGATCAGCCCGGACGCGGCCCACGAGGTGGCCCGGGGTGCCAAGAGCAGCAGCGCGCCGACGATCTCGGCGGCACCGATCACATAGGTGAAGGTCGCCGGGTAGCCCCACCCCTCGAACATGCGGACCCAGGTGTCGCCCCTGAACTTGGCCAGGCCCGCTCCACCCATCGTGAGCGTCTCGAACAAGGTGAGCACCCACAGCACCCCGCTCAGAACCCGCCCCATTCGTGCGCTTGCTCCCATCGACCCCCTCCGCGATACTTGAGATATGTCTAGTGACATAACTACCCATTATCTCAGTCGAAAAGTCAAGCCTTGAGCGAAATCCCCAAGCTCTCCCACCTGCAGTTCCTGGTGGCTGGCATCCTCCGCGGCCGTGCCATGCCGGGGCGAGTGTTGCGCGATGAGCTCGAGGCGCGGGGTGTCCGGAGGGGTGGCCCGGCCTTCTATCAGATGATGGCCCGGATGGAGGACGTGGGACTCGTCTCCGGCACCTATCACCAGGAGATCATCGAGGGCCAGATCATCCGCGAGCGCCATTACGAGCTGACGGCGGAAGGTCTGCGCGCTTGGAACACGAGTCGGGACTTCTACCTGTCGACGATCCGCGGCTTCGAGGGTCGGGAAGGGCTCGCGGATGCCTGAACGCAGCCCGCGGTTCGAGCGGTGGCGCGCGCTCGGGCGTCTTCTTCCCCGCGAAATCCGCGAGCGTGTGTTCGACCCGGCGTTCACGGACCTGATGCGCGCGTGGCTGCTCCGGGGGTCCGGCGCGGGAGCGGCGCCCTTCTGGCTGGCCGCTGCCCGGACCTACCTGGGATGCGTCCCCATCGCGGTGCCGCACTTCTTCGTCCGACGCGGTCGGCTCACGAGGCTGGGGCGGGCGGCTGTCTGGGCCGCGTCCGGACTCACCGTGGCGTGGCTCGTGCTGGTCCGACTCTCGACCACCTACGCGAACACGGGAGGAAGCGCGCCCTGACCCTTCGACGCGGGTGGGGGCATGGTCCGCCTTGCCGTAACGGGCCGGACCACGAATCCTGGGGTCACCCGAGACCCATCGACCTCAGGACCCGATCATGAACCGGTACGCTGCGCTCGCCGCGATCCTCCTCGCCGCCCCGGCCGTCTCAGCCCAGCAGAAAGAGGCGTACGACTACTGGCGGCCCCAACGCGACATGATCCGATGGGGCCAGCAGGCGATCCTGACCTGCAATGGCCTTTTCACGTCGAACCGAGCGCTCGAACAGGTCTACGAGAAGGAGCTCGCCTTCTTCGAGCAGCCGGTCGGCAGTGCGCGCGGCGGTGACTACCTCATCGACCGAGAGCGGAAGGCCGTGGCGATCGGGACCCCCGGGCGGGGCACACCGGTCATGCGCGCCGCGTTCCGCGACGGGATCGGCTGCGTGGTCATGGCGCCCGATCAGACGTTCGAGGACATCCCGTCGCTACCGAAGCAGACGATGGCGCCGCTCGCCGGCGACCCCGCCACGATCCCGTGGCCGGACGGGGACCTGGTGAAGAAGTCTGCATTGCCTTCGAACGTGGACGCGAAGGCGCTTCAGGCAGCGTCCGACTGGGCCTTCGTGCGGGAGTCCCCGTACCAGGTCACGATCAGCCTGCTGGTGGTCTACAAGGGGCAGATCATCCACGAGCGGTACGCGCCCGGCTTCGATATGACGACGCGCACACGGACGTGGTCGACCGCGAAGAGCATCGCGTCCACCCTCGTGGGGATCCTTGCGGACCAGGGGCGCATGAACCTCGACGAGCCGCTCGCGCTCGAGTGGCTCCCGCGGGTGGCGTCACCGGAGGCCGACCCGCGCAACGCGATCACGCTGCGCAACGTGCTCAACATGTCCAGCGGGCTCTACCCGATCGACAACGCCGGGCTCGAGTACGCCACGGGCTCGGGGATGGGATACTGGGCCGGCGCGAGCTCGGTACGCTTGGCGCTGGACCGTGCGCTGATCCGGGAGCCCGGCACGTATTGGGACTACGAGAACTCGGAGACGCTGCTCGCCGTCCGCAAGATGAAGGAGACGCTCGGGGACGAGCGCGCCTATCTCGAGTTCCCGCGCCGCGCGCTCTTCGACAAGATCGGCATGCGCAACACGCTGGTGAGCACGGACCGGTTCGGAGACTTCATCCTGAGCAGTCAGGTGTACACGAACGCGCGCGACCTCGCCCGCTTCGGCCTGCTGTACCTGAACGGCGGCGTGTGGAACGGCGAGCGCATCGTGTCTCGGGAGTGGATCGACTTCGTGCGCACGCCGGCGCCCTCGACCGCGAAGACGGGCAACTTCTACGGCGGACAGTTCTGGCTCGTGCCCGACGACCGCAAAGGCGAGGGGTACGGCGACGCGTACTCGACCGCCGGCAACCGCGGCCAGTACACGATCATCGTGCCGTCCAGGGATCTGGTGATCGTGCGGCGCGGCCTCGACTGGGGGCGCCAGGGCTTCGACCGCTGGGACCTGACGCGCGAGGTGATCAAGGCGATCCGATAGTCGTGGGCGGACCCAGCGGCACACATCAGCCCGAAGGCACCGCGGGGAAGAACGTCGTGGCGAAGGGTGGGGTGGACAGGGTGCGACCGAGGTCGCGGTCGGTGCTCAGGTCCACGTCGGAGTCGTGCACGAGGTAGAGCGCCCGCGCCCACGGGCCTCCGACGGACAGGGTCGAGTCCCGGAGCGCCAGTGACAGCGGCGCGCCTGCGCCCTTCCAGCGCACCCTGAATACGGGCTCCCCGGCCTCGTAGTCGTCCAGCACGGGCCAGGAGCGGGGGAGCGCGATGCGCTCGGGGATGCGCTCCCAGGCGAAGACCCGACCGAAGCCGGGCTGCTGGAACGGGTCACGCACGATGAGGGCGACCCCCCCGGGCTCGGGGCCGAGAGCGTCGACCGCGGCCTCGATCGATCGGACCGTCTCCGCGAGCCGATGGGCATACGCGCGAGTGTGCATGGCCTGGTGGACCAGGACACTCCAGGCCGCGACGGCGCACGCCACCGTGGCGGCCCGCGCCACGCCACCTCGACGCCAGAGCGCGCCCACGCCGGCCGGTGCGAGCAGGACCAGCGCCACGCCGCGCATGCGCGTCGGCACGTATCCTCCCCGGCCGATCCACTCCGGTGCGACCAGGGAGGCCAGCACGAAGAGGACTCCCAGCCAGCCGAAGAGCGCCGCCACGCCCCGGTCACGGCAACGAGACCATGCCCCAGCGACGGCCATCAGGAACAGACAGAAGCCTGCCACCATGCCCCCCGGGTCGTGGGACAGGACCGGATCGGAGGTGAGGACGTGCGCGAGTCCGTTGGGTGCCGGGACCGGCGGTGACAGGCCCCCAGGGGTCGCCCCGAAGAGGAGGCCCGCGGTGAGCGCCGCCCAGCCCACCCATGCGACGAGCGTGTCCCTGCGCCGGTCAGCGAGCCAACGTGCGGCGAGCAGCACGGAGCCGCAGGCGGCCAGGAAGAGGTGGGACGCGAGCAGGAGTACCATCCAGACGTGGGGCGCCCGCTCCTCGCCCCGCTCGAGACTTCGAGCCAGCAGGGCGAGGAAAGCCAGCCCGAGGGCGAAATCGTAGAAGCCCATCCAGGCGAACCATCCACCCGGAATCCAGATCAGAATCGCGAGCGCCGTGGGGTCGCGAACGCCCGCGAGCGCGGCCAGGGCAACGACGCCCGCCACCACGATCACCGTGAACAGCAGGCGCTCGGCGGGCCACCATCCCACGATGGGCCCTGTCGCCCTCAGGAACGAGTCCGACAGGAGCTGAGGGCGCAGGGGCGGCCCGAGCTCGTAGACCTCCGCGAGAGCGGGGGCGCGGTCGAGCTCGTTGGCGACGAACGCATTGTAGACGTGGCTCGGCCCGTCGCCTGTCGGGAGGACCTCGGTCGTCCAGATCGGCGCCAACGCAGCCAGGGCGACCGCCGTCGTGCCGGCCACGCTCCAGGCGCGGCGTGCGCCGTCCCGCGCGAGCGTCGGCGCCGACAAGAGTCTACACCGTCGCCAGCTTCCGCGACGACACCGGCTCGATGCGCTGCCCCGGCACCCACTGCGTGACGTACCCGGCCACCGCCGATGCAGCCACCGAGTAGGGCGACGCCAGATACAGGTTCCCCGGGCCCGAGCGGCCGGGGAAGTTCCGGTTCTGGCTCGAGATCGAGACCTCCTCGGGGGAGGCGGTCACGCCCGGGCCGGCGTTGATGCATGCGCCGCAACCGGGCTCGATGAACTCGGCGCCCATGCGCTCGAACAGGTCGAGGTAGCCCCTCTCGCGGCAGTACTCGCGTACCTCGACGGAGCCACACTGGATGTAACAGCGCACGTCGGGATGGACGCGCTGAGCGGCCGCGTCGGCCTCGGCGAACACGGCGGCGTACATGTCCATGTCCTCCTTCTTGCCCGCTGTGCACGAGCCTGCGTACGCGATGTCGATGCGCACCTTGTCCGCTTCCAGCTCGTCGATGAAGACCCCGTTCCCCGGATCGTTCGGCAAGGCGGCCATGGGACGGACCCGCGACGCGTCGATCTCGATCACCTTCACGTACTCGGCGTCGGGGTCGCTCTGCATCCCGCGCGTGAGCATCTCGGCGCGCGCGCGGTCCATGCCGCGCTCGCTCACCAGGAACTCCACGCTCTTCTGGTCTGCGGCGATGATGCCCGTGAACGCGCCCACCTCGGCGGCCATGTTCGTCATGGTGGCGCGCTCGTCCACGCTCAGCGCTTCAACGGCCGGGCCGGCGTACTCGATGATCTGCCCGATCGCGTGCCCGTCCTTCACGTACGGATGGCGGAGGATCTCGAGCATGTAGTCCTTCGCCGTCACGTTGGGCGCGGGCGTGCCCGTGATCACGACCTTGAACGACTTCGGGACCCGCACGCGCACGTCCTTTGTGATCCACGAGTTGAAGATCGCCGTGGTGCCGACGCCGAAGGCCACGGCCCCGATCGCGCCGGCATGCGGTGTGTGCGAGTCGGACCCGATGATCAGATGCCCGGGCTCGGCGTACTCCTCGAGGATCTTCGAGTGGCAGATCGCCTCGGAGCCCTGACGGTGGCCCATCTGCTCGCCGTACAGCTTGATGTCCTGCTTGTCCGCGAAGGTGCGCTGCTTCACCTCGAGCTGGTTCGCGACGTCCAGTAGGCCTTCCTCGATGCGCTCCTGCGTCATCGCCTTCGCGAGGAACGTGAGGTGGTCCCGGAAGAAGAGCACCGAGTCCACGTCCACGACCTTGGCGTCTTCTCCGACCTTGTCCTCGAAGAAGATCGCGGACATGGGGGTGACGTACTCGTGGCTGAAGCGGATGTCCGTGCGGAAGAAGCCGGCCTCGCCGGGCGCCACCCACGGCACGCCCACATCGTTCTTCGAGGCGTCGACCACGAGGTGCCGCGCGAAGATCTTCTCGGCGACGGTCATCGAACGGGACGGCGCGGCGCCGGACTCGAGGCTGGCCGGCACGGGGAGCGTCACCTTCCCCTGCAGGCGTGCCACGTTGAACTCGAACAACCCGCCGTACTCGATGATCTCCCGGGTGATGTCGTCCTTCCCGTCGGTGAACACCGAGAGCGGGATGTCCTCCCCAGCCAGGATGCGGTCCAGGACGGAGAAATCCGTCGTGGTCAGCATGCCGAGGTTCTGGCAGTTCTCGTTGTAGATGCGCTCGATGCTCTCCGCGACGACTACCTGGATCCCCGCCATGAGCTCCGCATACGGGCTCTGCTCGCGGCTGCTGCCCTTGCCGCGGCGCTTCCCCGCGACCGAGCAAACGAAGCCCCCGTCCTTCACCGACGAGCGCGTGACCGGGTAGTCGGTCTCGCCCGTGTCGCGGTTCGTGGTACGCAGCCCCAGGTACGGGAAGTCGCCGAGCGTCTCGTCGAAGAAGTAGCAGATGTAGGCGGGGGTGATCTCGTCGGTGGAGATCTGGTCACGCAGGCGCTCCCGGAGCTCTTCGGTCAGCGAGACGTCCCGCCCCTCGAAGAGCTGGGCGCGCACGAGCGCGCTGTCGTCGAGCAGGTAGAGGATGCGGCCGTCGAACTTCAGCGTCGACGGTCTCTTCGAGATGGGGCGGTCCAGAAGGTCCTTGATCATGTGCGCTCGTCGTGAGAGTGCTCGCTCGGCGGCCCGGGCCGCGCTGCGCGGTACGTCTCCAGGGCGGTCATGAGCCGCTCCGGCGCGTCCAACCCCAGGCCCAGCGTGCGGACCTGCCGCTGCAGGCCGTACATACCCACCGCCGTGACGGGACGGTCCAGCTCGAGGAGCTGCCATGAGGCGCCGGGGAGCGCGAGCCGCAGGTCGACCGCGCTCCGGTCGGATCGCTCGGTGCCGGTGGGGGCACGGACCTGGCGAAGGTGCTCCATCGGCACATCCACGCGCCAGCGCAGGCCGAAGCGGATCCGGAGGATGTCGCCATCGACACGCACCGGACGGAGCCGGCACGCGCGCCAGTCGCCTACGATCCAAAGGACGCCGTAGGCGCCCAGGCCCGTCAGGAGCCAGGCCGCGGTGTCGCTCCAGAGGCTCACCATCAGGTGCAGCGCGGGGATCTCGGCGGCGGACACGAGGAGCAGCGCGACCAGGATCGCGCCGTACGACGTACGTCGGTCGTAGGTGAGCGTGTCCTCGCCCGACGGCGCCGAGTCCCTCCAGGAGAGGAGCGCATACCGCAGCACGGTGAGCTCGGTCGCGAAGACGGCCGCCAGGCGTCCGGCGCCCAGGACCTCGCGGGCCGCGAGGTCGACTCGATCCCCCGCGTCGAGCGTGCTTCCAGAGGCGGACCAGGCTCGGCGACCGTCGCGCAACTTCAGGCCGATCCACACGAGCACGACCAGCTCGACGGGCGCCGCCAGGAGTTGCATGGGACGGAGGACGGCCTCGTAGTCGTCGGGAAGCGCCAGGCGGGCGCTGAGGAGCGACGCCAGGAAAAGCGGCACCAGGGCTCCCGGGCCCCAGCCGAGCTCCTGCCTGAGCATCCACCAGGCGAGCAGGGCGGAGACGACGGTGAGGTCGAGCGCCACCCCGAGCGCGAGGGCGCGCGGATGGGGCGCCACGGCCATGAGTGGGATCACGGCTCGGTCCACGAGGGCGATGGCCACGAGGATGCCGACGCACAGCGCCATGGACAGGCCGCGCGGAAGCGGCATCAGTGCGCGGGTGGGCAGGCCTCTCATGCCCTCAAAGCTGACCGCCGAGGCGCGTGCGGCAACCCCGGAGGTCCCTGCGCCGGGCCTTCGAACCTGGCGAGCTACCGGGGTCCCACCAGGCCGTCCAGCTCCCGTGCCCAATGCAGCACGACGACCAGTCCGTTGTTCCCACCCCCCTCCACCGGCTTGGTGGTGAGCAAGCGCCCGTCCACGGGCGAAATATCATGCCTCCGGCCGCCGGTCGTGCCTGCCCCGAGCTCGTCCACGTTGGCGAAGGCGCGGATCGTCTCCCCCACCCTGAAGTCCGGAGACGTCTCCACGCTCACCGCCATGATGTCGCCGGTCGGCGCCCGGTAGAACAGTCTCGATCCGTCCCGCGACCAGATCGGGTGGGCGCCCCCGTCGATGGACACCTGCCACCGGCGACGACGAGTGTCGGGGAACGGACCCACGAACACCTCGTAGGTGCCTGAAGGCGTGCTCGCCTGGTATGCCAGCCATCCGCCGTCCGGCGACAGCGCCATGGAGAATTCGGACGCCTCGGTGCTCAGGAGGGTGTCCACCCGATCGGGATCCCGGCCGGAAAAGGACACCATGTCGAAGTCGGCGGCCTCCGCTCGGAGCTGCCCCACCAGCAGCCGGTCGCCGTCCAGCACGCGGTTGACCATCTGCGTGGCGTCGCTGTCCATCACGACCTCCGCCGCTCCGGTGCCGTCGGCCGCCCGCGAGAAGACGTTGAACGCGCCGTTCCGGTTGGAGCTGAAGTAGATCCTCTCTCCGTCGGGGCTCCACTCCCCGAACAGGTCCTCGGCCGGATCACGGGTCAGCTGGGTGAGGCTCCCTCGCTGGGCGTCCAGAACGAAGAGATCCCTGTTGGAGTCGGAGCCGTCCTCCTCCCTCCATACGTCCACCACGACGCGCGAGCCGTCCGGCGAGATCCGAGGGTAGACGTAGCGCAACGGAGGTGCGGGGAGCGGCTCCTCGTTTCCGCTCTCGTCGATCCAAGTCAGGATTCGGCGCGCGAGGCGGGTCTCCGGGACGTACACGAGCGTGCCGTCTCGGGCGACCGCGAAATCCGCGGCGGGCCCACGAGCCATGGCCACGCGTTCGATGTCCAGGGGGACCGCGTCACCTCGTACCGCGTGGGTCTCGGCATCGAACGCGACCGCATGGAGACGTGCGTCGGCGCTGAACACCAGATGCCCGCTCTCCAGATAGTGGGCGCCCCCTCCTCCTCGGAGCACGATGCTCCGCTCGCCCGTGTCGAGGTCCAGCATTCCGATGCTCGACTCGGCGTCCGCTCCGCCGTCCTGCGGGATGATCGTGAAAAGGGCGGCCCTTCCGCCCGGCAGGATCTCGGGGT
>QJYK01000145.1 GCA_003248075.1 Gemmatimonadota bacterium | reverse complement strand
CTCGACGATCGGTTGGATCCGGCCGGTCCGACCGTCCTGCACGAACCAGTCCTGACGCGCCCAGCCGTGGTTCGCGTTCAGGAGAACCCAGCGCCCGTCCGCCACTTCGGTGCGGCCGATGAACGTCGTGGGCGGGTACCCCTCTCCCCAGATCAACGCATCGGCCCCCGGGTCCGTGCCAAGCACGTGATGCCGGATGCGAGGTCCCTCGTAGCGATCGCGGTGGACGTAGGTGAAGCCGTCCCCATCGTCGTCCCAGTCGAAGCCGCCATAGAGCGCGTTCGGCAGACGGTCGGGCAGATCCTCGCCTGTCTCGAGGTCGCGGATGTGCACCGCGATCTCGTCTGCACCCCCCTGTCGGACCGAGTAGGCCATGAGCCGGCCGTCGCTCGAAAAGCCCATCATCGTGAGCTGGACGCGAAGCTCCGCGTCGAAGTCGACGGGATCGAGGACGATGTCGTACTCCCGATCCACCGAGGGCTCGTCGGCGTCGCCGCCCGCGGCCGGACGCCGGTAGATGCGCTCCAGCTCCTCACCGGCGCGCCGCATCGTGAAGTACTCCCAATCGCCCGCCTTTCGCGTGGCCCCGACGTCGTCGCGGTCGGTCAGCTCCCTCAAGCGGGTCCGGAAGTGGTCACGCAGCGACGACTCCCCGACGATCTCTTCCGCGTAGGCGTTCTGCCGAGTGATCCACGACCGTGTCTCCGGGGCGTCCTGGTCCTCCAGCCAACGGTAGTCGTCGGCGAAGGCCACCCCGTGGAGCGTGTCCACGACCGTTTCTACCCGGGAGTCGGGGGGCGGGGGAAAGTCCGGCACGCAGGCGGCGATCCAGACGGCGGCCAGGGCCGGGAAGCGGGCGCCGAGCCTCATGCGAACCTCCGGGCGGGGGCAGCGATGCGCGGCGTGGGGGCAAGGCCGCCCTCGACGCGGAAGGCGGTAAAGGACCGGCAGGGGTCCCACGGCGCAAGCGAGCGGGCTCCATCCCGACCCGGCGAGCCGCAGTCCGGAACCCCCGTTTCCCGACGCGGGTAAGGTCCCGGCCGTCAGGGCTGTGACCGCCCCGAGTCCCCACCTCCGCCCACGTCATGTCCGAAGCCGGCCAGCACCACGAGGAAGAGGCGCTCGGAAAGGCATATGACGCCCGACTCATGCGGAGGCTGCTCACCTACCTGCGGCCCTACCGCCTGCAGGTGGTCGTCGCGATCGGGCTGCTCATGCTGGCCTCCGCGATGGAGATCGTCGGCCCGTTCCTCACCCAGCAGGTGATCGATCGGGCGATTCCGGCCCGCGACGTCGGCATGCTCGTGGGGCTCACGCTGGCGTATCTCGCTGCCGTGGTCCTGGGTGCGGCGCTCCAATACGGGCAGGGGATCCTCACGACCTGGCTGGGCCAGAGCGTGATGTACGACCTTCGCGCGGAGATCTTCGGCCATTTCCAGCGGCTCGACCTACGCTTCTTCGACAAGAACCCGGTCGGCCGCCTCATGACCCGCATCACGAACGACGTGGAGACGCTCAACGAGCTCTTCAGCTCAGGGGTGGTCTCGGTCTTCGGCGACCTGTTCACGCTGGCGTTCATCGTCGGCGCGATGCTCTGGCTCGACTGGCGGCTGGCTCTGGTCACGTTCAGCGTCCTTCCCCTGGTGTTCATCGCGGCGTTCGTCTTCCGGGCCCGCATACGCGCGGCGTACCGCGACATCCGGGTCCGGTTGGCCAGGCTGAACGCCTACCTGCACGAGCGCCTCACGGGAGTGCGCATCGTGCAGCTCTTCAACCGGGAGGACGCCGACGCCCGGCGACACGAGCAGCTCAACGAGGACTACCTCGAGGCCCACCTGCGCTCGATCACGTACTACGCGCTCTTCTTCCCGGTCATCGAGCTCTTCACCGCGATCGCCCTGGCGCTGATCCTCTGGTACGGCGGCGTCCAGATCCTGGGCGGCGCGGTCACGGTCGGGGTGGTCGCAGCCTTCCTCCAGTACGCGCGACGCTTCTTCCGACCGATCCAGGATCTGTCGGAGAAGTACAACCTGCTTCAGGGCGCGATGGCATCGTCCGAGCGCGTGTTCAGGCTGCTCGACCGCGACGTCCACATCCGCGACGTCTCGGATCCGACGGAGCTTCCCACGCCGCTGCGGGGGGAGATCGAGTTCCGCGACGTATGGTTCGCGTACGGGCAGCGGGAGGACGGCGAGCCCGACTGGGTCCTGAAGGACCTGAGCTTCAGGGTGGCCCCCGGGGAGAAGGTCGCGATCGTCGGCCACACGGGGGCGGGCAAGACCACGATCATCAACCTGCTGATGCGCTTCTACGACGTCGATCGCGGTCACATCCTGGTGGACGGTGTACCCATCGATCGCCTGCGTCTCGCAGGGCTGCGCGCGCGCATCGGGCTCGTGCTCCAGGACGTCTTCCTGTTCAGCCGGGACGTGGCGTACAACATCCGTCTGGGGGACGAGAGGATCGACGACGACCGTGTCCACCACGCCGCCGAACGCATCGGTGCCGCCCCGTTCATCGAGCGACTCGCGGGAGGATACGGGCAGCCGCTGGGGGAGCGCGGGGCGACGCTCTCCGTGGGCGAGCGCCAACTCGTGAGCTTCGCGCGTGCCCTCGCCTTCGACCCGGAGATCCTTATCCTGGACGAGGCCACCAGCTCGGTCGACTCCCAGCTCGAGGAGCGCATCGAGCACGCCACGGACGAGCTGTTGCGTGGCCGTACGTCCCTGGTGATCGCGCACAGGCTCTCCACGGTGCAGAACGCGGACCGCATCATCGTCCTGCATCACGGGGAGCTGCGCGAGCAGGGCACGCACGACGAGCTCCTCGCCCGCGAAGGGCTCTACGCGCGCCTGCACGAGCTCCAGTTCGCGCCGGCGGTGGGGGGCTGAGGCGAAAACGGCGTTCCCGACCTAGATTGCCCGCCCCGGCATCGGCCGGTCCGGGAGCGTGTCTCCCGCTGGATATTCCACCGAGCTTGGAGCGAGCCATGAGCGTCCTCCGCACTGCCCGCCCGGTGCTCCTCGCGTTCGTGACCGTCGCCGTTCCCCTGGTCGCCCGCGCGCAGGACGTCGACTACAACAGGGCCGAGCGCTTCCTGTCCTGGCACACCTCCCGGATGATCTCCGGAGACCAGGTGTCCCCCAACTGGCTCGAGGACGGGCGACGCTTCTGGTACCGGAACAGCCTGGGCGAGGGCCACGAGTTCATCGTGGTCGACCCGACCGCCGGGGCCAGGCGTCAGCTGTTCGACCATCACCGGCTCGCCTCGGCCATGTCGATGGCGGACGACACGTCCTACGTCGGCACCAAGCTCCCGTTCGATGACTTCGAGTTCGTGGAGGAGCTCCGCTCCATCGAGTTCGACGCGCGCAAGCGACACTTCACCTGTGACATTGTCCGCTACGCGTGCACGCTGGGAGACACGCTCCCGAGTGACGCCCCGTACGTGGAATCTCCGGATGGCCGCTGGGAAGCGTTCGTGGTCGACTACGACCTCTACGTGCGTCCCAAGGGAGGCGGCGACTCGGTGCAGGTCACGACCGACGGTGAGGAGTTCAACTCCTACGGTGTCGGATATCCGCGGCCCAGCGAGGTGCGGAATCGGAACCCCCGCCGTCCCTCCGTCCGGTGGTCACCCGACTCCAGGCGCATCGCGGTCGAGCGCGACGACGAGCGGAACGTCCTGCACCACCACTACATCTCGATGACACCGCAGCGCCCGGTCCACTATTCGTATCCCTACGCCCTGCCGGGCGACTCGATCATCCCGTTCCCCGGGATCCACATCGTGACCCTTAGTCCGGGCACGGTGAGTGACGGCTCGGGCGATGGGGGGTCGACGGCGCTCCCGCAGGCCGTCGGCAACGTCGCGGTCGAGTTCCCGGAGCGACCGCTCCAGTCCTCGTTCGCCGGCTCGACGCCGGATTCGGCGTGGACCGACGACAGCGGCAAGCTGTACGTGGCGTCCACGGACCGGGCGTACAAGAACATGTGGCTCACCGAGGTCGACGCCGCCACCGGGGCTCAGCGGGTGCTCGCACACGAGTCCGGAAAGACCTACGTCGAGATGTCGCACGGCAGCCGGCTCGACCCGTCCTCGTGGTACGTCTTCGGGAACGGCAACGTGCTCTGGTGGTCCCAGCGCGACGGCTGGGCCCACCTCTACGTGCTCGGCCCGGACGGCGAGGTGCGCAACCGCGTCACGTCCGGCGCGTGGATGGTGGAGCGCGTGCTCCACGTGGACGAGGCCCGTGGTCAGGTGTACTTCCTTGCCCGGGGCCGGGAGCCCGACCGCTTCGTCTACGAAGCGTACCTGTATCGAGCGAACCTGGACGGCTCGGGCGTCACGATGCTGACCCCGGAGGAGGGGCACCACAGCATCACGTGGTCCCCGGACGGTTCGGTGTTCGTCGACCAGTACTCCACGATCGCGACGCCCCCGAAGACCGTGCTCCGCTCGCGTGACGGGCGCGTCATCATGGATCTGGAGGAGGCGAACATCGACCGGCTCGTCGACGAGATCGGCTTCCAACCCGCCGAGGTCTTCACCGTGAAGGCTCGCGACGGCATGACCGACATCTACGGGCTGATCTACTTCCCGCCCGACATCGACCCGGACAAGAAATACCCGATCATCACGCACATCTACCCCGGGCCCCAGGTCGGCTCGGTGGGCCGGAGCTGGGACTTCCGCAGCGGCGGTGACGACTTCGCCCTGGCGCAGCTCGGCTTCGTGGTCATCCAGCTCGACCATCTGGGAACGCCTTGGCGCTCGAAGGCCTTCCACGACAACTACTACGGGGACTTCAACGACAACGGCCTCCCCGACCACGTCGCCGCCATCCGCCAGCTGGGCGCTCGCTATCCGTTCATCGACCTGGATCGGGTCGGCATCTACGGGCACTCCGGCGGGGGCTTCGCGACCGCCGACGCCATGTTCCGCTTCCCGGACTTCTTCAAGGTCGGAGTCTCGGGCGCGGGCAACCACGACAACCGCAGCTACAACATCTACTGGGCCGAGAAGTACCAGGGCGAGCTCGTGAAGGACACACTGAAGGGCACGGACAACTTCGCCGAGGAGGCGAACAAGACGCATGCCGCCGATCTCAAGGGCAAGCTCCTGCTCATGCACGGCGACATGGACGACAACGTGCACCCCGCGAACACGATCCAGGTGGTGGACGAGCTGATCAAGGCGAACAAGGACTTCGATCTGATCATCGCACCCAATCGGGCGCACGGGCTCAACGAGCCGTACTTCGTGCGTCGCCGGTGGGACTACTTCGTACGGTACCTCCTGGGCGCCGAGCCGCCGAAGGAGTACGAGATCACCCGGCCGGAGGGCGGATGATGACGAGCGCACGGAAGGCATGCACGACGTCGTGGCTCCTCGTCGCGCTCGCGGCCACGACCGGCGGGTTGGGGCCGCTCGCCGCGCAGGACGCCGAGAAGGCCTCCGCCCACCTCCCCTGGCCGCCGGTCGCCACCTTCTCGGTCGTGGGCTACGACCCCGGGACGGGAGAGGTGGGCGTCGCGGTGCAGTCGCGCGTCTTCTCGGTGGGCAACGGCGTGATCTGGGGGAAGGCCGGTGTGGGCGTCGCGGCCACCCAGGCCATCGTCGACGTGAGCTACGGGCCTCAGGCGCTGGAGTTGCTGGAGCTCGGCTACTCGCCCGAGGTCGTGGTCCAGACGATCCTGGCCGGGGACCCCGATCCCGATCCGGAACGCTGGACCAAGGAGGGCCGTCAGTTCTCCGTGATGGACGCCCACGGCAACGTGGCGACCCACACGGGCCCGAAGGCCAGCACGTGGGCGGGCCACAAGATCGGGAAGTACGTGTCGGCCCAGGGGAACATCCTGGCGGGTCCGGCGGTGGTCGAGGACATGGTGACCGCGTTCGAGAGCACCGGTGGACACCTGTCGAACCGGCTCATGGCCGCCCTCGAGGCCGGTCAGGCCGCGGGCGGTGACAGCCGTGGGATGCAATCCGCCGCGATGCTCATCGTGAAGGAGGACGCGGGCGTCTGGCTCAACAACGACGTCGTGCTCCGCCTCCAGGTGGACGATGCCGAGAACCCGATCGTCGAGCTGCGCCGGCTGGTGGACCTGGCTGCGCAACAGCGGGAGCGGATCCAGAGGTCCCGCAACCGGTAGTCGTCCGTTCGACCTGCAGGGCACGAAGTCGGCTACGCAGCGATACGTATTGGCGCTGCGGTCGCGTGAGGGCACGTTCCGGAACGAACGGGCCCTCTTTCGACCGGCAGGAGGCACCATGCGATCCAACCCGACGCGTCTTGCGTTCTTCTTCCTGACGATCGGGCTGCTCGGATGCGGAGACGATCCCGCGTCCCCGGAGAACGAGAGCCCATGCACGGACGAAACGGGCACGGTCGTCGTCAGCGTCACCTCCGCGCAGACGCCCACCTTTACGTGGGACCCCGCCTGCTCCGTGGCGCTTCTCCTCGTGGAGGAGGAGGCGAGCGACATGTGGGGCGTCGGCACGGACGAAAGCGTGTGGAACGACCCTTCACTGGCCAACCTGATCGCGCCCCCCGTGACCTACGGGAGCGTACCGTCGGGAAGCATCGCCTTCCAGGACCCCTTGCCGCTGGTGACCGGCGTGACGTACGAGCTCATCCTGTGGCGGATCCTGCCCGCCACGAGCACCGCCACGTGCATGCAGCGCTTCGACAACCTGTGCTTGATGGCGGTTCATCCGTTCGTCCGATAGCCACTCACCCCGACGGCCGCGTGATCTGGAAGTTCACCGGCGGCTCCGCCCCCATGAGGTGCTCGACGAAGTAGTCCCACCGCCTCCGGATCACGTACGGCTCGTTCAGCGCGTGGTCCCGATTCGGCAGGATCAGGAAGTCGAAGCTCTTGTTGGCCTTGATGAGCGCGTCGACCACCTGGATGGTCATGGACGGATGGACGTTGTCGTCCATGTCGCCCGTCATGAGGAAGAGCTTCCCCTTCAGGTTCTCCGCGAGCGACGCGTTCACCTGGTTCGCGTAGTTGTCGGTGCCCTTGACGGTGTCGCGCACCAGGAGCCCCTCGTACTTCTCCGCGTACGCCGCATGATAGGTCCGGTTGTCGTGGTTCCCCGAAGACGACACCGCCACCTTGTAGACGTCCGGGTAACGCAGGATCGCGTCGGTGGACGCGAAGCCACCGCCCGAGTGGCCATAGATCCCCACGCGGTCCAGGTCCATGAACGCATGGCGCGCCCCGAGCTGACGCAGCGCGGCGACGTGATCGGGGATCCCGTTGTCGCCCATGTTGCCCCAGTAGTGGTCGAGCATCGCCTTGGAGCGGAGCGACGTGCCCATGTGGTCCATCTGGAGCACGACGAAGCCGAGCTCGGCCAAGGCGTCCTGGTCGCCGCGGCCGCCTAGGCCGCCCGCGAAGTTCCACGTCCCCACGCTGCCGATGAATGGGCCCGGATAGATGTACTCGATGACCGGGTAGACCCTGGTCGAGTCGAAGTCGGACGGCAGGTACATGAGCCCGTAGATGGTCGTGACCCCGTCCCGCCCCTTGTACGTGAACATGCGGGGCGGCGACCAGCGGATCGCCTCCAGGCGGGACACGTCCGCGCGCTCGAGCTCTCGGACCACCCTGCCCGTGCGGTCGCGCAGCACCGAGATCGGCGCCTGGTCCGGGCGCGAGTACGCGTCCACGAAGAAACGGCCATCCGGCGTGACGCGCACCGTGTGGTCGGCGTCTTCTCCGCCGATGCGCGTGAGGCCGCTCCCGTCGAGGTTCACCGCGTAGAGCTGGCGGAAGTTGGGGTGGATCCCCTCCTCGCGTCCGCGCGCGGTGAACCAGATCCGCCCGGTCGCCTGGTCCACGGTCAACAGCTCCCCGAAGGCCCACGCCCCGGAGGTGACGCGGTTCTTGAGGGTGCCGTCCGGTCCGAAACGGTACAGGTGTCCCCATCCGTCCCGCTCGCTGAACCACAGCACGTCCCGGCCGTCGTTGATCACGTCCCAGTTGGGGCTCCCGCCCACGATGTCGAGGTTGAGCTCGACGTGCGTGACCATGGTGTCCCCGACGATCGGCCGGGCCGCGCCGCTGGTCACGTCCGCCTCGTACAGGGTGATGCTCTTCGCGCCGCGCGTCGCGTGCGTGAAGTACAGATGCTCCCCGCCCTGCTTCCATTTCACCGCGACCCACACCGAGTCGCGCACCTCCGTGGACGTGAACGTGAGGTACGGCTGCGGCGGAAGCTGGATCTTCACGTTGGTGTGTGCCTCGACGTCCACGATGTGGATGTCGAAGCGCTGGATGATCGAGTCGCCGGGCAGCGAGTAGGGGTAGGTGTATCCCTTCGGGCGCGTGTGGGTCGACGAGTAGAGGGGCATGACACCGACGCCTCGCTCGTCCATGCGCTGCACGGCGATCCGCCGCGAGTCGGGCGACCACTGCAGCACCGGTCGTGAGGGGGTGCCGGCGACGAGCTGGCTCGGACCGGCAGCCGTGATCCCGTACTCCCACAGCTCCTCGCCGTCGTCCGTGAGGCGGGTGGAGTCACCCGTCTCGGTCGAGCGGATCCAGAGGTCGTGCTCGTGCACGAAGGCCTCCATCGTCCCGTCCGGCGAGCGCACGAACGGCGTCCGGGTCGGAACGGTGTCCCCGACCGTGCACGTATACGCGCGGATGTCGCACGTGAAGCCCTTCTTGGACGCGTCGAAGCGGATCGAGCCCTCGCTCGATCCCTCCACGAAGCGGAACGTCCGGAAGGGGAGCTTGGTCCCCACGTACGACGTGTCCGCGGCCACCGACAGCGCGGCGGCGAGTCGGTCACGGTCGAAGAGCACGCCCTTGGTGCCCCGCGCCGGGTCCACCACGACGAACTCCGCGCCCTCGCCGGTGTTGTTCCGGTACCAGAAGCGCTGTCCGCCGGCCATCCACGTCGGCACGACCGCGTCACCCGCGATCAGCTCGTTCGCGTGCCATCCGAGCAGACGCTCGGCACGCGCGTACGTCGTCTCGTCCACCCGGGCCTGCGCGGCCGCCAGGGCCGGGACGGCCAGCGCCAGGCCGCACACCAGGATCGATGCTCTCACGGTCAACCCTCCGGTCGGGTGATCTCGAACTCGCGGGGCGGCTCGGCGCCCATGAGCCAGCGCACGAAGTAGTCCCAGCGCCTGCGGATGAAGTACGGCTCGTTCAGCCCGTGGGCCCGGTTCGGCGCGATGATCAGGTCGAAGTCCTTGTTCGCGTCGATGAGCTTGTTCACCACCTGGATCGTCATCGCG
>QJYK01000001.1 GCA_003248075.1 Gemmatimonadota bacterium | reverse complement strand
CCCTTCGTCGTGCGTCCCTGGAGCGTGAAGGGCAGGTCCGAATCGAGCTGACCGTTCAGCCAGCTGGCGTCGACGTCGGCATCGATGTCGTCGGGAACGTCGAGCGTGATGCTCCCGTTCACGGTGCTGAACGTCGCCTCCTCGGGGAGGTCCGCGTTGCCGAAGGCCGCCTTGATGGACCCGTTCACGGTCGTGGCCTCGGCCCGCCCGCTGGTGGACAGCTCGACGTTGCCGTTCACGGTCGTCAGCTGGACGTCGCTGTCCAGGCCCGTCGCCTCGACGGCACCGTTGACCGTACGCCCGTGGAACGTCACGCCCTCCGGGAGCATCACGTGGAAGCTCACGTCGACGTCGTTCTTCCCGACGTTCATGTGGCCGCCGTCGCCGGGTGCGCAGTAGTTCTCCGGGTCGCCTTCGGGCGTGGGGTAGACCGCGCAGAGCGTGATCCCGCCAGCGTGCTCCACTCTGGCGATGGTCACCGACCCGGCGTCGCTCCGGCGCCCCTGGGCGTGGGCCGTCACCTCGACCTGGGAGCCCGACGCGCGCTCCACCACGATCGGTCCGTTGACGCCCTTGATCTCGAGGACGGCACCGGACTCCATCCTCCCCTTCCAGCCGAACCCGTCGGCTACCTGGACCGAGTCGCCCTGATCGCTGCTCCGGGCGAACAACGCCGCCGTCACCCCGACGCCGATGAACCCTGCAACCGCCACCAGCATCAGCGCGTTCCTGGAATCGTTCATACCGCTTCCCCTCCGTATGGTCTCGCGCCCGTCATCGGCGCTGCAGCAGGCGGAACGTACGTCGAGCCCCCCCGATCCGGCTCGACCTGTCCCCTGAATCCGACCCGACTACGCCTGTCGCCCTGATTGGACGAGGCGGGTGGTGCTGGGGTTGGGACGCTACGGCCGGCCCCTCACCGGGACGGGCACCACGTCCAGCCCCTCGATGCCGGCGAAGTCCTCGGGATTGCACGTGTAGACTGGGAGCCCATGGGCGAGAGCCGTGGCGGCGATCATCGCGTCGTAGGCGCGGGCGGCCGGCTTCCGTCCCGCCCGACGCAGCGAGGCGGCGACCCGGCCGAAAGCTCTTGCCGCGGTTGCGTCGAAAGGGAGGGGATCGAAATCTGCTTCGGCCTGCTGGAGGTGCGCCTGTCGAGCCACCCGCTCTCCCGCGGTGGTCGCCACCAGAGGTCCCACGGAGAGCTCGGCGAGCGTCACCGCGGTGATCAACGGCTCCACGGGAAGCGACTCCGGATCCTCGATCCGGGGCAGAAGGATGAGGGTGCTCGTATCCAACACGCCGCGCTCGTGTCGCACCGGATCGCTCAAGCTCTCGCGTCCAGGATCACGTCGAGATCCTCCCTAAGCTTCCGTGGGTCGAGTCCGGGCAAGGCCCGCCACCGATCCAGGAGGGCCTCGGCCCGGAGCCCCCGAGCAGGGAGCGGGCGCAGCTCGGCAACGGCCCGACCGGAACGTGTGACCGTCAACGTCTCGCCGCGCTCGACGCGCTCGAGCACCCGGCCTCCGTGGTTGCGAAGATCCCGAATCGTCACCCTGTTCATGGGCGGAATGTATCACGCGTGATACATAAGAGCAAGGTGCACCAATGCACACGGGCCGCCGGGAAGCCCGGCGGCCCGTGGTCCCTCGTGGGTCGGGGCGGGCTACGCGCCCCGGCTCATGCAGCTGTTCCCGAGGCCGAGCTCGGGGTTGTTCTGTTCCGCCTGCGGAACGGGCATGTCCACGTCCACGCCATACTCTCCGCCCTTGTGCCAGGCCCCCACCGGGAACACCTGGCTCTGGTTGCGGCCGTACTGCCGGATGAGGCGGCGCAGGTCACCGGTGCGGTACCCGCGGCTATACTGCCAGAAGGCTCGTTCCTGGAACACCTGGTCCAGCCTTGCCGACGGACTTCCGGCATCGGCGAGGGGATCGAGGCCCTTGGTGGCGCGCGCGTCGTTGAGCGTGGCCAACGCGGCGCCGTCGTTCCCTGCCTTGAGCTGAGCCTCCGCCTCGATCATCCGGGCGTCCACGCCCTGCATGATGGCGATGGGGTCCTCTCGACCAGGCCACGACATCAGGACCATGAAGGGCCCGGTGAGGTCGTCCCGCACCGTCCGGGTGACGCCGATCGTCTTGCACTGGGCGTCGTTGCCCGCGCACACCGGAACCCGTGGATCGGCGGCCGACGCGAAGCTCAGACCGTTGCCTCCCTCTCCGTCGGAAACCGAGTACCGCCGCGAGTTGAGGTTCCACGTCCAGAACGCGTTGCTCCACGTGGTCTGGGAGTGGAGGTGGGTGTACGCATAGCTCGTGGGGACGCTCGACACGGCCGATGCCGCCTCGGCATGGCGGTCGAGGTTGGCGAGGATCCTGCCCTTCACCAGGGACAGGGCGTGGCGGACCCGCTCGTCGCTCGCGGTGGTGCCGGTGACGGCGGCCAGCCCCTCGTCCGCCCGGGACAACGCGTCCTCGAAAGCCGCCTGCGTGGTGACGGGCACCCCGTACTCCTCACGGCCCTCCACCACGTTGCTGAAGATGAGCCCGTTGCACAGGTGCTCGGCCAGGAGGTTGATGGTGTAGGCCTGGATCATGAACATCTCGCCCACCTGCCAGCCGGGGGCCGAGGGGCTGTACTCACGGATCAGCTCCACCGCCTGCTGGGCGGACAGGCGGGCGCGTTGGTTCTGGCGCACGGCGCCGGTGATGAACGTGTTCTCGATGGTGATCGTTCGCTGATCGATCTCCTGACGGGCGATGAACGAGTCGCCGTTGATCCACTCGTCGGCGAAGAGGCCTCCGAGGAACCAGAAGCTCTCGTCCCCGCTGGTGGCGCCCACGAAGCGCGACAGCGCTCCCAGCC
>QJYK01000228.1 GCA_003248075.1 Gemmatimonadota bacterium | reverse complement strand
CGCGAGGGACTCGAACCCCCAAGCCCTTTCGGGCGCTCGCTTTCGAGGCGAGTGCATTACCATTCTGCCAGCGCTCCAGGTGGGATGCAGATCCCTGAAAACAGCAACGCCCGGACCACGTGCGATGGCCGCAGCAGCCCGGGCGTAAACACCGCCGCGACATGTCCGCTTCCGCGGCAATTCAATCGGGGCGCCCGGATGAGAGATCCGGTCGCACATCGTCTTGGCCGCTTTCGCGGCAAACCTATCGGGGCGCCCGGATTCGAACCGGGGACCTCTGCGACCCGAACGCAGCGCTCTACCGGACTGAGCCACGCCCCGGTACCACCGGGTATCTTAGAACCGTCAACGGACGGGGTGGGATGGAGCTCGCTGCGCTCGCTCCTCTCGCTCACTCCGTTCGCTCGAGTCGAACCCACCTCACGTCCCGCTTCGCGGTCCGCGTGCGTTCGAACACGAAGACTGTCAAACGGACGGGGTGGGATTCGAACCCACGCGGGCTTTCGCCCACACGATTTCCAATCGTGCGCCTTAAGCCACTCGGCCACCCGTCCACGAAGCTGCGCCGCGGACTCGGCGCGACGACCACTGTGCTTTCTTCTTCACGGAGGGAGTGGGATAGAGCTCGCTGCGCTCGCTCCTCTCGCTCACTCTGTTCGCTCGAGTCGAACCCACTTCACGTCCCGCTTCGCGGTCCGTGTGGGTTCGAACCCCATGACCACGGTGCTCTCACGTCAACGGAGGGAGTGGGATTCGAACCCACGCGGTCCTTTCGAACCAACGCCTTAGCAGGGCGCCGCCTTAAGCCACTCGGCCATCCCTCCAAAGCGGATACGTCGAGCCGCGCTCGACGTCCCACCTATCAAGTTGCCCCGCTAGGGCTCGAACCTAGACTCTCCGGAGCCAGAATCCGGCGTGTTGCCAGTTACACCACGGGGCAAGCGCGACGGTCGGACCGCCGGTAGAGCCACCAGTCGGATTCGAACCGACGACCCCGTCATTACGAGTGACGTGCTCTACCAACTGAGCTATGGTGGCGGTCGTTCCAAGTGGAGCCGAGGGGAGTCGAACCCCTGACCTCTTGAGTGCGATTCAAGCGCTCTCCCAACTGAGCTACGGCCCCAAGGTCGTTCGATGGGCGCGAGAGGACTCGAACCTCTGACCTCTACGATGTCAACGTAGCGCTCTAACCAACTGAGCTACGCGCCCGTCCGTGTCGGGTTCCGAACGGCGGTTCGGTGCATGCGCCCGGGAGGACTCGAACCCCCAGCCTTTTGATCCGTAGTCAAACGCTCTATCCAATTGAGCTACGGGCGCCTCACTCAGGGCCCGGCGTCGCGCCGGGAAGTGCCCACGACAGGACTCGAACCTGTACGCCGTTTCCGGCACTGGTCCCTCAAACCAGCCTGTCTACCAGTTCCAGCACGTGGGCTGCGTCCTTCGTACCGCTCGTCTCGTTGGCCGATCTCGGCTTCGACAGGCCTCGAAGTGCTTCGATCGAGGGCTCGGTCATGCTCGGGGAGGGACTCGAACCCTCACGGGGTTGCCCCCACAGGATCCTGAATCCTGCGCGTCTGCCAATTCCGCCACCCGAGCCCTGTGCCTGGTTACCGGACCGATGAAGACCCGGCCAACGATGGAGCCGAGGGGAATCGAACCCCTGACCTCTTGAATGCCATTCAAGCGCTCTCCCAACTGAGCTACGGCCCCAAGCACACACATGTCGCCCCGCCCGCGGGCGGAGGACGAACCGTCTGGATGTCAATCAACGAACAGGAGCGGGGCTGACGAGACTCGAACTCGCGACCTCCGGTGTGACAGACCGGCACTCTAACCGACTGAGCTACAGCCCCTTTGTTTTTCCTGCGTCCCGCGTCCTGCTACGCCCCGACGGGGAATCGAACCCCGGCCGCCACCTTGAAAGAGTGGTGTCCTAACCGTTAGACGATCGGGGCCTTACCACACCTGGCACACAGGCACGGAGGGACTCGAACCCCCAACCGCCGGTTTTGGAGACCGGTGCTCTACCAATTGAGCTACGGACCTCTAGACAACGCGTTCGGCGCCCCGTCGGTCGAGCGCATGGCCAGGGACGGAATCGAACCGCCGACACCGTGATTTTCAGTCACGTGCTCTACCAACTGAGCTACCTGGCCCAGATAAAAAAACCGCCCGGGCCTCGTCGAGGCGCGGGCGGGAAGTCTTCCGGAGGCCCGGCGCTACCGGCCCTCCACCCCCGCCCGCTGACACGGGCTCCACGTGTCCGCGACCGTCCAGGAGCGAGATCGGGACGCGTCCAGCGCCGCGAGAGCGACCCGCGCCCGCTGCATCGACGACGAATCCCGGATCACGAGTCCTCCTGACCGCCTCTACGTGGGAAACGCCGCCAGAGGCGGCGCTTCAGAGCAATAGCGGGGGCGGGATGCGAACCCGCGACCTTCGGGTTATGAGCCCGACGAGCTACCAGACTGCTCCACCCCGCAATAGGGCCCCTAGTATACCCAGCGCGCGGGAGGGGGTCAACCCGATTCGCACCGTCCAGCACGATGCCGGAGTATCGGGTCGACGCGGGGGATTCTGGAGCCTCGATACGCGGATGGCCGACCTCGGGCGGCGCGTCCTGCGTCCCCCCATCACCAGGGCGCAGCCAGACGTCTTGCATCCGGCCCAAGTGGCTCGTCACTTGGTCCTGAACCCCGGTCTCCACCCCCGGCACCGGCATGTCCCTCAACGAGACCCTCACGCCGATCCTGATCGCGCTCGGGCTCGGCCTGCTCGTGGGCCTGCAGAAGGAGCGCTCCAAGTCCCTGCTGGCCGGTCTCAAGACGTTCGCGCTCGTCACCGTGTTCGGGGCGCTCGCCGCCACGCT
>QJYK01000142.1 GCA_003248075.1 Gemmatimonadota bacterium | reverse complement strand
CCACGCGATGCGTGCATCGCGCGGGGACCCCGGTGCGCCCCGCCTGGGGGGCACCACGCGAAGCGTGGTCGGGGCCGTGGCGCTCCGGGGTACCCATGCGCAGCATGGGTCGCGGGGTGCCATGCCTGGGCAGAGCTTCCCTAGCGGTGTCGGGCTGGTGGAGGAACCTGGGGCACGATCGCAGGATCCTGCTCCTCGCGTTCCTGGCCGGGCTGCCGGGCGTCGCGGTCGCGCTGGGATTCGTGTGGCTGGAGCCACTCGCGACCCGCGTCCAGTGGACGGCCACCGTGGCGCTCGTCGGCACCTGGGGCGGCCTGACCCTGCTCGTGCGGGAGCGGGTCGTCCGCCCCCTGGGGACCCTGGCCAACATGCTGGCGGCGTTGCGGGAGGGCGATTTCTCGATCCGGGCGCGGGTCGAGGACGCGGACGACCCCCTCTCGCTGGCCTACCTCGAGGTGAACAACCTGGAGGAGATCCTCCGGGAACAACGGCTCGGCGCGGTGGAGGCCACCGAAACGCTCCGCAAGGTCCTGGAGGAGATCGACGTGGCGGTGATGGCGTTCGGTCCGGACGAGTCGCTGCGCATCGTGAACCGCGCGGCGGAGCGCCTGCTGGGTCAGCCGGCCGAGCGCTTGATCGGTAAGACGGCGACCGAGCTGCGGCTCGACGGGGCCCTGAGGGGCATCGCGCCCCGGACCCTCGAGGTGACCTTCCCCGGCGGCACGGGGAGGTGGGAGCTCAGGCGGTCCGTCGTCCGTCAGGAGGGGTACCCGTTGCAGCTCGTGGCGCTCTCCGACCTCAGCAGGGCGCTCCGCGAGGAGGAGCGTCAGGCATGGAAGAGGATCATCCGCGTCCTGTCCCACGAGATCAACAACTCGCTGGCCCCCATCAAGTCGATCGCGGGCAGCCTGCAGAGCCTGATCGAGGAGGAAACGCTCCCGCCCGAGCTCGACGAGGACATGCGCCGGGGCCTCCAGGTCATCTCCGCACGCTCCGAGGGCCTGGGGCGGTTCATGGCGTCGTACGCGAAGCTGGCGCGGCTGCCCAACCCGGAGCTGGGAACGGTGGAGGTCGGAGCGCTCGTCCAGCGGGTGGCGGACCTGGAGACGCGGCTTCCGGTCACGGTCGTGGAGGGTCCCCGGACCACGCTGCAGGCCGACGCCGATCAGCTCGAGCAGGCGCTCATCAACCTGGTGCGGAACGCCGCCGACGCCACGCTCGAGGCGGGGCGGAGGGGGGACGTCACGCTACGCTGGCTCGTGCGGGGCGGGAAGGTCCATATCCTCGTGGAGGACTCCGGCCCGGGCCTGGAGGACACCGGCAACCTGTTCGTGCCCTTCTACACGACGAAGCCCGGCGGCTCGGGGATCGGCCTGGTCCTGTCCCGTCAGATCGCCGAGGGACACGGGGGCTCCCTGGTGCTGGAAAACCGCTCCGACGACCGAGGTGCCCGCGCCCGCCTCGTCCTGCCGATGGATCTTCGCCTCTGACCCGCCGCCACGCCTCCGGCGCAGGTCCGCTCCGAGGCTTGGGCCGCAACCGTTCCGCCACGGGTCGTGTCCCATGTTCGGAAGAGGGAGAAACGGCGATCAACGAGCTCTTCTCTTGACAGACATCGAGTTGGTGGAAAGGGCCCGCAACGGCGATCAGGCCGCGTTCAGGGCCCTCTACGATAAGAACGTGGACCGCATCTACCGGCTCAGCTACCGGATGGCGGGCGAGGACGATCTGGCGCGGGACTTCACCCAGGAGGCGTTCCTCCGGGCGTGGCAACGGCTCGATCAGTTCCGGGGGGATGCGGCGTTCTCCACGTGGCTGCACTCGATTGCGGTCTCTGTGGCCCTCAACGGCCTCAGGAAGGTTGATCGCCACCGCAAGCGGGAGAGGTCGCTGGAGGACGCCGCGCACCTGACGCCAGGCAAGCGGCCGGCGGAGCCGGAGGTGCGGGATCGGGTGGAGGCGGCGGTCGAGGGACTGCCGGAGATGTACCGAACGGTCTTCCTCATGCACGACCTGGAGGGCTACAGCCACGGCGAGATCGCCGAGACGTTGGGTGTCGCCGAAGGGACGTCCAAAGCCCGGCTCTTCCGGGCGCGGGCGAAGCTGAGGGAGGCGCTGGGTGACGCTATGCAGGAGTATGTCTGAGATGCCGCTGGAACCGATGGACGAATTCTTTGACCGGCTGAGGGACGCCTATCGCGTCCCTCCGGAGACCCCGCGCGAAGAGATCTGGGCGGCGATCGAGGCCCGGCTCCCGCAAGAGCCGCGCGGCGTGATTCCGATCGGGCGAGGCCCTCGCCGGCGTGCCCACGGCGTGCCCAGGCTCGCGAGCTGGGCCGCGGCGGCCGCCGCGGTGCTCGTGCTCGGCATCGGGATCGGGCGCATGACCGCGCCGGTCCCGCGGGAGCCGGTCGTTGCGGAACGGCCCGATGAGGACCTTCTGCGCGTCGCAGCCCTGGAGCACCTGGGTCGCACCGAGTCGCTGCTCACCCTCGTCCGGGCCGACGGCCGGAGCGGGCGCATGGACCCGGCCGTGGGGGATTGGGCCGCCAGCCTGCTGTCGCAGACGCGGTTGTTGCTGGATCGGCCGGGCGCGGATGACCCGGCGCTGCGGGCCCTCCTGGAAGACCTGGAGCTCGTGCTGGTACAGATCGTGGGTGTCGCCGACGCCGACGGGTCCGACGAAGTGCGGGCGCGCTCGGAGTTGACGTTGGCACTCGATGGAATCGAAGAACGCGAAGTCCTGCCCCGGATCCATGCGGTGCTACCCGCCGGGACCGGCCTGGCCGGGACCTGAGGCCAAGAGGAGACAAGATGATGTCGTGGACGAGATCGAGGGCGCCGTGGATGGCACTGGGGTTCGCGGCGGTGCTGGCCGTGGACGCAGGCGCCCAGTCCGGTGTGGCGGGCGGCGTTCGGGTGTCGGCGGAGCGCGCCGCACGGGCGGAGCTGCTCGCAGCCCGGGAGCTGGAGCGGGACGCGGCCCGCGCCGGGCGCCCGATGCGCGATGTGGGGGGTGTGACGGCCCCCGAGGGGTGGCTGCAAGAGGACCCCGGCAGCGCTCAGTACACGCAGGCGCGTGAGGCGCTCAATGCGCGGCGGTATCAGGACGCCGCCGAGGGCTTCGCCGCGCTCCGGCGGAGGTATCCGCGCTCGGGGTACGTGGCGGTGTCGCTGTACTACGAGGCGTTCGCGCGCTCGCGGCTGGGCGGTCGGGCCCAGCTCCGCGAGGCGGCTGACCTGCTGAGGCGTCAGGTCGAGGAGTATCCCGATGCCGAGACGCGCGGGGACGCTCGTGAGCTGCTCGTCCGCGTGGAGGCCCAGCTGGCCAGCCGCGGGGATGCGGAGGCGACGGCGCGCATCGCCCAACAGGCCGCGAGTCCCTGCGGGGAGGGACAGGCGGTTCGCGCCGCGGCGCTCAGCGCGCTCCTGAACATGAACGCGGAGAGGGCGATTCCCATCCTGCGCGAAGTCCTGCAGAGTCGGGACCAGTGCTCCGCGGAGCTTCGCAGGCAGGCGGTCTTCCTGATCTCGCAGAAGATGAGCGACGAGTCCGTGGACATCCTCCTGGACCTCGCCCACCGCAACCCGGACCCGGATCCCGAGGTGCGGGAGCAGGCGGTGTTCTGGCTGTCACAGGTGCGTTCGGACGAGGCGCTGTCGGCGCTGGAGAGCATCCTCGCCGAGAGTCGGGATCCGGAGCTCCAGGAGAAGGCCGTATTCGCCATCTCGCAGCACAACAGCGACCGGGCCATGGAGGTCCTGCGTCGCTACGCCGAACGCCGGGATGCTCCGGCGGAGCAGCGGGCGAACGCGATCTTCTGGATCGGGCAGAACCCTCGCTCGGGCGGGACCCGGTACCTGATCGAGCTCTACCCGTCCCTGACCGACCCGGAGCTCAAGGAGCGCGCCACGTTCGCCATCGCGCAGTCGAGCTCGGAAGAGAGCCGCCGGTGGCTCCTGGAGCGTGCCCGCGACCGGAGCGAGTCCATCGAGGTGCGGAAGAACGCGCTGTTCTGGGCCGGTCAGAGCGGCGGGCTACGGGCGACCGAGCTGGCCGACGTCTACCGAACCCTGGACGACCCCGAGATGAAGGAGCAGCTCATCTTCGTGGCGTCGCAGCGCAACGAGCGGGAGGCCGTGGACTTCCTCATGGACGTGGCCCGCAACGAGCGGGATCCGGAGCTGAAGGAGCGCGCGATCTTCTGGCTTGGGCAGAGCAAGGATCCCCGCGTGGGTGAGTTCCTCCTCAACCTGATCCGGGGATGAGCGCCCGAGCCTCGCTCGTCGTCCTGGCCCTGGCCGCGCACCCCTTGGGTGCGGCGGGGCAGGGGCTGGCGGAGCGTGTGGCGGCGCTGGGAGACGGTGTCGCCCTCCTCACCTACCGTGTTCGCCCGGACGTGGAGATCTGCGATCAGGGGATCCGGATGGGCGACCGCCATCTGTGGTGGAGGAGCAACGGACGGGACCGGATGGCGACCAGCTGCCGCACCGGGACGGTCGACGTCGAGCTGCGCGTGCGCGGGGGAGAGGTGCGCGATGTGGAGGTGCTGCGGCCTCGCGACGACCGACGGCCCGATGCGGTGGATCTGGGGGAGGTGCCGCCGGACGACGCGGCGCGGTACCTGCTCGAGGTCGCTCGGCAAGGGACGTCGCGCGCCGGAGAGGTGGTGTTCCCGGCGGTGATCGCCGACGTGGACGAGCTGTGGCGGGACCTTCTGGTGATGGCGCGGGAAGCGGGCGTCCGTCGGGACGTGCGCAAGAGTGCGCTCTTCTGGGTGGGGCAGGAGGCGGCCGCTGCGGCCACGGAGGGGTTGGCGGACGTGGCGTTCGACGAGGGCGAGGATCAGGACGTGCGTGATGCCGCGGTCTTCGCCCTCTCGCAGCGGCCCGGCGACGAGGCCGTACCGATCCTCATGGAGCTCGCCCGCACCGCGCGAGAGGCCAAGACCCGCCGGACGGCGATGTTCTGGCTCGCCCAGTCCGAAGACGAACGGGTGATCGCTTTCTTCGAGGAGATCCTGGTGGGACGTCGGGGCGGCTGAGCGCCGCCCCGCCCTCCAGCGGCGCGCATCGCGCCCGCGAGCGTCCCGGCCCCGGGGAACCTCCACCTCCCGGTGCAGAGCTACCCTCACAAGGCCCCTCTCGGCCGCGGGAAACAGCTGTTTTTATCGTTAGCGTGCCGATTGGCCCGGCATTACCTTGGATTAAGGTCCCTTGTTGGATCCCTGCCGCGGCCGATGCGCAACGGTCCTGGCTCCGGGGGTCCTCCACCCCGTCCCTGGCAGAGCGCTCGTGCACCAGCGGCCGATCAAGGTCCTCCTGGTCGAGTCCGACCGGGAATATCTCGGCGAGCTGCGCCGGCGGCTGGCCGACGTTCGCTCGGGCCGCGGGATCGAGATCGAGTGGGCGGGCGAGCTCAGCCAGGCTCTCGCCCGCCTCGCCCAGGGCGGGATCGACGCCGTTCTGCTGGACCTGGAGCTTCCCGACAGCCGGGGGATCGTGACGTTCGAGCGGGCGTACGCTTTCGCGCCCGATGTGCCGATCGTCGTGCTCACCAACGTCACCGACGAGGAGGTGGGCATGAGCACCGTGCAGGGCGGCGCCCAGGACTACCTCGTCAAGGAAGAGGTGGGCGCCTCGGTGCTGGCGCGGGCGGTGCGGCACGCGATCGAGCGCCACCAGCTCCTTTCGGCCCTGAGGAGCCTCTCCCTCATCGACGATCTGACGGGCCTCTACAACCGACGGGGGTTCGCGGACCTCGGGGAGCAGTACCTCAAGCTCGCCCGCCGTACCGCCCGCCCCGTCTCCATGGTCTTTCTGGACCTGGACCACTTCAAGACCATCAACGACTCGCTGGGCCACCACGTCGGGGACCGGGCGCTCCAGAAGGTGGCCGACATCCTGCGGGCGACCTTCCGGCGTTCCGACATCATCGCACGTCTCGGCGGAGACGAGTTCGCCGTGCTCGCCCTCGAGGCCTCCGGCGAGAGCGCGGAGGCCCTGATCGACCGTCTTCGCGAGCGCTTCCGCGATTTCAACGATTCACGCGCCGAGCCGTACACGTTGGCGGCGAGTATCGGGATGGCCAGGCACGACGGCGATCTCCGCATGCGGCTCGAGGACCTCCTCGCTCAGGCCGACGGGGCGATGTACGACGAGAAGCGTGGCAAGCGCAACGTGGTGATGAGATAAGAGGGTGCGGGGATGAACGGCGGGCACGCGCCCCAGAAAACGGGTCAGGACGGTCCGGGGGTCGGATCCGCCCTCCACTGGCTCGTGCGCATCGTCGAGCGCGCTGGCCTCGGGGGTGGAGACCGGCCCGACGTGCCGGCCTCGCTCCCGACCCCGGAGGCCTGGCGTGTCGTGGCCCGCGCCTACGGTCTCTCGGACGCGGCGCTCGCCACGGCCGTGGCAGAGTACTTCCGGCTCGACGTGGCGGACCTCGCCGCGGCGGAGACCCGCGCGACCCTCGTCGTGCCGGAGCGGATGGCGCGCCGGCACCACGTCTTCCCGCTCTTCGAGGACGACCGCCACCTGATCGTGGCGACGTGTGATCCCACCGATGTCGAGGCCGAGCGGGCGCTGGCGTTCAGCACCGGGCGCCCGGCGCTGTTCCAGGTGGCTCCACCGGCGGTGATCCAGGACGCCATCGACAGCCGGTTCAGCCCCGAGAAGGCCGTGGAGACGCTTCTCGGCACGATGGAGTCGTCCGACGACGCGGTGAAGGTGGTCGAGGAGGCGGGCCCGGAGGCGATCACGGAGGATGACGCGGTCGCGACGCCGGTCATCAAGCTCACCAACCTCATCATCCGCGACGCGATCAACATCGGTGCCAGCGACATCCACATCGAGCCCGGGCGCAAGGTCGGCTCCGTGCGCTACCGGGTGGACGGGGTGCTTCGCAAGCACATGGACCTCCCGATGGCGGGGCTGAACCGGGTCATCTCCCGCATCAAGGTCCTGTCCCGGCTGGACATCGCCGACCGGCTCCGTCCCCAGGACGGCAAGGCCCGGGTCCGGGTCCGCGAGCACGCGTACGACCTCAGGGTCTCGACCATTCCCGCCGCCGGGGCGGAAAAGTGCGTCGTGCGCATCCTGGATCCCTCGGCGGCCCGTTCCCTCGACGATCTGGACCTTCCGGCCACGGAGCTCACACGCGTTCGGGCCTTGTTGGCCCACCGTGACGGGATCGTTGTCATCACGGGTCCCACCGGTTCCGGCAAGACGACGACGCTGTATGGCGCGCTCCGGGAGCTGGCCGACGGCAAGGTCAACATCATGACCGTCGAGGATCCGATCGAGTACGAGCTGCCCGGGATCACCCAGACCCAGGTCGAGACCAAGCAGGGGATGACCTTCGCTTCCGCGCTCCGGGCGATGCTACGGCAGGACCCCGACGTGATCCTCGTGGGAGAGATCCGGGACAAGGAGACGGCGATCACGGCCGCTCAGGCCGCGATGACGGGGCATCTGGTCCTGGCGACCGTGCATGCCAACGACGCGGTGAGCGCCGTCGCCCGCCTCGCCGATCTCGGGCTCCAGTTCAGCACCCTCGCCCAGACGCTCAGAGGGGCGATCGCGCAGCGGCTGCTGCGGAGGGCCTGCCCGAGCTGCGCCGAACCCGTGCGCGGTCAGCCCACGCCCGACGAGCGGCGTCTGATCGAGCGATTCGGCACGGAGCCGGTCGTCCGCGCCGTGGGGTGCCCCGAGTGCGGCTTCACCGGATATCGGGGGCGGATCCCGTCGGCCGAGGTGCTCGTCGTGAACCCCCGGGTCCAGCAGGCGATCGAGCAACGCAAAGGGTGGGCGGCGTTGACACGGGTCGCGGTCCAGGGGGGTATGCGACCTCTCCACGACGTCGGGCTGGACTGGGCGTCCCGCGGGCGCACCACGCTCGTCGAGGTGGAGCGTGTGCTCGGGCAGTCGGGGGCCGACGACGACATGGTTCTGGCGCAGGGTCCGCCCCGGGTGCTGGTGGTCGACGACGACGAGGATTCCAGGACGATGCTGCGCTCGATCCTGGAGACCGACGGTTGTGAGGTCGAGGAGGCCGGGGACGGGCAGGAGGCGCTCGACCGGCTCAGGGAGGACCCCGACTACAATCTGGTCGTCCTGGACCTGTCGATGCCCGGCCTGAGCGGCCGGGACGTGATCGATCACATCCGCGGATCCGTGGACACGGCCGCATTGCCGGTGATGATCCGCACCGGCACCGGGAACGCGCGCCTCGAGGTTGAGCTTCTGGAGGCCGGCGCCGACGATTACGTCGACAAGTCCGTGGAAGCCCCGCGGTTCCTCGCCCGGGTGCACGCGGTCCTTCGCCGCGCGCTGACCTGAGGCGACACACGTACGGGGGGGCAACGCTCCTCCGCGATTGACACGTCCGAAACCCGCCAACACCTTTACGGGCTGTCGCATCCGGCCCTTTTCGGGCCTTTCCCTCGCCGAACGAACCTGCCGGAAATGTTCAAGACGGTAAGAGGCCGCCTCATCGCCATCGTCATCACCCTGGCCGCCGCCGGGTGGCAGCTGTACACGCAAGGGCTCAAGCTGGGTCTCGACCTCCAGGGGGGCATGCATCTGGTCCTCGAGGTCGACGACCCGAACGGGACGCTCACGGCCGAAGCGAAGGCGGACATGATCGACCGCGTCGATCGCATCATTCGCACCCGCATCGACGAGCTCGGGGTCGAGGAGCCGCTGATCCAGAAGGTGGGCAACGACCGGCTGATCGTGGAGCTGGCCGGGCTGGACGACGAGGATCAGGCCAAGGAAATCATCCAGACCGCGGCGTTCCTCGAGTTCAAGCTGGTGCTGCCCACCGCGGACATGGAGTCGGCGCTTCCCCGCATGGACCGTGCGATCGTCGCGCGCTTGGGTGTGGACTCGATCCGCGCGCTCGGGCGCGACGTCGGCGGACAGCGCGGGTCCAACATCGAAGAGCTCCTGTTCGGCGGCGACACCGCGGCTTCGGCCCAGGCGGACTCGGCTTCGGCCCAGGCGGACTCGGCGGCGGCCCAGGACGAGAACGCGGCAGACGCGCTCCGCCCCCTCGGCTCGCTGCTGAACTTCGGAGACGCGGAAGGGACGTTCCTGGTCGGAGCCGAGGACGTCGCGGAAGTCGACGCGTTCCTGGCGCTGCCCGAGGTCCAGCGGGCGATGCCCCGCGGCCAGACCCTCCAGTGGGGCTCCGACGTCGTGGGTCGGGGTGCACGCAACTACCGGCGACTCTTCGTCCTCGAGGAGGACGCCTTCCTGACGGGCGAGTACCTGGAGAACGCGACGGCCGGCCGCGATCCCCAGTTCAACCAGTCCCAGGTGCAGTTCGAGCTCTCGCGGGCCGGCGGACGGCTGTTCCAGCGCTTCAGCGGGCAGCACGTCGGTGATTACCTGGCCATCGTGTTGGACGGCGAGGTCATGAGCGCCCCGGTGATCCGGGACCGGATCGGATCGCGGGGTCAGATCGAGATGGGTGCCGGCACGCCCCTGGACGAGGCCAGGGACCTCGCCCTCGTCCTGCGCGCGGGCGCTTTGCCGGCAAAGCTCAACATCATGGAGGAGCGCACCGTCGGTCCGTCTCTGGGGCGTGATTCCATCGACCAGGGAGAGGTCGCGGGTATCGTGGGCCTGCTCGCGGTGCTGGTGGTCATGATCGCCTACTACCGCGTCGCAGGTGTCCTTGCGGTGCTGGCGCTCGGCTTCTACGTCGTTCTGGTCCTCGGTGGTCTCGCGGGGCTCGGAGCCACGCTGACCGTTCCGGGCATCGCGGGGCTGATTCTCTCGGTCGGCATGGCGGTGGACGCCAACGTGCTCATCTTCGAGCGAATACGGGAGGAGATCGCCGCGGGGCGCGCCACGCCCACCGCCGTGAGCGAAGGATTCGGCAACGCGCTCTCCGCCATCGTGGACGCGAACATCACCACGCTCATCACCGCGCTCATCCTGTTCCAGTTCGGCACCGGCCCCGTCCGTGGCTTCGCGGTTACGCTTTCCATCGGCATCGTCGCCTCGTTCATCTCGGCGATCTTCGTGACCCGGACCCTCTTCCTGGTGCACCTGCGGGGCAAGAAGGCTTCGGATCCCATCAGCATCTGACGACCCGCCATGAGACTCTTCACCGACGCCCACTACAAGTTCATCGAGTTCCGCCGGAAGGCGTACGTCTTTTCGGCCGCCCTCGTCCTGGGCGGAGTGGCCGCGATGGCATTCAACGTCGTCACCCTCGGGAGCTGGCAGAACTACGGCGTGGACTTCACCGGGGGATCACTGGTGCAAGTCCGCTTCGACACCAACGTCACGGCCGGCGACCTGCGCCAAGCCCTCGTGGGCGCCCAGGCCCCGACGATCACCCGCTTCGGCGAGGAGAACGAGTTCCTCGTCCGGGCCCCGCTCGCGGCGGACGCCAGCATCGAGGCCGTCGCAGCCGAGGTGGAGAGCCAGCTCAGCGCCGCGTTCGGGGCGGGGACGTTCTCGATCGTGCGGACCGAGCTCGTGAGCGCCAAGGTGGGCGCTGAGCTCCAGCAGAAGGCCGCCCTCGCGATCCTGTTCTCGTTCGGCCTCACGCTCGTCTATCTGGCGATTCGCTTCGAGATCCGCTTCGGCGTGGCCGCCGTGATCGCCACCGTGCACGACACGCTGGTGACGCTCGGCTTCCTGGCCCTCTTCCGGGTCGAGATCGCGCTCCCGACCATCGCCGCCATCCTGACGGTGATCGGCTATTCGCTGAACGACACGATCGTGGTATTCGACCGCATCCGGGAGAACATGCACAAGAAGGGTGCGCGGAAGCGGGACTCGGTGGAGCTCATCGACGAGTCCATCAACGAGACGCTGCCCCGCACGGTCCTCACGTCCGGGACGACGCTGGCGGTGCTGCTCTCGCTCCTCGTGTTGGGAGGCGCGGTGATCCGCGACTTCACCATCGTGCTCATCCTGGGGATCGTGATCGGGACGTATTCCTCGATCTTCGTCGCCTCGCCCGCCCTGGTGGAGATCCAGAGCCGCTACGGCGAAGGCAAGATGCGGGAGAAGAAGCCGAAGCCAGAGCCTGCGACGGTGTGATCGAGCTCTTCGACAGCCATTGCCATCTCACCTCCACCGCCTTCCGGGACGACCGGGAGGCGGTGCTGCGTCGGGCCCGTGCGGCCGGCGTCACGCGCCTGGTGACCATAGCGTCGGATCTGGACGACGCCCGAGCCGCGATCGAGCTGGCCCGGTCCGAACCGGGCATCTGGTCCACCGCCGGCGTCCATCCGCACGAGGCGGGGGCTGCGCCAGCGGACGCCGTCGCGAGCGTGCAGGCCCTGTGCGCCGAGCCGGAGGTCGTGGCCGTGGGGGAGACGGGGCTCGACTATCACTACGATCACAGCCCGCGGGACGTGCAGCGGCGCCTGTTCGCCCAGCACCTGGCGCTGGGCGCCGACAGGGACCTCCCGGTCGTGGTGCACGCGCGAGAGGCCGACATCGACATCGCCGCCGCGCTCCGCGACGCCCCGGAGGGCGCGCGCGGCGTTCTCCATTGCTTCACCGGTGGCGACCGGGCGTTCGAGGAAGCGATGGCGCGTGACTGGTACGTGTCGTTCTCCGGGATCGCGTCGTTCAAGAGCTTCGGGGCGGTCGAGCGCCTCAGGGAGGTGCCGCGGGAGCGGATCCTGGTCGAGACGGATTCCCCGTACCTCGCCCCCGTCCCCATGCGGGGAAAGCGCAACGAGCCGGCACTCGTACGGTTCGTCGCCGAGGCGGTCGCACGGCACCGGGGGGATTCCCTGGAAGAGCTGGCTCGTGTCACCACGGACAACGCTCTGCGGTTCTACGGCCTGAGCCGACCCGATAGCTTGTAGCACATCCCCCATCCCACCGGGCGTATCGCGTGGCCAGACGCATCCAGATTCTCCCCGACGCGGTGGCGAACCAGATCGCGGCCGGCGAGGTCGTCGAGCGCCCGGCTTCCGTGGTGAAGGAGCTGGTCGAGAACGCCCTGGACGCGCGCGCGGCGCGCGTGGAAGTGTCCCTGGAGGGCGGTGGCAAGCGCCGCATCCGCGTCGCGGACGACGGCGTGGGCATGGGCCGGGAGGACGCGCTCCTTTGCCTCGACCGGCACGCCACCAGCAAGATCGTCGAGGCCAACGACCTGCGTACCGTGCGCACGTTCGGGTTCCGGGGCGAGGCGCTGCCCTCCATCGCCGCGGTCTCGCGCATGCGTCTGGAGAGCAGGGAGGAGGACGAGGAGGTCGGTACCCGCGTTGCCGCGGAGGGCGGCCGGATCTCCTCCGTGGACGACCATCCACGACGTCGGGGCACGACGGTGGAGGTCGGAAGCCTGTTTTTCAACGCGCCCGCGCGCTCCAAGTTCCTGAAGTCGGTGTCGGCGGAGACGCGTGCCTCCAGCGAGGCCCTGATCACGCTGGCCCTGGCCCACCCGACCGTGGGCTTCCTTCTGACGTCGGACGGGCGTCCGCTCCTGGATGCGCCCGCGGCCCGGAACGTCGCCGAGCGGGTCGCGCAGCTCTGGCCGGGCAGCGAGACGGGGACGCTGATCCCCGTGGGGCACCAGGAGTCGGGGATCGCGGTGGAGGGTCTGGTGCAGCGTCCGGACGCTGCACGGCCAGGACTCCGCCGCTCCCACCTGTTCGTCAACGGGCGACCCTTCCGCTCGACGGCCGTCCTGCGCGCCGCGGAGCGTGGATACCGCACGACGATCGCGCACGGTGTGCGCCCGTGGATCTTCCTCTACCTGGGCGTGCCTGCGGGGGAGGTGGACGTGAACGTGCATCCGGCGAAGGCGGAGGTCCGTTTCCGCGACCCGGCCGCGGTCGAGGCCGTGGTCGAGAGGGCGATCCGGCTGGCGCTGGAAGGCGAGCTCAGCGCGGCCACCTTCGACGATCCGGCCGCGTCCGCGCCGATGCTCGTACGCGAGGCGCCGACGCCCGTCCGCCCGCCCTCGGACAGGGAATCACAGATGGCGCTTTTCGCCGCGGGCGTGCCCACGGACGCTGCAGCGGACGGTGCGGGCGACCTGCATGCAGTCCTCGGCGAAGGCGTGCCCCGAGCGCGGCTCTTCCAGGTGCTCCGCACGTACATCTTCGCGGAAACGCGCGATGGGCTGATCATCGTGGACCAGCACTCGGCCCACGAGCGGATTCTCTTCGAGCGACTCATGCGGGCGTTCGCAGCGGGTGGTCAGGAGAGCCAACGCCTGCTCTTTCCGCTCACCCTGCGGTTGACGGCCGCCGAGTGTGATCAGGTGCGGGAGCTCGCCGGGTTGCTGGCCCGATCCGGATTCGAGGTGGAGGACTTCGGCACGGACACCGTCATCGTGCACGCGACGCCGAACCCGCACCCGTATTTCGATGCGGAGCGCGCGTTCCGGGAGATGATCCGCGAGCTCACGGAGGGCTCCGAGCTTCTCCGCTCGGCCCGGAATCAGCACGAGCGCATCGCCAAGACGTTCGCGTGCAAGAGCGCGATCAAGGCTGGCCAGGCGCTCTCCCACCACGAGATGGAAGAGCTGTTCGACCAGCTCTTCGCGACGGATCTGCCGCATCACGATGTGCACGGGCGGCCCACGATCGTGCGGCTCTCGGCGGGGGAGCTCGAGCGGAGGTTCGGCAGGGCCACGTGAGCGTAAACGTCCCGGAGCCCGGCGTCCTCGCGATCGTGGGTCCCACCGCGAGCGGCAAGACCGCGCTCTCGCTCGCGGTGGCCGAGCGGCTGGGGGCCGAGATCGTGTCGATGGACTCGCGCCAGGTGTATCGCGGGATGGACATCGGCACCGCGAAGGTCGGCCGCCCGCACCGGGACCGGATCCCCCACCACGGGCTGGACGTGGTGGACCCCACCGAACGGTACTCCGCCGGCCGCTTCGCCAGGGATGCGCGAGGCTGGATCCGCGACATTCGCGACCGCCGTCGGGTGCCCCTCCTGGTGGGGGGCACGGGCTTCTTCCTGAGGGCCCTTCTCGAGCCGATCTTCCGGGAGCCCCCGATGGAGGGATGGCGGGTGGACCGGCTGAGGGCGTACCTGCGGGGGCTGCCCATGGCACGACTGGACGCGTGGGTGGAAGCGCTCGACCCGGAGCGGGCGAGCCTGGCGCGCGAGGGTGGCCCGCAGCGGATGTCCCGCACCGTCGAGGTTGCGCTCCTGTCCGGGCGCAGGCTGTCGGACTGGCATCGGACCGCTCCCGCGGACGGGGCGCCCGTCACCGCGATGGTGGTGCGGCTCGATCTCCCCCGGGCGGAGATGAACCGACGCATCGACGTCCGCGTCGACGAGATGGTGCGTGCCGGACTGGTGGAGGAGGTGAGCGGGCTGCTACATCGGGGCATCCCCCCAGAGGCTCCCGGGATGACCGCGACCGGCTACCGGGAGATCGTCCGGGTCCTGCGTGGGGATCAGGACCTGGACAGCGCCCTCGAGGACATGCGACGGGAAACGCGGCGGTACGCGCGTCGGCAGCTGACGTGGCTTCGGCATCAACTTCCGGAGGACACGCGGGTAGTGGACGCGACGTGGCCCCTGGAGGCGCAGGCGCGTGCGGTGATTTCGGAATGGAGTGCGTCGGTCGGGCGGAACGCGACGGACATCGAGAATAGAGGGAGGACCGGGTGAAGATCGGGATCACGTGCTACCCGACCTACGGAGGCTCGGGCGCGGTGGCGACCGCACTGGGGCTGCATCTGGCCGACCGGGGCCACGAGGTCCACTTCATCTCGTACGCGCAGCCGTTCCGGCTGGGCGGCTTCCGGGAGCGGGTGTTCTTCCACGAGGTGGAGATGGAGGATTATCCGCTCTTCGAGCACCCGCCGTACTCCCTGGCGCTGGCGGTGGCGATGCATCGGACCGCGCTCCGCGAGCAGCTCGACCTCATGCACGTGCACTATGCCATCCCCCACGCCACGTCCGCCTGGATCGCACGCGAGATGCTCGTCGGCCGACGCGACCTGCCGATCGTGACCACGCTGCACGGCACGGATATCACGCTGGTCGGCCTGCACCCCTCCTTCCACGAGATCACCCGATTCTCGATCCTCCGCTCCCAGGGTCTGACCGCGGTGTCGGAGTTCCTGCGCGCGGAGACCGTGCGGGACTTCACGGTCCCGAAGGAGCGCATCGAGGTGATTCCCAACTTCGTGGACGAGGCGGTCTGGAGGCCGGACAAGGAGCCGTGCCACAGGTCGGCGTTGGCGCCAGGGGGCGAGAAGATCGTCATGCACGTGTCGAACTTCCGTGCGGTCAAGCGCGTCGAGGACGTGGTCGAGGTGTTCGCTCTGATCGCGCGCAAGGTGGACGCCCGCCTCGTCTTCGTGGGCGACGGTCCCGAGCGGCCCCGCGCCGTGGACCGGGCCGAAGAGCTGGGCGTGCGGCACCGGACCGTGTTCCTGGGCAAGCACGCCTCGGTCGACGAGCTGCTCGCATGCGCCGACCTCTTCCTCCTGCCCTCGTCCAACGAGTCCTTTGGTCTCGCGGCTCTGGAGGCCATGGCGAGCGGGGCCCCGGTCCTGGCTTCTCGGGTGGGCGGGATCCCGGAGGTGGTCGAGGACGGGGTGGCGGGTCACCTGTTCCCGGTGGGTGAGGTGGAGGCGATGGCCGAGGCGGGGATCGAGCTCCTGAAGGACGACCCCAAGCGAAAGGCGATGGGCGCGGCGGCGCGCTCCATCGCGATCGAGCGCTTCGCGGCCAGCGCCGTCGTCCCCCGTTACGAAGCCCTCTACCGACGGATCCTGCACGGAGGCGGGACCAAATGAGCCTATGGGACTCGATCCTCCTGGGCATCGTCCAGGGCGCCACGGAGTTCCTCCCCGTTTCGAGCTCGGGTCACCTCGTGATCGCCCAGGCCCTGTTGGATATCCACGTTCCCGGCGTGGTCTTCGAGATCGCGGTCCACGTGGCGACCCTCTTCTCCGTCCTGCTCGTCTACCGAGCGCGGGTGGGCTCGCTGGTGGTCGGCGCCGTGCGCAGGGACGGCAACGCGTGGCACTACATCGCGCTCCTGGTGGTCGCCACGTTACCCGCGGCGTTCCTGGGGCTCCTGGCGGAGGCGCAGATCGAGGCCCTGTTCGAGAGTCCGTGGGTTCCGGGCTTCGCGCTCCTGGTTACGGGTGTGTTCCTGTGGAGCGCCAGGGGCCGCATCGGGCTCGCGACGGCCGAGAGACCCGGGTTCCTCGCAGCCTTCCTCATCGGGGTGGCTCAAGCCATCGCCCTCGTTCCCGGCATCTCGCGCTCGGGCAGCACCGTCGTGGCCGCGCTCTGGCTCGGCGTCGAGGCGCGAGAGGCCGCGGCGTTCTCCTTCCTCATGGCGGTACCCGCCATCGCGGGAGCGGCCGTTCTCAAGCTTGGAGACCTGGAGGCGGCGAGCGGTCCCTCCGCGGCGGTGCTCGTCGTCGGTGGGGTCGTGGCGGGCGTCACGGGCATCGTGGCGATCCGCACCTTCGTGCGCATGCTCGAGCGGCGGTCGTTCCATCACTTCGCGCCGTACTGCTGGACGGTGGGCGCGCTCTATCTCGTCTACCTCTCGCTTCGATGAGCAGGATCGACCCGGGCGCCCTGGCGGCGGCTCGGGCGGCGCTGATCCAGCTCGCCCTCGAGGAGGACCTGGGGGAGGGGGATTGGACGAGCCAGTGGACGGTGCCGACCGCACGCAGGTCGGAGGCCGTCATCGCGGCCAAGGAGCCCATGGTGGTCGCGGGTGGCGCGTGCGTCACCGACGTCTTCCGAGCCGTCGATCCGGGCCTCGCGGTGGACGTGACCGTCGAGGACGGGGTCCGGGTGGAGGCCGGGGCCGTCATCGCCCGCGTCTCGGGGCCTACGCGGTCCATCCTCGCCGGTGAGCGCACGGCGTTGAACTTCCTGGGACGTCTCTCGGGGATCGCGACCTCCACGCGTCGCTACGTGGACGCGGTGAAGGGGACCGGCGCTCGCGTGATCGACACCCGAAAGACCACGCCCGGATGGAGGCTCCTGGAGAAGGCCGCGGTGCGCGCCGGCGGCGCCGAGAACCATCGTCTCGGCCTGTACGACATGGTGCTCGTGAAGGACAACCATGCGGACGCCTCGGGTGGCGTGGCGAAGGCGGCGCGCGACGCGCGCGCCGGCAACGACCGGGGTCTCTCCGTCGAGGTGGAGGTGCGCGACATGGCCGAGCTCGAGGCCGTGCTCGAGGTCGGAGTGGACCGGATCCTCCTCGACAACATGTCGCCGGAGGAGCTCCGGGCGGCCGTGGCGAGGGTGCGCTCCGTTTCGCGGCCTCGGCCGGAGCTCGAGGCTTCGGGCAACGTGACGCTCGAGACGGTGCGGGGCATCGCCGAAACGGGTGTGGACCTGGTCTCGGTCGGCGCGCTCACCCACTCGGCCCCCAGCGCCGACCTGTCGCTCCGGATCGTGGGCTGAGATGCCCCTGGAAGAGCGCTGGGAAGGGGAGCCTACGTCCTCGTGGGGTCGGCGGTGGGGGGTACCCGTCCTGGAGATCCACGACGAGCTGGGATCCACCAACGACCGCGCACGCGCGCTGGCGATCGCCGGGGGGCCGCTGCCGGCGGTGGTGATCGCGGAATCCCAGAGCGCGGGGCGGGGGCGTGACGGCGCGCGCTGGGACTCGCCCCGGGGGATGGGCCTCTGGATCTCGGTGGCCATCGGCATCGACGCCTCGGGCTTCGAGGCCTTACCCCTGCGGGTCGGGCTCGCGGCGGCCCGGGCCTGCGAGGAGACGTCGCCCGGTCTCCAGGTCGGGATCAAATGGCCGAACGACCTGTTCATCGGGGACCGGAAGGTGGGCGGGGTCCTGTGTGAGCGCGTGTCGGGGGCGGTCGTGGCCGGTGTGGGACTGAACGTCCGGCAGGGGCCGCAGGACTTCCCGACGGCGCTGGCCCACACCGCCACATCCCTCGAGGCGGCCTCGGGCGAGGAGGCCTCGAGGGCCGGACTCGCGACGGCCCTCGTCCGTCGTCTGCGTCGGCTCGACCGGGGCTCGGCCGGCGCGCTGGATCCCTCCCTCCTCGCGGAGCTCGCCGCCCGCGACGTGCTGTGCGGCAGGAGCGTCTGGACCCGCCAGGCGGGGATGGGAATGGCTCGCGGGATCGCCGCCGACGGGGCTCTGCTCCTCGAGGATCCCCGTGGTGCGGTGGTGCGCGTGGTGGCAGGGAGCGTGCGTACCTTGTAGGCCGAGGCCGGAGCCCGGCCCGGGGATCTTCCGGAGGTTCAAACGATGCAGATCGTGGTGGATGTCGGGAACACCGAGTCGGTGGTCGGGCTCGCGTCGGGACCCAGCCAGCTCGAGGCACACTGGCGCATCAGCTCCCTGGTTCCGCGCACGGTGGACGAGCTCACGGTGCTGCTCCGTGCCCTGCTGTCGGGCTCGGAGGCCTCCGTCGACGAGATCGAGCAGGGGGTGGTGGGCTCGGTGGTCCCCTCCACGACCTACTTCTGGAAGCGCAGCCTCCAGCGGATCATCGGCGACAACGTCGTGACCGTGGGCCCGGAGTCGGAGCTCCCCATCCGGCTCGACGTCGAGGAGCCGAAGTCCGTGGGGGCGGACCGGATCGTGAATACCCTGGCCGCGCGGGAGCTCTATGGCTGCGACACGATCGCGGTCGACCTGGGGACTGCCACCACCTTCGACTGCATCACCGCAGAGGGAGTCTTCCAGGGAGGCGTCATCGCCCCCGGCCTGTCGGCGGGACTGGAGTGGCTGGACAAACGCACGGCGAAGCTCCCGCGCGTCGAGCTCGAGCCTCCGGGCGTGGTGATCGGCCGCAGGACCGAGGTCTGCATCCAGAGCGGCGTGTTCTACTCCGCGGTCGACGCGGTGGATGGGCTCGTGCGGCGTATCAAGGCGGAGTGGCAGCGGCCGGAGGCCATGGTCGTCGCCACCGGTGGCTTCGCCGGGGTGTTGGGACCCCATCTGGCGACGGTTGACCGCATCGAGCCGTTCCTGACCCTGTACGGGCTGGCGATGGCGGGGAGGCACGTCCAGGGCCCGTGAGAGGTTGGCCCACGCGCCGCAGAGGGACTCGTCATCGTGGGGGAATCCGCTAGATTGTGCCTTCTTTCGGAAGATGACGCGGAGGTGCACTCCCCATGACCCTCTCGCCGGTGTTTCGCTCCCGCTCGGCCGTCCGGCTGCTCGAGGAGCAGGGCGTCTGGCAGCGGCTGTCCGCCGACGTCGAGGCGCAGGCGAGCGCGGTGCGGGTCCTGTACGCCGATCTGAGGCAGGTGCTGGGAGCCGAGTTCCTCGGGGAGGAGCCCCATGTGCCCACGGCGACGGAGGCGCTGCGCCCCGAAGGCCTCCACTTCGTGCAGGAGTACTTCTTCCTGATCCTCTTCCGCTCGATCTTCGCGTCGTTGGGCGTTCCCCCCGATCGTCTTCGGCTCTACACCGAGCTCAACTTCTGCATCAAGGGGACGATCACCGCCGCCGACAACATCTTCGACGACCAGGACAAGAGCCTGCTCCCCTTGGCGCAGGTGTCGGGGAGCCGCTTCCGGTCGATCCTCCAGCTGATGGCCTTCGAGCGACTTCTTCGACGTGTCCTCGACCGCGCCCAAAGCGCCGGCACGCTCGACGGGGCGCGTCGTGACGCCATTCTGCGCGGGCTCCTGGATCGCATGGCGAGGATCGGGACCCTCGAAGGCTCGGAGGAGGGAGGGGTGGACGAGATCCCCACTCCCGACGACATGGTGGAGCGGGTACATCGGGTGCGGGGCGGCGCGTTGTTCGCGCTGGCCTTCGCCGCGCCCTCCGCGATCGAGGAGGGCGACCTGGCCGGGAAGATCCAGGCCGCCGAGCCCGCGGTCGCGCGGCTCGGCACCGCGTTCCAGATCGTCGACGATCTCACGGACTTCGAGTTCGACCTCGGACGCAGGAGCCACAACCTGCTGACGTCCCAGGTCAGCCATCTGGGCAGCGCGACCGAGCGCGAGGCCCTGGCCGCCGTGAGGGGAGGGGCCGAGCTTCCCGAGCGGGCGGTGGAGACCGTCTTCAGCGAGTCGGCGAGGGCGGTTCTGGAGCGGGCCTACGAAGAGGCGCGCGCCTCCTTCCGGGCCCTGGCGGACCTGGGACACTGGTTCGATCCGGCCCTCGCCGACGACGTGGTGCGCGCGATCGTGGGCCTCGACGGCGTGGCCCGTATGGAGGCGCTGGCGTCCCAGCTCCGCGCCTGAAGCGGCCAACCCCCGGGGACGCGCCCTCGCCGGCGCTTTCGCCTTGACACGAAAGGTCGCCCCTCCATATTTGCCCCAGCGTTGTTAGCACTCTGTCGGCACGAGTGCTAACGACCCGTTCAGTCCTGTTCTACAAGCAATAACGAAGACCCTTTCGAGGAGGACACCGGTATGGCCAAGAGCGCCGCGAGCCGGATCAAGCCCTTGTCGGACCGCGTGGTGGTCAAGGCGCTGGAAGAGTCGGAGCAGATGCGTGGTGGGCTCTACATCCCCGATACCGCCAAGGAGAAGCCGTCCCAGGGTGAGGTGGTGGCCGTGGGACCCGGCAAGCTGTCGGAGGAGGGCACCCGTCTCGACATGGACGTGAAGGTCGGCGACCGCGTCCTGTACGGGAAGTACAGCGGGACCGACGTCACGCTGGACGGGGTGGAATACCTCATCCTCCGGGAGTCGGACATCCTGGCAATCGTAGGCTGAAGCAGCACATCGGACAAACGACGCATCCAATAGGGACGCAAGGAGATACAAATCATGGCAGCCAAGGAGCTCGGATTCGACGTCGAGGCCCGCGCGCGCCTCAAGGTCGGTGTCGACAAGCTCGCCCAGGCCGTGAAGGTGACGCTCGGGCCGAAGGGTCGGAACGTGGTCCTCGACCGCAAGTTCGGTTCCCCCACCGTGACCAAGGACGGCGTGTCCGTGGCCAAGGAGGTGGAGCTCTCCGACGCGGTCGAGAACATGGGAGCGCAGATGGTCAAGGAGGTCGCGACCAAGACCTCCGACGTCGCGGGTGACGGGACGACGACGGCCACCGTGCTCGCCCAGGCGATCTTCGGGGAGGGCCTCAAGAACGTGACGGCGGGGACCAACCCCATGGGGATCCGGCGCGGAATCGACAAGGGCGTCGAGGTCGTGGTCGCGGAGCTGGAGAAGCTCAGCACGCCGACCAAGGGCAAGAAGGAGATCGCGCAGGTGGGGGCGATCTCGGCCAACAACAACGCCGAGATCGGTGACCTGATCGCCGACGCCATGGAGAAGGTCGGCAAGGACGGCGTCATCACGGTCGAGGAGGCGCGTGGCCTCGAGACCACGCTGGAGACCGTGGACGGCATGCAGTTCGACCGGGGCTATCTGTCGCCCTATTTCGTGACCGATCCGGAGCGCATGGAGGCGGTCCTCGAGGATCCCATGATCCTCATCCACGACAAGAAGATCTCGTCGATGAAGGACCTCCTGCCGATCCTCGAGAAGGTCGCGCAGATGGGCAAGCCGCTCCTGATCATCGCCGAGGACATCGAGGGCGAGGCCCTGGCGACCCTGGTGGTGAACAAGCTCCGTGGCACCCTGAAGGTCGCGGGCGTGAAGGCTCCCGGCTTCGGTGACCGACGCAAGGCCATGCTCCAGGACATCTCGGTCCTGACCGGCGGCCAGGTGATTTCCGAGGAGGTCGGCTTCAAGCTGGAGAACACGGTGCTCAGCGACCTCGGCGGGGCGAAGCGGGTCGTCATCGACAAGGACAACACCACGATCATCGACGGAGCCGGCGAGGCGGAGAAGATCAAGGGCCGCATCGAGGAGATCCGGGTGTCCATCGACAAGAGCACCTCGGACTACGACCGCGAGAAGCTCCAGGAGCGTCTCGCGAAGCTGGCCGGCGGCGTCGCGGTCATCAACGTCGGAGCGGCCACCGAGACCGAGATGAAGGAGAAGAAGGCGCTCGTCGAGGACGCGCTGCACGCCACGCGTGCGGCGGTGGAGGAGGGCATCGTCCCCGGAGGTGGGGTAGCCCTGCTGCGCGCGCAGAAGGCCCTCGACAAGATGAAGCTCGACCGCGAGGACGAGCAGATCGGCGTGGCGATCCTGTCACGGGCCCTCGAGCACCCGATCCGTCAGATCGCGATCAACGCCGGCGCCGAGGGCAGCATCGTGGTCGAGAAGGTGCGCTCGAAGAAGGAGTCCGGCTACGGATACAACGCCCAGACCGACGCCTACGAGGACCTGGTGGAGGCGGGGGTGATCGATCCGACCAAGGTCGTGCGCACGGCGCTGCAGAATGCGGCGTCGATCGCGGGCCTGCTGCTCACCACCGAGGCTGTCGTCGTCGAGAAGCCAGAGGAGGAGAAGGCTCCGGCGATGCCCGGCGGCGGCATGGGCGGGATGTACTGATCGATTAGCGACACGCGGTGCGCGCGTCGCCAATCGCACCGGCTCGCGGGGCCCGGTCACCTCGGTGGCCGGGCCCTCGCCGTTCTCGCCAGAAGACGCGGCGGCCGGGTCTCGGCGATGGCCGGGGAGAGGGAACGCGGGGGGAGCCGTGGCCCCTCACCCCCCAACGTGCTCACCGCGATCCTTGCGGACCCTTGGCAGGGCTCTCCAGCTTCTCGTGCCCCACCTTCCGCCGCGTCGGCCCCTCGAGGATTTCGCAGCCATGCCATCACCATTCGGCGCGCGTCCGCTCACGCATCAGCTTTTCTGCCTGGTGCTCCTGCTGGGCGTGCTGCCGTCGGCCGTCGCGGCGCAGCTCCCCCGCGCCGTGCCCAACGATCACCGCGCCAGCGCGGGCCACATGGTCGACGGAGTACTGGAGGTCTCCCTCGAGGCGGTCGTCGCCGAATGGCGTCCGCGCGGTGAGTCGGGGCCCGTCCTCGAGTCGCTGACGTTCGCCGAGTCCGGCAAGCCGCCGTCGGCGCCCGGACCGATGATTCGCGTCGCGGCAGGTACCCCCATCCGCGTCACCGTCCGCAACACCCTCGACCTTCCCATTCGCCTGGGGGGCCTGGGCGACCGCGGCGCCACGCCGGCACCCGACGCCCCGAGGGGGTTCCCGCCCTTCCTTCGCGCCACGTCGGTCGTGATCGCGCCGAACGAGACGCGGCAAATCCGTTTCACGCCGACCACGCCCGTCACCTCCTTCTACACGGCCAGGATCGAGCCGCGCGATCCGGCCCAGCGCGAGCGCGCCGCCTTCGATGGCGCGTTCATCGTGGACCCCGCAGACCGGCCGCCGCCGAGGGACGAGCGGGTGATGCTCGTGTCCACCTCGGGGGCCGAGGGTGGGTCGCCCTCGTTCAAGTTCTTCGTGAATGGCCTTTCGTGGCCGTACACGGAACGACTCGAGTACACCGTGGGCGACACGGTGCGCTGGCGGGTCATCGTCACCAGTGCGTCCGTCACCCATCCGATGCATCTGCACGGGTTCTACTACAACGTGGAGGCGCGCGGCGACGGCGCTGCCGACACCGTATACGCCGAGGCGGACCGTGAGCGCGTCGTCACCGACCGCATGGTCGGCCGGTCCAGCTTGCGGTTGAGCTGGGTGCCCTCGGAGCCCGGCAACTGGCTCTTCCATTGTCACCTCATCCGCCACATGGGTGAGGCGCAGCGCTTCAACATCGAGCGCGCGGCACCGGAGGCATCGGGATCGGGACCTGGGGAGCCCGAGGCCGACCACGAGCACCCAGAGCACGTCATGGCGGGGCTCATCATGGGGATCTCGGTGCGGCCGAGGACCGGGACGGACCACCGCGAGCCGGCGCCAGCGCGCCGCATCGACCTCTGGACCGGCACGCGCGAGGGCGTATTCGGCGACGCGCCCGAGCTGGGCTTCGTGATCCAGAATGGCGCGGTGCCCGCGAGCGATTCCACGCTGGTGCCCGGCGGAACCCTGCACCTGCACGAGGGAGAGCCGACGCGCATCGTCGTGCACAATCGGCTGCACTTTCCGCTCTCGCTCCACTGGCACGGCCTCGAGGTGAGAAGCGAATACGATGGTGTGGGTGGTTGGAGCGGCGACCCCGTATCGCCACGGCCCGCCATCACGCCCGGCGACTCCATGGCGGTGCTCATCACGCCCCCTCGGGCGGGCACGTTCATGTACCACACCCACGGCGAGCCCGGGTACGAGCTCGCGCAGGGCCTGTACGGGGGGTTCCTCGTGCTCCGTCCCGGGGAGGTGCGAGACCCCGTTCGCGATCGCCTGTTCATGCTCGGCTCGCGTGGCGCGAAGATCAATTCGCCCCCGTCGATCAACGGCAGCGAGCAGGCGCCCACGGAGCATTTCACGCCGGGGGAACCCGTGCGCCTGCGATTCGGGCACATCAGCCCGGACGACCTCAAGCGTGTGCGGCTTCTGCGGGATGGCCAGGAGGTCGAGTGGCGGCTGATCGCCAAGGACGGCGCCGACCTGCCGTCACACCGACAGGTGAGCGCTCCGGCTCGCTTCGTGATCGGCGTCGGCGAGACGCGTGACGTGGAGTGGACGCCCACGAAGCCGGGGCTGTACGTGCTCGAGGTACGGACGGCGTACTACCCGGAGTACGGCGGCGCGCAGATCCAGCGTGTCGCGTTCGCGGTGGGCGCCGTCCCGGAGGCGGCGATCACCGCCGCCGTCGTGGGTACCGACTTGCCGGTGGTGGCGCTCGACGAGGCGACGCTCAGGTCGTACGCGGGAACGTACCGTGCCCGCGCCGACGCGACGTCTTCCCTTCGCTTCTACATGGCGCGCGGGCTTCTCTATTCGGACGAACGCGCGGCGGGCGACACCGTGCCGAACGTCCGTTACATGGTCCCGCTCGGCGAGGACGTGTTCGCCTTCGCGCGCTTCCAGGACGGCGCCATCGTGGCGGTGGACGCGGCGCGGCGCGCTCGCTTCGTGCGCACGAGCGCGGGAGTGACGGCGGTCGAGCTGTCCGGCACCGCCGAGGGCAGCACTCGGTTCGAGCGCGCGGTTGTCGTCCTCTCCTCGGGTGACCGGGACCGGGTCGTGGGATCGTGGTCCCTGCCCGATGGCCAGGCATCGTTTCGCGTCGAGGCCGAGGGAGACGGGCTCGTGCTGGTGACGCCCGACGCGGTACGTCACCCGCTCGAGCCGGAGTCCAACACACGGTTCGCCGCGCCGTCACTGGGGCCCCGTGTCTCGCTCCAGGTCGTGCTCGACGGTGAGCGGGTCAGCGCCATCGATGTGCGGTTGCCCGGAGCGGCGCCGTTTCGATTGTTGCGGGCGCGGTAGCCGGGCGGTCCGTCGACGCCTCAGCCCCCCTTCCACCCCTCGGTGTCCGTCTCGGCCAGCACGGCCTCGAAGGGGTTGAACTCGAGCCGATCGGGGCGCTGCGGCAGGAGGGGGAGCTCTGCCTCGGTGAGGGGGCCCGAGACGTTGATTCGGACCACTGCCGTGCCCAGGTCGCCGAAGTCGATGAGGATCGGCACGAGCATGCTGAAATCAGCCGGGACCCGTTCCTGGCGGATGCGCACGAAGGCCTTCACCGACCCGTCGGGCTGATCCTCCAGCCGGTGGGAGAAGGTGTACTTGGGGATCGACGAGCCGTGCACCCACTGGTTGAAGAACCAGCTCATGTCCGCGCCGACCTCGCGCTCGACGATCGCCTGGAAATGCGCCGTCGTGGCCGCCTTGCCGTACAGCTCCGAGTAGAACGCCTTCATGATCCGACCGAAGAGGTCGTCCGACCCGCTGTCGAAGTCGGTGAGAAGGGTCCGGAGCATGTGCAGGACCCAGGCCCCCTTCTGGTAGACGACGAGCTGGTGATCCTCCGGCTCGTCGACGGTCGCGGTGCGGGTCCCCAGCGAGATCGGCGGCGCCCGGTCGCGCCGACGGACGAGGGCCTCACGGGTCTCCTTGAGCCGCTTGTTGTACATGTCGATGGAGCCGTTCACGCGGGCCGCGTACCAGAGCCCCGCGAACTCGGCGAACCCTTCCGCGAGCCACTGGTCCCGATACGTCGCCGGGCGCACGCCGATGCCCCACCACTGATGCGCCACCTCGTGGGCCCTGAACATCTCGTCGAAGCCCTTCTCGCTCGTGTACTGGAACGTCGACCACGACAGGAGCACCAGGCCGGGAAAGGCCTCCCCGTGGGAATAGGGGATCTCGCTGGCCACGAAGTCCTGCACGGGAGTCGGACCGAACACCTCGTCGAAGAAATGGAAGGCCCGGGTCAGGTCCCGCGATACCGCGCCCGCCATGTCCTGTTGCTCGAAGAGGATGACGCCCTCGGGCATCATCCCGACGAGCTGCCGGTGGGCGCCCTTGTCATATTGGACCGTGAGCGTCCGGCCCGTGAGGTCCGGGGGTCGATGCTCCTCGAACTCCCCGACGTTGAACGTCATCTGACGTACCGGCGGGGTCTGCCAGACCGACGTGACCGTCTCGTCGGTCGTTTCCTCGGAGACCAGGCTTCCCACGGTCGCGATGCGGAGCTTCTCCGGGTGGTGGAACGTGAGGTGGTACGGAATCGGGCGCCCGAGCTCGTAGACGGGGATCCAGCTCCGTCCGGCCCTCATCTCGACCCAGAGGCCGTTACGCTGCTCCAGGATGTCCCCGTGATAGTCGACGACGAGGTCGGCCCCGGACTCCGGTGCGGTGGAGAGGTCGATCCAGAGCGCACTGGACTCCTCGGGCCGGTCGTGCGCCACCGGGGATCCGTCCGCCCAGCGGAGCGTGTCGATCTCGAGATCCGAGTGGAGTGACAGGGCGATCCAGCGGTAGCTGCCGGTCGGCGTCAGCCGCAGCTCGGCGTGCCCGCGGAAGTCGAGGTTGTCTTCGATCCACGCCTCGACGTCGTAGGCCTCCACGCGCACGAGATCGAGCCCTTCCTGCGGGAGGCTGCTGCCTGTCTCATAGTCCGACTGGCGGTGGAAGCGTGCCACGGTCTCACGGAAATCTCCGCGTCCCTTCCCCTTGCGATAGAGGGCGACCTCCTCCGAGATGGTCGGGTTGACCTCGAACATGATCGGATCGCCGCGATCCCAGGCGACGTGGGCATAGAAGAGCCCCCCGATCCCGTTGAGCACGGGGGTGAGGAGCGTCTCCGCGAACCATCCCTTGTCGTCGCTCACGTACTTGAGGGCTTCCTCGATCTCACGTCGCCCGTCGGGAGCCGGCGGCCCGGGTCCGAACGTCACGTGCTGCGCGAGCTCGTCGTCCGAGTAGTCCGTGAACAGGAGGACCGCGCGGCGAAACGGCTGATCCACGCCGTCCGTCTCCAGGAGGCGCCGTATCTGAGCCTGCTCGACCGCTTCCGGCGCCGTCATGCGGAACGTGCCTTCGCCCACGAACACCGCACCCAGCGTGCGGCCGTCGATGGGTGTGAAGAGCTGAAGGATCCCACGGGCGAAATGGAGCTCGCCCTCGTCGCGGCGCAGCGTGAGATCCTCGACCGTCGCGGTTCGCGATGGGTCCGGCGCGGAGGCTCGGAGCTCCCGGACCCAGGTGGCGAGCTCGTTGACCTCCTGCGCCCGCCCTTCCGGGGCCTCCAGCGTGATGAGCGCCAGGAAGAGTCCAAGCGCTAGAGCTCCGGAATCCGTCACGGAACGTCCCATCGGTCTCGTCCGGTCGGGGTCGGCGAGGGGGCGATGCCCCAAGGTAGGGCGAGACCACGGGACGGTTCCACCTTTTCCTGTAACGGCCGGGCCCGCACGTCGCCTGGAGGTGCGGCATTGACCCCGGCGTTCGCCCGCGCCATCGTTGCCATCAGACCTTCGGCCTGGACCCGCACGATGCGCACCGCACGAACGACCACGACCGCCACCGCCCGCCGGACCCCCGGTGGCGGGGCGACGCGCGCGGGGTAGCGAAAGTCCGGTCTCCGAACCAAGCGCGGCTCCGGCACCTGCCCGGGGCCGCGTTTTCTTTCGGGGCCGCACGGCCGAGGCCGAGGGCGCCGATCCACACGAGGACGAGACGAAGAGAGATGTCCGACGACGAGATCAGGGTCACGCTCCCGAACGGGGACGTCCTGACGCTTCCGCGAGGCGCCACCGCCGGTGACGTGGCGGCATCCATAGGGCCCGGCCTCGCCAAGGCGGCGCTCGCGGCCGTGGTGGACGGTGAGACGGTCGACCTGATGACGCCGATCGAGTCCGACGCGAGCGTGCGCATCCTGACGGAGCGGGACCCGGAATCGCTATCGGTGCTCCGTCACTCGGCCGCGCACGTGCTCGCGACCGCGGTGCGAGAGGTGAGGCCGGGAGCGGGTATCGGCTTCGGGCCGGCCATCGAGGACGGGTTCTACTACGATTTCGACGTCGAAGCCCCCTTTACCCCCGAGGACCTGGAGACCTTCGAGCAGAAGGTCGCGGAGGTCGTCGCCGCCGATCAGCGATTCGAGCGCAGACGGGTCGACAAGGCGGAGGCGAGGGTCCTGTTCGCGGACGATCCCCTCAAGCTGGAACGGCTCGAGGAGTTCGACGACGACGAGGTGATCACGGTCTACCGCAACGGACCGTTCCTGGACCTGTGCCGGGGGCCGCACGTGCCCAGCACGGGCAGGATCAAGCACCTCAAGCTCCTCTCGGCCGCCGGTGCGTACTGGCGGGGCGACGAGAAGCGGCAGATGCTCCAGCGCATCTACGGAACCGCGTTCCACAAGAAGGACGATCTCGAAGAGCACCTCCGCCGGCTCGAGGAGGCCCGCAAGCGCGACCACCGCCGGCTCGGGCGCGAGCTGGACCTCTTCTCCACGGACGAGCGCGTCGGGCCCGGCTTCATCCTGTGGCATCCCCGCGGGGCGCTGGTGCGGATGGAGATCGAGAACTACGAGCGCGAGCTGGTGCTCCGCCACGGGTACGACATCGTCTATACGCCGCATGTGATGAGCGAGCGGATCTTCGAGATCAGCGGCCACCTGGAGAACTTCGTCGAGAACATGTTCGGGGCGATGGAGGTGGAGGGCGCCCGTTTCCGACTGAAGCCCATGAACTGCCCGGGCCACATCGCGGTCTATCAGAGCGATCAGCGCTCCTACCGGGACCTCCCCATCCGGCTGGCCGAGTTCGGGACCGTCTACCGATACGAGCGAAGTGGCGTGCTCCACGGGATGCTCCGTGTGCGGGGGTTCACCCAGGACGACGCCCACGTCTTCTGTACTCCCCAGCAAGCCCCGAACGAAGTCGAACGGCTCCTGGACCTCGTGGACGAGATGCTCGGCACCTTCGGGTATCCGTACACGATCGAGCTGGCCACGAAACCCGAGAAGGCGCTCGGCTCCGACGATGAATGGCTGAACGCGGAGAGACTCCTCGCGGACGTTCTCGACGCCCGCCAGATCCCCTTCGAGTATGACCATGGAGGAGGAGCGTTCTACGGTCCCAAGCTCGACTTCAAGCTCATCGACGCCATCGGACGGAAGTGGCAGGGCCCCACGGTCCAGCTCGACTTCAACCTGCCCGAGCGTTTCGACATCCAGTACGTCGGGGAGGACAACCACACCCACAGGCCCGTCATGCTGCACCGTGTGCTCGTGGGCTCCATGGAGCGGTTCGTCGGCGGACTCATCGAGCACTATGCCGGGGCCTTCCCGACCTGGCTCGCGCCGGAGCAGGTGCGGCTCCTTCCGGTGTCGGAGCAGTGGACGGAGAGCGCCGAGGAGCTCCGCGGCCAGCTCGAGGCAGCCGGCGTACGCGCCCACGTGGAGGCCCGCGAGACGCTCGGCTACCGCATCCGCGAGGCGGAGACGCTCAAGATCCCGTTCATGGGCGTGGTCGGGGAACGCGAAGCCGACGACGGCACCGTCGCGCTGCGCCGGCGCGGGGCCGGGAAGAAGCAGGAAGTGATGCCTCGAGAGCGTCTCGTGGCCCTCGTCGCGGAGGAGATCCGTACCCGGGCGCTCGATTGAGACGAAGTCGGGGCCGCGGAGCCCCGTCCCGGCGCGGTCCGTTGACCCGGTGCGATGTGCGTCGCATCTTATCTGAGCCCTTGGAAGACGGGGCGGACAACCGAGAAGTGGGCTTCTGGACCGGGAGCCCCACCCTCAGGGCTCGCGAAGCGGGTCGACGTGGGGGTCGCGAGGAAAGCCCGCCGGCAGGAGCCGGTCGGGACTTTTGGTAGCGGCCCGAGATTCGTCTCGGGCCTTCGTCGTCTCGGGGCTACGGCTCCGGACAGGGTGACTCGAGTCGGAGGTAGCTGACATCAGCGAGAAGCGAGTTCGCGTCAATGAGCAGATCCGAATCAGCCCGATCCGGCTGATCGGAGACGCGGGAGAACAGATCGGCATCGTGTCGATCGACGAGGCGAGGGATCGGGCGGCCGAGAAAGGTCTGGATCTGGTGGAGGTGGCGCCCGATGCGCGGCCTCCCGTGGTCAAGATGATGGACTACGGGAAGTTCAAGTACGAGGCGGCTCGCCAGGCGAAGGAGGCCCGGAAGAAGCAGCACACGATCCAGGTGAAGGAAGTCAAGTTCCGGCCCGGGATCGAAGAGCACGACTACGAGTTCAAGACCCGCCACGCCCGACGCTTCCTGGAGGAAGGCAACAAGGTCAAGCTGACGATGATGTTCCGGGGTCGTCAGGTGACCCACCCCGAGCTGGGGCTCGAGGTTCTGTCGCGCGTCACGGAGGACCTCCAGGACGTCAGCAAAGTGGAGCAGCACCCGAATTTCGAGGGGCGTGCGATGTCGATGGTGCTCGCCCCCATCAAAGTGAAAACGTAGGCCACGGCCGTTCCGGGGCGCGTGGTCCCGGACGGAGGAGAGAGCATGCCGAAGATGAAGACGCACCGGGGTGCCGCGAAGCGCCTCAAGAGCACCGGCACGGGCCGGCTCAAGCGGCACCGGGCGAACAAGAGCCACATCCTGACCAAGAAGACGACGAAGCGTAAGCGCCGGCTGCGCCAGCCGGACCTGGTCGCGAAGTCGGACCATAAGCGCGTGATGCGCATGCTCCCCTACGGCGCCTGAGGAGGAAGAGCCATGCCTCGCGCAACATCCGCCCCCGCGCGGAACAAGAGGAAGAAGAAGATCCTACGGGTCGCCAAGGGCTACTTCGGCGGACGCAAGAACCTCTATCGGACCGCCAAGGACGCGGTGGAGAAGGG